>CAMEKZ010000090.1 GCA_945921635.1 uncultured Clostridia bacterium
GATAATGACCTTGCTGTCATAGCCGGGCATATCCCACGGCTCGGGCGCCGCCATGCTGTCTACCGGCGAGCCGTGCTGTATACCGCGGCAGAACGCGCACAAGGCCTCCTCATTGCCTAATTTCAGCGCCGCGATTATGTCCGTCCTGTCGCTGTCGTAATTCGGATAAACCTCATAGCCTAGCAGTGAGAAAAACGCGCAGGCAAACACCGAGGTTTTCAGCGCATTCTCCACCGCCTGCGGAGCGAGGAAAAAGCCGAGATACATATTCCTGTTTTCATCGAGCGAGCAGCCGACCTCTTTACCCGTGCCAACCGTGGTCAGTCTGTAGGCGCAAAGCTCGACAAGCTCCCTTTTGCCCGCGATATAGCCGCCCGTGCGTGCTATCGCGCCGCCGGGATTCTTGATAAGGCTGCCGATTATCAAATCTGCGCCGACCTCGGTAGGCTCGCGCGTTTCGGCAAATTCGCCGTAGCAGTTATCCACCATGACAATCGCCTTTTCGTTTACCGAGCGCACCGCCGCGATAATTTCACCGATTTTCTCAATGGTAAGCGAAGGTCTTAGCGAGTAGCCGCGCGAGCGCTGAATATACGCCACCTTACAGCCTGCCGCCGCCGCCTTTTTTATGCCCTCGATGTCGGGCGTACCGTCGGGGAGCAGATCCACCTGAGCGTATTTCACACCGAACTCCTTCAGCGAGCCGCCATACTCTCCCGATATAACCTCGTCCAGCGTGTCATACGGCTTTCCCGTAACGCAAAGCAGGGTGTCATTCGGGCGGAGCACGCCGAACAGCGCAGTAGACAGCGCGTGCGTGCCGTTTACAAAGCTGTGGCGCACTAGCGCGTCCTCACAGCCGAACACCTCGGCGTATATCTTGTCGAGCTTGTCCCTGCCGTCATCGTTATAACCGTAGCCGGTCGTGCCCTTTAAGTGCATCTCCGCGACATTGTTATGTATAAACGCGTAGAGTACCTTTTCTCCGTTGTACCGCGCTGTTTTTGCTATTTTCTCAAACTGCGGCGCGCAAAGCTTTTCCGCCTTTTCGGCCGTTTCGCTTATCCGCGCGTCAATATTAAAAAAACTCATTTGTTATATCCTCTTATTTAATCTGTATATTTTCCGACTTGTACAATGTGCCCGCTATTTCAAAGCCGCACCGCCTGTAAAACCCGATATTTTCTTCTTTGCATACAAGCGAGAGCCTGTCCGCGCCGCATAAATTCTCCACAGCGCCCAGTATCTCTCTGCCGAGCCCCTGTCCGCGGTACTCGCTATTTACGCATATATCGGATAAAAAGCCCTCGCCGCCGCTTTGATACATTATCACGCACACCGCCGCTATTCTGCTGCTTTTTTTGATGACGGAAATTCTGCTTATTCCGTGGCGTACCCTATGGCATATATCCGCATACCAGCCGTCATACGCGCCGCCGCACAGTCCGAAGCTGTCCTTTATCACTTCACCGACTGCGGAATATTCTACGGTAAACTCACCCGAACAGTCCGATTTGCCACCGTCACACCGCCGCGACATTCTGTAAAGCTTTTGCGCCGCATAGCCGCGTGATTCTTCAAAAATCCTGTGCGATTCCTCATTTACGGTTATAGCACAATTTCCCTGCGCCTGTACAAAAAACGAAAGCTCGTCACAGTCCGCGTCTTTATCCGCGTATATCAGCAGCTCGCCCTCATACCGCATAATAATGCAATGTTCGCCGATATAAAACTTGCAGAAGTCATACCCCGCGCCGTAGGCTTTATAATACGCGCATATCCGCCCGACTATAGGATTATCGGGCGGGAAAGCCGAAAAATCCGGCTGTGTATCCTGTAAAATCCGCTCTATCATTCTTTCTCGCAAAGCTTGACATACATCTCATACGCAAGCCTTTGTGTAGCTATCAGATCATCTTTTTTTATCACGCACGCGGGCGAGTGCAGATACCTGCACGGCACCGACAGCGCAATAGTCTGTATGCCGCCGACCGCGGTGTGTATCGCTCCGCTGTCGTTTCCTCCCGCTACCACGGTCTTTGTCTGGCACGGGATATTCTGCTCTTTTGCCGTGTCAAAGGCGAGATTATAAAGCTCTCTGCTGTAAATAGTGCCTTTGTCCATATAGCTTACCACACAACCCTTTGACAGCTCGCAGACGCGCTTTTCGCCCTCGTTTCCCGAAAAGTCGCAGGCGGTGGTAGTTTCAAGCACAATCGCATAATCGGGCGACACGGTATAAGCCGCCGTGCGCGCGCCCCGCGTGCCTATCTCCTCCTGCACCGTAAAGACGCAGGTTATATCGTACGGCAGATCCTTTTGCAGCATATCAAGCATGATGGCACAGCCTGCCCTGTCGTCAAGCGCCTTACCCTTTATCATGCCGTTTCCAAACTCGAAATACTCACTCACAAAATACGCGCAGTCGCCAAGCCGAACTTTTTGCTCGGCTTCCTTTTTAGATACCGCTCCGATGTCAATATAAAGAGATTCTGGCTTGGGCGCTTTTCCGCGCTCGCTCTCGCTTTGCTGATGGATAGCCTTTGTTCCAATCACGCCTATCGTGCCGTTTTTAAAGCGGAGCTGTCTGCCTATAATGGTTTCGGGGTTTATCCCGCCGACCGGCGCAAATTTTAAAAATCCGTCATCGGTGATATAGGTCACGATAAAGCCGACCTCGTCCTGATGTGCCGCAAGCATGACCTTGTTTACAGGCGTCCTCGCGCCCTTTTTGTTTACTATAAGATTTCCGAGCGGATCTACCTTGTATTCGCAGTTCTTCGGCAGCTTTGTGATGATATAATCGCACACTTCACGCTCGTCACCGCTTGTTCCGCACAGGGCGCACAGCTCTTTCATCATATCCGGCATCATGTCAAGCATCCTGCTCACCGCCCTTTTCCTCAGCAAACGCCGCAATAAGCGCCGCTGTCGATTTTATATCCTCGATATCCACTACCTCGACCGGCGTGTGCATATATCTAAGCGGAATAGAAAGCGTGCACGCCTGTGCGCCGCCCTTTGATACGCCTATCGCGTCGGCGTTTGTTCCTGTTTCGTCCGCCATTACTTCTATCTGATACGGTATCTTGTTTTCCTCTGCAAGAGAGATAAGCTCGTCTGACATCCTGCGGCTCAGCGATGGGGCAATGCCTATCATCACGCCCTTTGACAGCACACCGCACTTGTGCTTTTCGCTGTCGGGGGTTGCCGCAAAGCTGACGTCCATTTCAAGCACCATATCGGGCGCCGCTCTGTAGCCTATCATCTTCGCTCCGCGCTCGCCTGTTTCCTCCTGCACGGTAAAGGATACGTCAATATTATATCTGAGCTTCTTATCTTTCAACAGCTCCAATGCGTACAGTATGCTGACTACGCCGCTTCGGTCGTCCGCCGCACTCGCGCAGACTCTGCCGTTCAGTAGCTCGCACGGCTCGCAGTCTATAGTTATCCTGTCGCCGAGCGCGATTTTCTCCGACAGCTCCTCCTTAGAAAAGCCGGTATCAATAACAAGCTCGTCTATCTTTGCGACCGATTCCTTGTCGCTTTTTACATGGGGCGGGAGTACCGATACCACGCCCTTGATTTTTTCTTTGCCGTGTATCGTGACGGTCTGTGCCGCAGTTATGCGCCTGTCTACGCCGCCGCACTGCGCCACCTTTACAAAGCCGTCATCATCTATATAGGTCACTATAAAGCCTATGCGGTCGATATGCGCGTCAAGCAAAAGCGTCGGGCGGCTGTCGTCACGCTGTCCGAAATGTCCCGTCACATTATAAAACCTGTCGATTTCGCAGTCATCGGTATACTCTTTGAGCATAGATAGAGCGACCTGCGAGGCGGCGATTTCGTCACCCGATACGCCGTCCGCACTGCACAAATCAACAAGCGCCTTTTTTATATCCATTTTACTATCCTTCCGAAGATGCCGAAAACTTAATACAACCCGTCCATCTTTATCTTTTCCTTTACCCTTTCAAGCTCGGCTATAAACTGCTCGTCAAGCCTGCTTAAATGATAACCCTTAGGGAAAATCAGCACGTCCTTGTTCACCTTATACGGTATGTCGCATTTTAGCTGTACCATGTTGTGCTGTTCAAGACAGCTTTTGGGCATCGGCGACACCCACATATAGGTATTTGTCAGATTTCCGAGCAAATCGAACTGACTTCCGCGCTCATACACATAGATACGCTTTTTCCTGTGCTCGGGTACAGCCGACTTTGTCATTTTGGTAAATGAGAGCGACGGCACGGTAAGGTCGCCATGCACTATCTCGATATACTCCTCAAGGTCGCTGTATTTTACCGTATCTCCGTTTTTGGCGAGCGGGCTGTCGCGGCTTACAAGCAGACGGTACTCAAACTCCCACAGCGGGCGGTATTTCAGGTTCTTTCCGTCAAGCATCGCAAAATACTGCTTTTCGTGTATGTTGTGATAGCGTATGATACCGAGCTTGAAGTCGTAGTTCAGTATATTGTTCACCGCGTCCATGGAATTAGTTTCTTTAAAGTTTATCGAAATATCCTTGCTTGTATCAAGCATACTCACAAAATTTGCAAACGCCTTTGTGATATAGCTTGCCCTCGGTACCGATATGCTAAAACGCACCGCGTCGTCTACCTTAGGCTTGTACAGCGACACCATCTCGTCAAACTGCTCCAGCACCGCCTTTGCGTAGCCTAAGAATTCGCCGCCCTTTTCCGTCGGCACTACTCCCTTTGTAGTCCTGCGGAAAATGGTTATGCCGATTTCGTTTTCCAGCTCCTTTATAGCCTTGCTGAGATTAGGCTGTCCCATAAACAGGTTGTTTGCCGCCTTGGTTATCGAACCTGTTTTCTCAATTTCCACCGCATATTTAAGATGCAGTAAGTTCATTATAAATCCTCCCCAGAGGATGCCCTCTTGAATTATAACCCGTAATAACCACTTATTATCTCTGCTGTCTTATTTACCCTTTCCGCTTATATCGGTAAACGCGGACACCGCCTCTGTTATCGTCTTTTCGTGTGCAAGCATACCGTACTTGTCCACCTCTGCCTTGTTCTTCTCCCCATGAGTAAGACAGCCCGCGCCGCCGATACAGCCGCCCACGCACGCCATGCCCTCGATAAAGTTATTAGGCAGTGCGTTCTTGGACGCACGAAGCAGCGCACGCTTGCATTCTTCTACACCGTCGCAGGATATGCCTTTAAGTTCAAACTCGGTGTTGCCCTGCTCTTTAAGCGCCTGCGCCACCGCGTCCGCAAGTCCGCCGCAGCGAGCGAATATTCTTCCGTAGTACGAAGCATTGTCAAGCATTGTGCCCTCAAGCTCTGACAGCTCAATATCGCGGCTGTCAAATACCGCCTGAAGCTCCTCAAAGGTCATTACGCTGTCTACATACGGCTTTACGCTTTCAAGTTGTATTTCCATCTTCTTTGCGGTGCAAGGACCAATAAACACGATTTTCGCCGTTGGGTCGTTTTCCTTTATGTACTTGGAAATCTCCGCCATAGGTGACAAATTGTGCGAAATGTTTTCGGATAGCGTCGGGAACGCCTTCTTCACATACATTACAAACGCGGGACAGCACGAGCTTGTCAGAAATCCCTTTTCAGCAAGCTCGGCGGCCTCTTTATACGCTACCATATCCGCGCCGAGCGCCGCCTCGACTACGCTGTGAAAGCCGAGCTTTTTAATCGCGGTCACCACCTGGTCAAGCTTTGCGTAGCTAAACTGGCTCGCTATAGACGGAGCTACAACCGCATATACCTTGTACTTTGTGTTGTTCTCGCTCTTTTTGAGAATATTGATTATATCAACTACATACGACTTGTCGCTTATCGCGCCGAACGGACACATATACACGCACGCGCCGCAGGATATGCACTTATCGTTGTCGATATGTGCCGCCGCGCTCAGCGGGTCGTCCTTCTTGCGGGAGATTGCGCCTACCTTGCAGGCACGCTCACACGGACGCTTGAAGTCTAAGATAGCGCCGTAGGGGCAGACATTAGCGCACTGGCCGCAGTTTACGCACTTGGTCTTGTCGATATGTGCCTTCTGGTGCTCGTCAAAGGTGATAGCTCCCCTCTTGCACACGTCCTCACAGCGGTGTGCGAGACAGCCTCTGCACGCCTCGGTTACATCATAGCCGCCTACAGGGCACTCGTCACAGGCAATGTCAATAACCTCGATTACGTTCGGGTTTTCCTTGTCTCCGCCCATAGCTATCTTGATACGCTCTGCAACAATAGCGCGCTCCTTGTAGATACAGCACCTCATTGTCGGCTTGTCTTTTACTATATTCTTTGCAACATCGTTGAAAAAGCTGAAGGTCTCCGCGGGCTTTTCAAAATCATCTGACCACGCGTGTCTTGCGATTTCTCTCAGCACCTTGTATTTAAGGTACTGCACCTTTGTGTCGAATTTTCTCATTTCTAAGTTCCTTTCATCGTATTTTTCTTTTGTTCTTTTATATATGCAAGTCTATTAAAAATAGCTTACCTTTATCTTTTTGCCCATGTCTTTAAGGCACTTGCTGAGCTCGTCCACGAGCTGCATTTTTATATTGAATGTAATCGGTAAATTCGGATTCTGGTGTGCGGCGTTTATCGCCCTGCCGACATAAAAATTGATGTCGGTCGCGTCCTCAAACAGCATACGCGCTATACACGACGCGCCGTCCTGTAGTACCGTCCAGTCGTCATACAGCTTGTTATCACCGAGATAGTCCTTTGCGTAGTCCAGCACGCGGCTTATCGTAATTACACCCTCGGTCACTATGTCCACGCCCTCTATCTTCGCCATAGGCGGTATATCGGGGCTGATATAATCAAGGCACGGTATGACCGGCTTTCCGAGGAACTGTCCGGTTAGTGTAGAGGTCGTGCCGCCGCATACGATATGCTTTCCCTCCTTAGAGAAGAACAGGGATAACATCTTGTTTAAATCCGCAGGGTCGGACGGCGGGCCTATCATAAGGTTCACCTGCTCGCGCTCGCGTATCTTTATCACGCCTACCGTGGTATCGTCCCCGGGAGAGCCGCCGTACAGCCTTACGCACTCATCAAGCAGCATAGACGACAGCGCCTTTGCAGTAAGCTCGCGGTCATATATCTGCTCCATAAACTCGACTATATTTTCTCTCTGCCAGCCGAAGTTCAGCGCCGCGCCTACCCCTGCATAAATCGCGCCGTCGCTCATCGCGATAAACGTATCATCAAGCTTTAACTGTATTTTCGAGCGGTAAATAGTCTTTCCGTCTATCTCGGTAATTGTCTTGGGATAATCGATGTTTTTTCCGTCACGCAGCATAATTACCTGCGGGTTGTCGTACTGGATTATCTCCGCCTCGCTGTTGTTTACCACCCTGATAATCGTAAAGGTCGAGTATGCGACCTTTCTTACCTCGCACACAGGGAGCGTTGCCGCTATTGTAGACACGCACTCCTCCACGCTCATAGAGTTCGCCATCATGGTAGAAATTATCTTTGAGGTGAGAGTAGACAGTATCGACGCCTTTACGCCGCTTCCGAGTCCGTCCGCAAGCACAAATACTATTGAATTTTCATCCTGCTCAACAAGCTCGACATGGTCGCCGCAAAGCTGTTCTCCGTGCTTGTTTACACTCTGATAGCCAATATCGGTGCAAAAGCTGAATGACTTGCTGTTAATCATTGTTCAAATTCTCCTTGAGCTTGGTCAGGGCGATTTTCGTCTCCGCGGTGGTTTCACCGAGCAAGGACGCTATCTCCTGTACAACTCTCATCTGCTTGTCTATAACCTTGTCGGTTATCTCTATGGTTTCTATCGCGTTCTTTTCCTTCTTGGTGCGCTGTACCTCTTCGTTTGTTATATCACGCATAATCGACATGATTATGTGATAGCTCTTGTCGTAGATTATTGTTTCCTCGACGTACTTTCCGTACTCGGCAAGATATACACGCTTATTATGTATATTCTGCTCGGCGTTCATTACTTCCATGTAGGAAATCGGGTCGAGTATACGCACAACGGGACAGCCGAGCACGTCGCTGAGATTTTTAATATTCATTATCTCGCGAGCCGCACGATTGAGCTGTTGCACTTCTAAGTCCTCGTTCAGCACCATGATGCCGTTAGGTGTGTTTGTAATGATGTTGTCGGAAAAGCTCTCCGCCTTTTCTTTAAGATACGGCAGGCACATCGTAAGGTCTGCCTTGCCCTGCAATATAGCAACCGCTTTTTCGCGGCAGGTGTTGTAGCCGCAGCTTCCGCAGTTCAGTTCCTGGGCGGGTGTTGTCTTGTTCATCTTGCGGAGTATCTCGTCTATCGCGGCGCTTCCCGGCATCTTCTTTGCCACGCCGATAAACGGCATATTCTTATCCATTGATGGGAGCGCCTCTACATCAAATTTTCCCTTGCCCGCGAAATTGTCTATCGCGCGTCTTTCGTGGATTACGCCCTCGTGCTTTTTATCCATCGCGGGGCCGCCTATGCACGAGTTTACGCACGCGGACATCTCGATAAAGCACTTTCCGACATTACCCGCGATAATATCGCGCAGGGCGCTCGCGCAGTTTTCTACTCCGTCTATAGCCATATATAGGTAGTCGGAGTTGTCCTTGTTCATACTGCGAAGTATACCCGAGGTGGTCGGATAAAGCCTTGTCTTTGCGCGCTCCTGCTTTGTCTGCTCGTCATCCGACTGCACAAGAGTGACATTCTCGTCCTTAAACCAGCCGGTCAGCTCCTCAAAAGTCAGCACGCAGTCCACCACGCCCGCATAGCTTTCCGCCTCCGCCTTTTTTGAAAGACAGGGGCCGATGAATACAGTATGGCAGTCGGGGTACTTTTGCTTCAGCACCTCGCAGTGCGCCAGCATCGGCGACTTTACCATAGCTAGCTTTGACAGTGCCTGCGGATAGTATTTCTGAATAAGCGTATTTACCGTGTGGCAGCAGGAGGATATTATTACATCGTGCTCACCGCTCGCCACCATCTT
>CAMEKZ010000091.1 GCA_945921635.1 uncultured Clostridia bacterium
GATATACAACAATATCCGGCAAAACGACAAAGTAAGCTGAAAACAGCATAAACCGAGCGGCGCGTATCACATATGATACGCGCCACCGCTGTTTGTACAGTATATGAGGATATACTGACCTGCGACGGTGCAGAGATGATACAGATTAACAACATTTTCAATGAATGGTAATATAGATTTTATTACCGATGTTTTGGGACACTTATCACTTTTGATAGGTGTCTTTTTCTATAATATTTCAAGAACAAAATCAGAAAACTTTTGACCTAGATACAATAATTTTCTGCATCACAACTTCATCTGTATCATCATAGCAAGCAGACTGTTTGTACTCACACCCGGTCGAAAACAATAAATCACTTGTCAGTGACACCCTGAAACCCTCTTGTCAGAAATCAATCAACTTTTCATCAGTACAAATAATTAAGCTGTTAAAAATTTTTCAACCATGGTGTCCATTTGTACGCCGCAAGCTGCGCCAAAGCCGGAGTTAATAATATCTCCGACCTTACCGAAGAGGTTGCCGCAAACGCCGCCGAAAGCCTTATGAAGTCGGAGAGCTTTGTAGAGAACCTTATCACCGACAAGGACTTTATCGAGAATATCGTTAAAACAAAATCAAAGTCGTTTGTACAGCGTGTTATGGAGCGCCTGCGCAGTATTATAAGCGCGGTTAAGCAGTACCTAAACAGTGCAGATGTGAACCATAAAGTAGCGGAAACTCTGTCAAAAGATGTAAACGAGCTTGAAAAGATTGAAAAGCTGTGGGCGAATGCGTTTAAGGCGGCGGCTGAAAACAGGGCGGAAGTGCAATCGATTGCAAAAGAAAACACCGATACTGAGGGTAGCGGTGGGAAGTATTCGCTTGAAGAAGATAATTCTCCTATAACAGTAGAAGATGTTAAAATATTGCGTAGTATTGGCAGGAAAAGCATAAACGAGTTTACTCCTGAAGATATAAAAAAGTCCGAAAAATGGGCTCGTAAATTCTATAGCGAGCTCGGCGTTAAGTCGCCTTTCTTCAGAGCGTGGTTCGGTGATTGGAGAGCGAAAGACTCCGGTAATTATGAGGTTATTAAATCGTCAGCAAGAGTATATTCCGGAGCTGGGAGAGCACATAACTTTGATATGAACAGGGATATTTCATGGGGGATGTTCTGATAAAAGAAACGCAAAACCATGCAGTAAAATCAAAAACAGCCGTTTCTGCTCTTGGCGATATAGATAACATTATCAAAAATGCTGTTTTATTTGACACTTCGATTTCAGAAAAAACAAGCAAGACAAAATTACAAAACACGGCATTTATGCACAGTCTTTATTCTATTTATGAAAAAGGCAATGCAAAATACTTGCTAAAATTATATGTCGAGGAAGCACTACCAAATAAAGGCGGCGAAGCTTTTTCGAGAGCGTATGAGCTAAAAGATATAAAAGAAATAGCCACCATACCTGACGGTGTTCTCTCCGAAAACGGAGGCTTAACCGATGATACGATGACTGTCTCTATTGATAGTATATCAGCTTTATTTGATATTGTCAAGACTTATGACAAAGAATTTAACCCTCGACCTGCTAATCCTCTGTTTCTCAATGAGAACGGCACTCCTAGAGTGATGTATCATCAAACAAGCAAAGACTTTACTGTATTTAACACAAATAACGAGCGAGCAGGAAAACACGACAGCGACACGCCGACAGGAATATTCTTCAAGCCTACAAGTGAAGATATAGGAATTGACGGCAAAAAACAGATGGCAGTGTATCTTAATGCAAGAAATGTTCTTGAATTTTCAAACAGAGAACAGATACACAAATACTGGATGAAAAATGTTGACGAATATGCTGAATTGCAAAAGCAGTATAATGATATTGATAAGCACTACAGCGAGGTTTACGAAGAAGCTGAAGCAAAGGGCGACGCATGGTATGAAGCAAACTACAATGACTTAGTATCAGGCAAAATCAGCGATGAAGAAGCAATCAAAATAATGGACGAGCCGCTGAGCACTATTCTTGACGAGTGGCAAAGCAAGACAAACCCTATAAGGAGAAAACAAAAAGTGCTCATTACAAATTATATGCGTCAATCTGATTACGATGGTATCCATTTGATTGCGGACGGAAAGAGTAACGGCGTCATGGTAGAGTCGTATATAGTTTTCGAGCCTAATCAAATCAAATCCGCAACTGATAATATCGGCACTTTTGACGGAAGTAATCCGGATATAAGATACTCTATTGCAGAGGATATGTCCGAGCAGACAATGTACTCGGGAATAAAAAATAGTAGCCTTGCTACTGCGACAGATGTTCAAGCCCCTGTCCTTACGTCCGAAACGACCAGTAGTACAGCTACTGACACCACTATATCACAAAATGATACTGATGTCAATAGCAGTATACGCGAAAAAGGGGGAAATAATACAAAATTTTCTCTCCCCGAAACAGACAGCGATGCCGAAAACTTTGAGGTTGTTTACGGATTCAAAATAAAACAAGGCATTGAAGTAAATGAAGATTTGCTGGAATTATTGAGCATTTATGATAAAAATGCAAAAGTTGATACAAACGGCAATGTGACAGTATACCACAGAACAACCGCAGATGCCGCTGAAAAGATACGGCAAACCGGAATAATGACAGTAAAAGAGGACGCTTTGTTCTTCAGCTCAGAGGATAACGGATATGCGAGCGACTATGGCGATACAGTAATTACATTGAAAATCCCGTCAACCGTTTTAGAGGTCAACGATGTATTTGACGGAGAGGTACATTTTGATTTACCTCTGAGATACAAAAATGGGGTATATGGTCTTAATGTTTCGCGATATTTGAAAGATACGGGTGAAAAGTTTTCTATCGCCGAGGATATGTCCGAGCAGGAGCGGTACGATGAGCTCAAAGATAAGTCAATAGCATTGTCATATCCGAATATGGATAAGATTGCCGAAATTGACCTTGAAAGTTACAGGACTTTACGCACAAGAGAAGCCAAAAAGCCAATGAGAAAAATTGCTGATATGCTCGGAATACATAATGTCAATTATAAAAACAGCAGCATAGATTTTGATTTTGCTTTTTCAAAAAGTAATCTTGATATAAGCGTAAACCATCAGCAAGAATACGGCGGAGATTATTCCGACTATGCAAAAATGCTGACCTGTATTAACAACCTTATTGAAAATGCTGAGCTGATAGAGGTACACAAGAACTACAAGGTAAACGAATATTTGAAACGTACTCATGTTTTGATAAGTGCATTTTCTGACGGGGGGCTTATTTCGCCCGTTCAGCTTGAGGTTAAAGAATACGATAAAGGACAGGACAATGCTCTTTATTTGAATGTTGTGATGACAAAAATAAAAGAATCAGCCGTCTTAAGGGGCGAACATAACGGCAAAACCGATATATCCAACCCCCTGGTAGCTGATTCTATAATCAGTTTACCACAGCTTTTCGCAAATGTCAACACTGCGGATAAAAGATTTTTGAAATATGTGCCGGACGGATTTTTGTCCGAAGAACAGATAAAAGCAAAACGTGAGGCACAGAGAACCGATTATGAAAACCACGGCAGATATGCGGACTTATTTGAAAACACAGTCAAACTCTCTATCCCCGAGCAGACCTCTGCCGAATACGAACTCCTCTCCCACGAAAACGAGGATTTGCGCAAACAGGTCGAAGCCCTCAAATCCGCAATGAAGCTGACAAAGGGTCACAAAGTCAATCCCGAGGCGGTTAAGAAGCTAACAAATAAAATTCTGTGTGAGTACAACAGTAAAGTAGATAAGAACGAAATATCGACAATACTGGAGCAGATTTTTAATTATGTTGCAAGCGAAAACGTGCCTGTTTCTTACACAATATCTTTTACCTTAAAACAAAAATCGAGTGTTCGCAACTTGAATCAGTTGTGAACACTCGATATGGTCGGAGTGACAGGGTTCGAACCTGCGGCCTCAACATCCCAAATGTCGCGCGCTACCAACTGCGCCACACCCCGAAATTCATATTCTCTCGCAGACTATCCTGCTCAATCGCAAAACAACCCGCAAAAATTACTATATGATTATACCACCGTTTCATTTCAATGTCAAGCACCGCAAGCAATTTATTTTTCTCTCTTCATATTTCAAAACAAAAATTAAACCGTTTCCGCCGCACGCTGATTTTTCCTTCTGCGTGCGGCGGAAAGCATTATATGACTTGTTCTTATTTTCTGACTAAAAGACATACGGCAAAACAACAATATACGCAAGGTTTTCGGCTTATTTAAAGGTTTTGTTCAGAAAATCCGTCAGCTTTATCACATCAAGCCTTGTATTGAACACCGACGGGGCGAACCGCACCGTGCCGCTGTCGCTTGTGCCCTGCTTTTTATGCGCGAGAAAATTACAGTGAAAGCCGCCGCGCAGATAAAAGCCGTTGTCGGAGAGCATGCGTGCAAGCTCGGATGCCTCCACGCCGTCAACATTAAAGGATACCACAGGCAGATAATGCTCGGTTTTCGGCGAGCGGTAGACGGTTATCCGCCTGTTTTTTTTGCAACGTTCGATAAACAGACTGCACAGCGCTGTTTCGTGCGTGTAAATGCGGTCTATACCCTTTGAACGTACAAAATCAACTCCGCTGCCGAGTGCAATCGCTCCGGGGGTGTTTATAGTTCCGCTCTCCAGCATATCGGGGAGAAAATCGGGCTGCGTGATTTCGGTGCTGACGCTGCCCGTCCCGCCCTCAATTATCGCCTTCAGCGGATATTTTCCGTCGGTTATCATCACGCCCGTGCCCATAGGGCCGTAAAGTCCTTTGTGACCCGGCGCACAGATAATATTTATCCCGTCGGACAGCGACAGCGGCATCACGCCCGCCGCCTGTGCACAGTCCGCAATAAGGCAGATATCCTTTTTGCGGCAAAGCTCCCCGATTTTTTTAAGCGGGGTTATCCTGCCGTTTACGTTACACCCCGCAGTCATGACTATTACCCTTGTATCGCGCCGCACAAGGTCGCTCACCGCCTTTACAAGCTCCGCGTCGGTTTCACCCGTATTTGCTATGCTGTAGCTGATTTTCCCCTGCTCGGACAGCGCGTGGACGGGGCGTATCACCGAGTTGTGCTCAAGGTCGGTGGTAATTACATGGCATTTTCCGTTTGCGGCGCATACTCCCTTTATCGCAAAATTGAGCGCGTGGGTGCAGTTGAGCGTGAACACCGTGTTTTCCGCGTCGCCGCCGAAAAACTCGGCGCACTTTTCTCTTGAACGGAACACCATCATAGATGTGTCAAGCGACAGCTTGTGCCCCGCCCTGCCCGGATTTGCGCCGTAGTCGGACAGCGCCTTTTCCGCGGTGCGTATTACACTCCCGGGCTTCGGATATGTGGTCGCGGCATTGTCAAAATATATCATCCCGTACCACCGTCCTTTTGTATCTCTACACAGCTTATTCCCGAAAGTCCGAGAATACGGCAGACCTTATCCGCGTCATCATCAGTATATATGCCGAACCTGCACCCGCCCTTTGCCGTAATTTTTCCCGCCTGCGCCCTTATATTCATTTTTGCAAGCGTATTCTGCGCTTTCAGCGCCGCGGTAGATGACTTTAATATAATAAAATATCTCATTTTTATAACCGTTCCTTTCACAATAATCTTCGGACAGCACCGCACAATAATGGGTGCGGCTTTTCTGACTGTAAAATCCCGCCGCCGTGCATTATTCCTACTGTTTATAATATGCCGCAAGACAAATTTAAGTGCGGTTTACAACAGAATATCGGGAATTTTGTTATATTTTCGGACAAAAAAAAGATAATATTAACACCGATATTTAAGGAGGATTTTTATGAAAGCTGTTATAATGGCGGGCGGCAGCGGTACACGTCTGCTCCCGCTTACCGAAAATATGCCAAAACCCCTTGCCCCGCTTTGTACAAAGCCGATTTGCTGTTATATACTTGATTTACTCAAAACCCACGGCTGTACCGAGGCGGTTTTTACTCTTATGTACAAGGGCGATATGATAGAAAGCTTCTTTGACGGTATGGATTACTGCGGGATAAAGCTAGGCTTTTCATACGAGGATGCGCCGCTCGGCACGGCAGGCTGTGTAAAAAAGGCGGCCGCCGGCTTTACCGAGCCGTTTGTCGTGATAAGCGGAGATGCACTGTGTGACTTCAATCTCACCGCCGCGATGAAATATCACAAGGACAACAACGCCGCCGCTACTATTATCACAAAGAAAACCGATGACCCGCGCGAGTTCGGCATAGTGACCGAGCAGGACGGAAAGGTTACCGGCTTTATCGAAAAGCCGTCCTTTATCGGTTGCACCGAGGACAAGGCGAACACCGGAGTTTATATTCTATCACCCGAAGCGCTTGACATCATCCCCGACGGCTTTGCGGATTTTGCCTGCGATATTTTCCCGCTCATGCAGGAAAGAAAAATGCCGCTGTACGCCTACGAGGAGTGCGGCTACTGGTGCGACATAGGCGACCTCAAGGCGTACAAGCGCTGTCAGCGGGATATACTTGAGGGAAAGGTAAAGGTAAAGCTCCCCGCCAGACGGCTCACCGAGGGCGGCTACTGCGACAGCGGCACAGGCAGCTATCAGAATCTGCGCCCGCCGTACTATATCGGCAAAAACGTAACAATCGGCGAAAATACCGTCATACGCGACGGCTCGGTAATCGGCGACAACGTGACTGTAGGAAACGACTGTACGATAGACGGAGCGATAGTTTCTGACGGCGCGTTTATCGGAGACAACACAAGACTTAACGACTGCATAATCTGCCGCGACGTATCGGTAAAGCGCGACAGCGCGGTGTATGAAAACGCGGTTATCGGCGACAGCGCCACTCTCGGGCGCGGCTGTATCGTCATGCCGGATATTAAAATCTGGAGCAATAAGCAGACAGAGGATAACATCACGCTTTCAAGCGATATTGAGCATGACGCGCACGGGCTTTTCCGACTGGACGAAAACGGCTTTACGGGAGAAACCAACATCACCGCTACCCCGCAGATTATGGCACGGCTCGGCTCGGCACTCGCAGCCGCAACCGACAAAAGTATATGCGTAGGTAACCGTGCGGACAGCCGCTCGCGCACCTTTGCAAAAAGCCTTATTGCGGGGATAAACGCCGCGGGGCGAGACTGTCTCGACTGCCGCGGAATACCGCTTTCAATGCTTATACACAAGGGCAGACTGACAGACAGCGGGCTTATCGTCCATGTCTCGGTATCGGCGAGAACCTCTGTCACCGTGCTGTCAAGCGGCGGTATGCCTATCACCAGAAAGCAGGAGCGTACAATTGAAGGCATAATGAACCGCGGCGGAGCGCCCAAAGCAAGCTATGACGCTTTCGGAAAATGCACCGAGTTTGACGACGGGGGCGCGGTATACACCGCCATGCTGTCGCGCTGTGCGGATTTCAAGACAGAGTACAGTATTCAGCTTGACTGCAACAACCGATTTATAAAAGAGTGCGCTGCACCGGTATTTGAAAAAATCAGCGACAAAAACGGTAAGCGTATGATAATATCCGTTGACTACAGCGGCACAAAGGCGGAAATATTTACCGCAGAAACCGATATAGTAAATATGGAAAAGCTCTTACTGATAAGCTTCTGCGACCTTGCACAAAAAGGCATTGATATTGCTCTGCCCAATAACATTCTCTTTGACATGGAGCAGCTTTCAAAGCCATATAAAGGAAAGGTATACCGCTACTACGCGTGCAGCAACGACAACTCGGACAGCACCGCGCGTAAAATAGGTGAGGCTCAGCCGTTTATCACCGATGGCTGTGTGCTTGCGCTCTCTGCGCTGAAAGCCGCCGCAGACAGAAATATATCCTTTGCCGAGCTTTGTGCCTCCCTGCCCTGCTATGTAAAGGAAAAACGCTATATCCCCCTGCATGGCATATCCGCACCATCGATGCTGAAAGCGCTTTGCGCTGACGGCACGGGCACGGGTGAGGGCGTTATGATAAGCTCGGACAAAAGCAAGGTGCTGATACGCTCCGGACGTGCCGGAAACGGACTGTATCTTTTCGCCCAGTCGCTCAGCGCCGAGACCGCAAAGGAGCTTTGCGACATCACCGAAAGGAAGATTGAGGAAATCACGGCGGAAAGTGAAAAGCAAAGACGAAAATAATACTGCTTTTTCCCCATTTTGTCATCACCCGACAAATTTGCTCACCTGTCCGGTAATAATTTTCTTGACATTTGTGTACTTTTGCGATAAAATAATATTAAATGTTATTTGTCAGGACGTCTTAGATTATTAAGCACGCATTGGACACGGCGGGTTTTACCACACTCGGCGAAAATCCCGCTCATGAATCACGGATTTATTTTTAAGTAAATTTTATAAATACAATTTAACAGCAAGCGAAAGCGGCAAAGCGAATTTAATGTATGTATATGTATTCTCCCTTATGTCACAGCAAATCGTATATAATCAGGATTTCGCAGCGGTTATACCGAATTATTACTTTCATTCACTATAACCCGTCTTACATTGTATACGACGGGTTAGCTTTGCTTTGGAATTTTGTAATATTCTATTATGATTATGCCGCCTTTCTGTCTTGCTGCGCGTTACATAGTTACATAACTGCATAACTATACTATACGCGTTTACGGAAGGAAGGAAAAGATGGGAATTTTAGACTCCAAGAATTTACTCACGGCAACAGAAAAAATTGCCCCAAAGTCACCCTCAAAGCAGATTACAAAAGCAAAAAGAAAAAACGGTCCGTTTAAAGGACAGTTCAAGCTTGCAGAACCCAAAAGCAAGCAGAAAAACAATGGCGGCAAGGCATCAAAGCAGAATGCACAGAATAATCAGAATAATCAGCGCGCCCAGAATATTCCAAAT
>CAMEKZ010000092.1 GCA_945921635.1 uncultured Clostridia bacterium
GCTTGAAAATGAGATAAATGACGGAGACCGCCTGCTCGACCTCGGAACGGGCAGCGGTATACTGTCAATCGCCGCTTTGCTTCTCGGGGCGAAAAGCGCGGTCATGGTGGATATATTCGAAAACTCGGTAAAAACAGCACTCGAAAACACCGCGAAAAACGGCTTCGGCGCGGACAGGGCGACCGCCTTTGTCGGAAATATCAGCGATGACGCGGCTCTGCGCGAAAAGATAGGCACGGGCTACGACATAATCACCGCAAATATAGTGGCAGATGTAATAATATCCATGTCGCCGTATTTCACGGGCTTTTTGAAAAAGGGAGGAAAGCTGATTATATCGGGTATCATCACCGAGCGGCTTAATGAAGTTTATGCCGCCCTTAAAGAAAACAATATCCGCGTAGCAAAGACAAACGAAAAAGAGGGCTGGAACGCGATACTCTGTATCTGCGGAGAATAATCACCAATCCGCCGTTTTCACCATATAATAAGCAAAAACGATTTATCGTATTGCTTGTTTGGAAGAGGTGATTATAATTATGGACGGCATATATCTATGCGTTTTCGTTTTTCTCTTTTTAGGAATTTTAGGCGCGGCAAATCTCGTGCTCTCTGTGGGCGAGCTGTTTTACACCGGAAACTGTCAGCCGACCTATATAAAGCACGCCACACCGGACGATATAGAGTGCCGTGTGCGCGACGCGCTGAAAAGCACCCGCGGAGATGTAATTATAATATTGACTGATACTCAGCGCTCGCAAAAGGAGCTAGCCGATATATGCGCGCGGCTTTGCACCGATAATCCGCGGGTAAGGACGGCAAGTGCAAAGCACCGCAGGGCAAAACGCCCGCACCCGACAACATGACATAAAGCATAAGGAGCTGCAATATTGGAATACGAAAAGACCGACATATCCGAGGAGCTTTCCGGCTCTGTCGAAGATGTAATTTACAAAAACGCCGAAAGCGGCTATATAGTGCTTAACTTAGGCTGTGACGAGGGTCTTATACCCGTAGTCGGCACCCTCGGGGATATAAACGAGGGCGAGCGGCTGACGCTTCGCGGCGGGTGGATAACAAGCCCCAAGTACGGCAGACAGTTCAAGGCGGTGACCTGCGAGCGCTCGCTCCCCTCTACCCCCGAGGAGATAACCGCGTACTTAAGCTCCGGCATAATAAAGGGACTGGGACCTGCCATAGCAAAGCGGATAGTAAACGCCTTCGGCACCGAAACGCTCGACATACTCGACAACGACTATATGCGCCTTACCGCAGTCAAGGGCATAACTTCTGACAAGGCACTGTACATAGCAAACGAGTACCGCAAAATAACAGGTGTAAACGAGGTTATCAAATTCCTCGGCGAGTACAACTTCGGCCCCTCCCACGCGGTAAGCGTCTGGTCTGTATACGAGCATGACAGCATAAAGCAGATAAAGCAGAACCCGTATATCCTCTGTGCAAACGGTATTGACATAGATTTTATACAGGTTGACCGCATGGCGGCAGACCTCGGCTTTGACGCCGAAAACAGCAACCGCGTGCGTGCGGGGATAATCTACGTCCTGCGTGAAAATGCCTTTGCGGGACACACCTGCCTACCGCTTGAAAAGCTGCGCGAGTCGGTCTGCGCCAACCTCGGAGTTGAGCTAAGGCAGTTTAATTCCTGCCTTGAGGACTGCCTTGATGAGGAAAGCGCCGTAAAGGTTACCATCGCTGGCAGAGATTTTATCTACCTGCCCGAATATTACGAAGCGGAAACGAGCATAGCGAAGAAGCTTGCGTTCATGCTCAAGACCTCGGTGCAGTACGAAAAGGACTATTCAAACGAAATCGCGGGCGTGGAATTTTCGGAAAACATTCATTACGAGACCTTACAGCGCGCCGCGATAAACGCCTGCCTTACCGGAAGTGTTTTCATTCTGACAGGCGGCCCGGGTACAGGTAAAACCACCACGCTTAACGGTGTGATTAAGATACTTAAACAGATGAAAAAGCGGATTTTGCTCTGCGCCCCGACAGGACGAGCGGCAAAGCGTATGTCCGACCTCACCGGCGAGCCCGCAAAGACTATACACCGGCTTTTAGAGGTGGATTTTTCCGCGCACGGCGAGCTGAAGTTCAAGCGCGGCGAACACAACCCGCTCCCCGCAGATGTAATAATTGCGGACGAGATGTCGATGGTGGACGCTCTGCTGATGTCTGCACTTGTAAAGGCGATAAAGCCAAGCTCAAAATTCATCATGGTCGGCGACTCAAACCAGCTCCCCTCGGTCGGCGCGGGCAATATACTGAAAGACCTTATTAACACCCACCGCATACCGACCGTTCAGCTTAAAGAAATTTTCCGTCAAGCGGCACAAAGCCTGATAGTCACAAACGCGCACAAGATAGTAAACGGCGAATATCCCGTGCTTGATGATAAATCCAACGACTTTTTCTTTATGAACAAGGCAAACGAGGAGGATATAACCCCGCTTGTAATCCAGCTTGCAAAACAGCGCCTGCCCGCAACCTACGGCTATTCGCCGATAGACGATATACAGATACTCTGTCCGACAAAAATGGGCGCGGCGGGTACAAGAGAGCTTAACCGACAGCTTCAGCTTGCGCTGAACCCACCGTCAAAAAACAAGCCGGAGCTTAAATTCTTCGATGTTGTGTTCCGCACAGGCGACAAGGTCATGCAGATAAAAAATGATTATGACGTTCTCTGGACGCGAAACAATGAAAAAGGCTCGGGTATATTCAACGGCGACATCGGCATTATCCGTTCAGTAGACCGCTTTTCCATGAACGTTACTATCGACTTTGAGGGCAGAATAGCAATCTACACCTCCGAGATGCTGAGAAAGCTTGAGCACGCCTACGCGATAACCATACATAAAAGCCAGGGCAGCGAGTACGACGCGGTCATTATCCCGATAACCGGTTTTACAAAAAATCTGCTGTACCGCAATCTGCTCTACACGGGCGTCACCAGAGCTAAAAAGCTGCTGATAATCATAGGCACAAAGGAGCTTGTGCGCGTGATGGTAGATAACGACAGGAAGATGCTCCGCTATTCTCTGCTGCGCCCGATGCTCGAAGCAGAGATGAGCAGGAGCGATATGGATATAGATGACAGCGAAGATAACGAGCAGTAAAGCTTTTGAAAGCCGTTTTGTTGACAATTTGTAATATTAGAGCGTATTTTGTCGATTTGTAAATATTTTTGCCGCTACTATTCTGTTTTCGCCGCAGGCACTTGACATCTGCATCAAAAAAGGATATAATAAAATCACGAAGATGAGAACGTCTTTCAGGCGGTCACCTTCAGTGTTTAGTAACTTAATTAAAAGCTATAAACCACCTAGGGCAAGTAGGTGGTTTATCTCTTTATTTCATGTATAATTGCGTACACGATTGCTAAAATCACAATCAGAGCTATTATGTATTCCATAAAAGAGCAATCCCCCTTGTCCGAAAATTCCGACAAGGTAAATTTATCACCTTCCTCCCCACCTTATCGGTATCGGAAGGCAACCACCCAATATACTAATAACCGACTAAAATACAGACATCTTTGCAACAATACCGCACCTATCTCTTCGTCAAAGCTCCTTGACATACATACAGTATGCCGGCGTCGCTTTTCCTCGCGCTAGGCACGGTCTTGCCGCAAATCTTGTCTGCACTTTAATCGTTATTAGTATAAAACACCTAAATTAGGCATATTCTCATCTTCGCTTGTGACAATAATACCCTAAAACAGCAAAAAAGTCAAGCCGCCGATAAAACAGCACTTGACATCTGCATCAAAAAAGGGTATAATAAAACCACGAAGATGAGAATGTCTTTCAGGCGGTCACCTTCAGTGTTTAGTAACTTAATTAAAAGCTATAAACCACCTAGGGCAAGTAGGTGGTTTATCTCTTTATTTCATGTATAATTGCGTACACGATTGCTAAAATCACAATCAGAGCTATTATGTATTCCATAAAAGAGCAATCCCCCTTGTCCGAAAATTCCGACAAGGTAAATTTATCACCTTCCTCCCCACCTTATCGGTATCGGAAGGCAACCACCCAAAACGCCTAATTCGGCATATTCTCATCTTCGCTTGAGTATATTATACACAAAAATATACAAAACGTCAACTTATGACACTTTCACGGCAGAAAATTCTGCCGTTCAGCTTGTCGATAAACCTATATTTTTCTCGAAATGGGGTTGAGGGGCGGCAGCCCCCAATAGGGGCGAGGGGCGATAGCCCCCGATAAACAGCCCCTTCCCGAGGGGAAGGGGTTTGGGGATGGGGTTAGAGAGTTTGCACTATTTTCAAAAAATAGACTTTTTCGACAGTCTGCACGGCAGAAAATTCTGCCGTTTTTTATTTTCACTATTGACATTTTGAACACTGTTCAGTATAATATAATTGAACATTGTTCAAAACCTGCGGAAGGAGTATCTATGGATAAAACAGAACTTGTCAAAGAGCGGATTATAAGCTCCGCCACCGAGCTTATTGAAGAGAACAGCGGCGAAGTAAAAAACATAACCGCCCGCATGATTGCACAGCGGGCGGGGGTAGGACTTGGACTTATTAACTATTACTTCAAAAGCAAGGATAACCTCATCACCGTGTGCGTTCAGCGCATTATAGGAAAAGTAGTCGCGGGATTTCACGACGAGCGCGAATATTACACCGACAAGGAGAGGCTCACGGCGTGGGCAACTCATGTATTCAATTTTCTTTATGAGCACCCCGCCGTTTCCCGCATTTCCATACTCGGAGATTTTCACGATTATACCCAGAAGTGCAATTCCGTGCTTACGCAGAACGGCTTTATGCACGCGCTGAGCGAAAATAACAGCGATAACCGTACGCTGATATTCATGCTCACCTCGGTTATGCAGGCGGCATTTTTAGGCAGCGGAACAGTTGGAAATCTGCTCGGCTTCGACCTTGAAACCCCTGAGCAAAGGGCGCTGTTTATAAAAAAACTGGTTGATATTCTAATGAAAGACCGGGAAAGGATTGATTAAAATATGAACAGAAAAATCGGAATGTACAGCTCCGCTGTGAATATAGCCGCAGTCGGCGGCTTTGCGGCTTGTATGCCGTTTTCGTTTGATTTCGGCAGTTACATATTTTCAATGATTATAGCGCTCAGCTTTGTACCTATGATGTGCGCCTACACCTGCTTTTCGGATAACACCCGCAAAGCGGCGGGATATACCGCGGTAGGCTTTGCCGCTATGTACGCCACGATAATTCTTATAGTATATTTCACACAGCTCACCGCCGTAAGGTCGGGAGGACTTTCGGAGCAAGCTGGTATGATACTAGACTACAAGCGCTTCGGCCTGTTTTTCAGCTTCGATATGCTCGGCTATGCCATGATGTCCTTATCCACATTTTTCGCGGGACTTGCGGTAAATGTAAAATCAAAAGCCGACAAGTGGCTCAAAGCGTTGCTTATGATACACGGCGTGTTCTTTTTCAGCTGTCTTATCATGCCGATGCTCGGACTGTTTACCGCAAGTGCGGATGGTTCAAATAGTTCAGAGCTTGTCGGTATAGCGATACTGGAGTTCTGGTGTGTGTATTTTATCCCTATCGGTATTTTATCGCTTAGCTATTTTGCGAAAAATAGCGACGAATTAGATTACAAAAAGTAATATTGCACCACATTTTGTCGATTAGTAAAGATAAATTTCACTTTTCGCCGTTTAAAAACTCCTCCGCCTTGCGCAGTATCTCCCTGTCCTGCTCCCAGTTCAGCTTATTCATAGCGTCCTCATAAGACAGCAGCCAGTCGCCGATTACTTCCTCCTGCTGGATTTTTACCGCCGCGTCCTTATCAAAATATCCCGCGAAGAAAACCGAGGTTTTATCGGTTTCGTCAAGTGTGCGAAAAGTATATTCGGCTCTGAAATCGTCACTCAGTATAACATTCAGTCCGCATTCTTCAAAAACCTCTCGGAGTGCCGTTTCGCGCTCGCTCTCGCCATACTCTACATGACCCTTAGGAAAGCCGATATGCCCGCTGTTGTTCTTAATCAGAAAATAGCGGCGGTCTTTACCCTCTCCGGTATAGGTCACCGCGCCGGCGGTCTTTTCGTACAGCGCGAAAACCTCGGATTTATAAAACTGTTCCTGAAAATGCACAGCATGAACAATATTACATTCATAGCAAAGCTCGCTTCCGACAAGCTCTGCGGGCACGCCGACCCACTTGTCCTCGTTGTCGTCCTCGCGCATAACTACCGCGATTATCACGCATTCGGCGGTATCAACCGGCTTATCTATACCGAGTATATACACGTCCTGCTCCTCGCCGTCCCCCGCGACAAGCCCCTCTACATAACCGTAATTTATCGGATAGATTATATCGGGGTGCTTGGGGTGCGGAGTTCCTATCGGTCGGTCAACAGTAACAGTAACGGACTTTCCGATATATGATTTATTGCCTTTTTCTATTCTTGTCATATTTATTACCATCCTTTCCTATTACGGCATTTTGTGCCGAGAGGATTTGCCGTGGCGCAAACAATGGGTTCCAAAAATCGCGATTTTGGGGACTTTTTCTCCTGTCATTGCTTTCTTGCAAGCTCGTATTCGTCATCGTTTCTGAAATACGGGCAGTTCTGATTATCTCCTGTAAGAAACCTGCGCATCTCGTCCTCATCGAGGTTTACAAGGCAGGTATAGCACTCGTCGTATTCGTCATAGACGTAGTTTACGCAAAAGTCACAGTTTGTCATATTTATGAACGTTCCTTATATCTGTACATTAAAATGCCTGCGCCGCATACAGCCTGCGGCACAGGCAGATTTTATTTCTTCCACTTCATAGAAATATCAAACGCGGTCACGCTGTGAGTAAGCGCGCCTAGGCTGATTATATCAACTCCCGTCAGAGCAACCTCGCGGATATTGTCAAGCGTCACGTTGCCGCTTGCTTCGAGCTTCGCCCTGCCCGCGGTGATTTCTACCGCCTTTTTCATATCCTCACAGCTCATATTGTCGAGCATGATTACATCAGCTCCAACCGCCAGAGCCTCTTCAAGCTCCTCAAAGCTGCGGGTTTCGACCTCTATCTGTAACATATGACCCGCCTTTTGGCGCAGCGCGTTTACCGCCGCAGTAATGCCGCCGTAGGCGTCTATATGGTTGTCTTTGAGCATAGCGGCGTCGGTGAGATTATAGCGGTGGTTTCTGCCGCCGCCCGCAACAACCGAATACTTCTGTATCGGGCGCAGTCCGGGGAGGGTCTTTCTCGTATCGGCGATAGACGCGTTTGTGCCCTCTACCGCCTTTACGCACTTATTTGTATAGCTTGCTATACCGCTCATGTGCTGTAACAAATTAAGCGCGGTGCGCTCGCCTTTAAGCATAGCGGCGGTGTGTCCTTTAAACTCCGCGATAATATCTCCCTTTTTTATGCTGTCGCCGTCTTTAAAGTGAAGCTTGACCTCAATCGTATCGTCAAGCAGATAAAACACCCGCATTGCCACATCAAGTCCCGCAAGCACTCCGTCCGCCTTTGACACAAAATAAGCCTCGGAGATGTCATTCTCGTCAATCAGCAAATCGGTAGTGCTGTCTATATAGTTTATATCCTCATTAAGCGCGGTGCGTATGAGATTGTCAACATAAAACTGCATCAGCTTCATAATTTTGTTTCCTTTCAGATTATACCCTTTTCCTTGCCCTCTGCAACAACTTCGCTGAGTATTATATACGCCACGGTGGTAAGCGACTTTGCCTCGATAAAGTCCGGAGTAATCTCATAGCCGCCGTTGTACAGCATATCCTTTAACTCCTTTACCCGCTCAATATCCTTGTTCGCTTCGACATAATCGGGCACTACAAAATACGACCGCTGCATGATATGTCTTATCTCGGTGCGTATGCCGCTCGGTAATGGCTTGCCCTCAGGCGAGGGATAGTCAAACTCAGCTTCAGCAAGCTCATGGTGGGTATAATTTTTATTTATATCCTCCGCGATAAGACGGCTGAACACAAGCGCCTCCAGCAGAGAGTTGCTCGCAAGGCGGTTTATTCCGTGTACGCCGGTATGCGCGCACTCGCCCGCGGCATAAAGTCCGTCTACGGTAGTCGCACCGTGACCGTTTACCGCAATGCCGCCCATAAGATAGTGCTGGCAGGGATAAATCGGTATCGGCTCTTTTGTCATGTCGTAGCCCTTTTCAAGCACCTTTTTGTATATCATCGGAAATCTGTTTTTTACAAACTCGGGATCTTTATAGGAAATATCGAGGAAGAACTCGTCGCTGCCGGTCGCCTTCTGCTCCTGTAAAATGCACTTTGATACGACATCACGCGGGGCAAGCTCGCGGCGCTCCGGCTCGTACTTATCCATAAATCTTTCCTTGTTGCAGTTGAGCAGATACGCGCCCTCTCCGCGCACCGCCTCGGAAACCAGAAAGCACTCGCGGTTTTTCTTGTCGGCAAATGCGGTCGGGTGGAACTGCACATAGCTTAAATGCTTTATCTCAGCGCCGAGATTATATGCAAACTGTATGCCGTCACCCGTTGCGATAGCCGAATTTGTGGTATAATCATACACTCTGCCTATTCCACCTGTTGCAAGTACCACGGCTTTTGTGGTATAATAGCTGTGCGTATTGTTATGCAGTACATCGGTGAGGAAATTGTCACCCTGCTTGCTAAGTCCGAGCAGGTGCGAGTTTTCAAGAATGGTAACATTGGGCAGCTTCTTCACGTTTTCGATAAGCGAGGTCACTATCTCGTAGCCTGTGCTGTCCTTGTGGTGCGCTATCCTGTGGCGGCAGTGTCCGCCCTCTAATGTGAGATGGATA
>CAMEKZ010000093.1 GCA_945921635.1 uncultured Clostridia bacterium
AGTCGTTAGAGCCATTTGTGCCGAAGTTGTAGACATCTGCTTCAAATGCGTATGCAGAGCCTACTCCGATGAGCGAGGGGGATGTATAGGTTTTCTTGCCGTAGTTGCCATCTATTTCGGTAACGTCGCCGGCAGAACCCGCTGTCCATACTTCGTTGTCAAAGCCGGTGGGGAGGGTCGAGCCGCAGAGGGCGGCGGTGGATATGCCGGTTACATTGGTTACTGTTCCCGTACTACTGCCTATAGCGTTTCCGGTGTAGAAATCGGTATCGTAGTAGCAGTTTGTGATTGTGGCATTGTTAAAGCCACAGATACCGCCTAAACCGCTTGTTCCGTTGACTGTGCCGGCACTGTAGCAGTTTTCGATTGTTTTATTGTTGTTGCCGCAGATACCGCCGACACCTCTTGAACCTGTAACATCGCCGGTGTTGTAGCAGTTTTCGATTCGGCTTTCGTCATTATTGCCGCAGATACCGCCGACATAATTGCCTGTTCCGCTGACTGTGCCGGTGTTGTAGCAGTTTTTGATTTTGCTGTAGTTATTATGGCCACATACACCGCCGACATAACCTGTACCGCTGACTTTAACGGTGCTGTAGCAATTGTCAATTGTGGCATAGTCATTAAAACCGCAGACGCCGCCGACATAATCGCCTGTTCCGCTGACATCGCCGGTGCTGTAGCAGTTTATGATTTTGCCATAGTAATTATAGCCGCAGACGCCGCCGACATAATTCGCGCCCGTGATGTCACTATTTATCACGCCGACGTTCATTATAGTGCCTTTTGAGTAGCCGAACAGACCCTGATAATTGGAGGTTGAATTTATAACTATACCCGATATGGTGTGGCCGTCACCGCTGAATTTGCCGGTGAAGGGGTTTGAAGAAGTACCGATAGCAGTCCAGTTGCTGCTGCCCTGTGCGGGTGCTGTGAGGGTGATGTTGGCTGTGAGGACGTAGTTGCCGCTAAGGTTGTTTTTTATATTCTGAAGCTCTTCGGCTGTGGATATTTCGGTGTAGGTATCCCAGTCGGGGGCTTCGTCCGTGCCGAAGTTGTAGAACAAAACGTTTGGCTTGGGTGCGCTTGTGTTTTCGAATACTTTCAGCTGAGGGAGTATAGCGGTGGCTTTTTTGCCGTCTGCCGTGTAGCTGCCTGCTGTCCATACCGACTCTTCAAAACCTGTGGGGAGAGAGCTGCAGAGGTCAGTGGTGGTTATGCCGGTTGCCTGAGCTTCTGCATCAGCGCCTTTTATGCCGCCTGCGGTGCAGAAATCTTTATCGTAGTAGCAGTTTGATACAGTAGAGCTATCAGCCTTACTGCCGCAAACACCACCTGTGTTTTTTGAACCGTTAACTGTGCCGGTGCTGTAGCAGCTGGTGATTGAGCCGTAGTTATAGCCGTTGACACCACCGATGAAGCTTGTTCCGCTTACTGCACCGGTGTTATAGCAGTTGGCGATTGATCTGTAGTTAACGCCATTGATGCCGCCTACATTACTGTTTCCGTTTACTGTGCCGGTGTTATAACAGTTGGATACTTCGTCATTTGCGGTTGTGTACTGATTGCCGTTGTTACCGCAGATTCCGCCAACATAATAATTTCCGCTTACAGAAGCGGTATTGATGCATTCGGTTATTTTTTTACCTCCGTGATTACATCCTGCGATACCGCCTATATTATTACCTATGCCACCGACCGTGCCGTTGTTTTGGGATTTTTCGATATTTCCGGTGTTATTTCCGCAGATACCGCCGGCAAAGGCATTGTAGCTATCGGTTCCGTCATCGGTCACTGTGCCGTTATTTGTACAGTCGGTGATGGTGTTATCATTATATCCGCAAATACCGCCGATGTTGCCTTTACCCTTAACTGCGGCACTGTTGGAGCAGTTCTTTATTGTTCCAAAGCTTGAACCGCAGATGCCGCCGACATATTCACTGCCCTTGATGTCGCTGTCTATCACGCCGACGTTCATTATAGTGCCTGACGAGCAGCCGAACAGACCCTGATAATTTTCACCGGATTTATTTATAACTATACCCGATATGGTGTTGCCTTCACCGTCAAATTTGCCGGTGAAGGGGGTTGAAGAAGTACCGATAGCAGTCCACTCTTTAGGCGTGCCTTCAAGGCTCTCGTTCAGCACGATGTCAGTCGTGAGCCGGTAGTAAGCCGAGGCGTAGCTTGTGTCGCCCTCGTTTACCTTGCTTGCCATAAAAGCAAGCTCTTCCGCGGTCTTTATCTGATAAGGATTGTCTTCCGTCCCACCCCCGGTTTCAATCCCGTCAGCAGCCAGACCGCTCCACACTTCGCTGCCCGCCGTGGTAGACAGTACAGACGGCAACAGCACAAACAGAGCCGCCGCGACCACCAGTACCGCGATACCCGCGGAGATAAGCCGGGTTTTTGTCTTGGTCATATTTTCTTCCTCCTGAACTATGTAAAATACCTACGTTTACCGCCGATACTCCACTATGGGAGAAATTTACACCGCGTCACCGCCTTTATGCGGGCGGCAGTCGGGGTATGGTTATATACGGCAGTAAAAAATAATCCTACCTATTTTTATACCATATTTTCAGCGGATTTGTCAATAGTTCAGAGCCGGTTTTTGGCTAAAGCGGTGCGAATCGACATTTAAGCGGTGCGAATCGACATTTTTACTTTTCAAAGGGTGACAATTTCTATTTTTGATTAGTAATATTAGGAATATTATGGGATAATATGATAATAAAATCCGTGTATTTGCGGTGTTTTAATTCCATAAATTGAGAGTAGGTGGATAAACGAGGTGTTTTTGGACGAAATTTGAAGCAAATCCCCAAAAAGGGTGACGGTTTTTGAGGGGGATTTCGGGCGGAAGTGAAAATTTCGTAGGATAGCACAAAAATGGGGCAGATATAGAGGTTTGAGATTGTGAAAATGAATAGAGCGGGGTGAAAACGGAGGGGTAAGATGGGCGGCGGGGTCACCTTTTTTGGGGTGTGGTAGTACGAAATTGTGTAGGGCGCTGAGGTGTATGAGGTACGGAAGGCTGTGCGGCGTGGCGCAGGGCGGAACGGCGTGGGTATAAATATTGGGATGAGGCGGAGCACAATCTATGAATGTATACTATTTGTATAGAGTTTTTGTCGCGAGAACAAACATATAAATAGAAGTACCTCAGCACGCGGATTGCGTGAAGGGGTACTCGACCGATAACTGTAATGTGAATATAACCAAGCGCAGATGCCCCGCGTCTTTGGCGGCGGGAACATATACGTCTTTCAGTGGGGGTACATAATTCCACCGCTGAAAGACGTCGGAGCAAAGCTCCGCTGAGCGATTGCAGTAGTCGCGGCGTGATTAAGCAAGCTTATCACGCTTTGCTCCGACTTGAAAATCAGGGTGAAGCGGGCAAAACAAATCAGCCCGACATACAAATCGGGCTGATGGTGCAACGGCACACTGCCTGGAGCTAATACCCGGATTCGAACCGGGGACCTCATCCTTACCAAGGATGTGCTCTGCCGACTGAGCCATATTAGCAAACTCCTGACGGTTATTTATTATAGCACATATTGAGTAATATGTCAATACCTAATTTCAAAAAATTGCTTATACCCGCATAAAATTGCCACCGTTGGTTCTGAAAACGGAGTACAAAGCATTAAGCCGCTTCTGACAAATCGCGTCAGAAGCGGCTTTAAAACACTTTATACAATACTCAGATTAAATGAAGTTTGCGTCTTGCTGCGGTACATCTGCATAACCTGCTCCCATCACAGTGAATAAATAAGAAATGATGTCAGGCGATGACGAAGAAGTTATATTGCTGATAATATTTTGTACATTTGCCATTGCGTCTTGCTGGAACTTTTCAGCTGCCGCTGTATCGGTGTTGCCGCTTGAGATGTCAACGCTGTTGCTTTCATTTACCTCGGGAATAGTTACATCTTCATAAGCTAATTTCTTGATGGTTACCGCGATTGTAAACATTTCCTCAGAGTTTACAACACAATTCATGGAAACTGTTCCGTTATTTGCAGTGCAGTCAATCGCCGTGTCAATAGTGAAGCTCTGCTCTTCAGCCTTTACATTGAACTTAATATTGCCGTTTATTGTGTCTGTACCCTTGCAGGTGAGCGAATATTCAGCAGTAAAAATTTCCTTTCCGTCAGCGGTTGCACTTGCTGTACCGTCATACTTGTCGTTCTGAACCGTACCGTTTGCAAGAACCTTAAATGCCTCGGTTCCGTTCTGGCTTGCGGAGATTTCAAATGCAAACTTGCCGCCATCAAGTATCTCAGCGATTGTGATTTCTACTCCCTGTACGGAAATTACACGACCGATGATATTGTTGTCCTTTGTGTAGACAACCATCTTGCCTATTTCCTTATTGAGTTCCTCATCGGAAAGGCCCTTTACATATTCTTCAAGATAGGATTTTGCCGCGGAAATGGTTGCGCTGTCTAAGCCGCTTGCGGCAAGGAAGCTCATAATGTCGCTTTCACCGCTGATCTTATCAAGAAATTTTACTGCAAGGTCAGCAAGATTTTTCTGTGTGAAAGAAATGGTTGTTGCGCTGCAGTTTACCGTAATGTCACCGGAAGTAAAGGAAGCCGACTCTGCCTTTACGTCTTTGTAAACCTCAAAATATGTATCTGCAAAGATATTGAATATCTTTTCAACAACTGCGGGGTCGATGTCAGCAAGAGCGCTCTGAAGCGATGAAGTGTAGCTCTGCAAAATAAGGCTGTCGGACGTTAAAACGCTACGGCTGCCAAGATAATTCTGCATATCTGTCTGAAGCGAAGAATATTGGCTCATCAAATCCTCAAGGTTCATCTTGAGGTATACATCAGATAATTCGGGTATCTGAATATAGAGGTTTGTTTCGTCGCTCCACATTTTCATGCCGATGATACTTTCTTCACCGGACAGATATGTAGCGTCAACATACGCTTTTCCGCTGTCTGTATCGGCAAAGGACTTACATCTGATTACGGTATCGGCAAGCTTATCTGTGTAAAGCTGTTTTGCCAGAGCGCTTCCGGGGGTAAATCTGAGCTCAAGCTCTGCGCCTGACTTTGAAGGACCTGTAATGGTCTCCATCTGAGCGCCGATATTTGCAAAATACTGTCTTTCGAGCTGCTCGTAGCTTACATTGCCCTTGAAGAAGGTGAAGTAAGCAAAAATCAGACCTCCTACAACAATGGCTGCCGCAAGAATGATAAGTATAATCGGGAGTACCTTGCTTTTCTGCTTGGGAGGCATTACCGCAAAGTTGCCTGCGTCATAAGCGGGCATACCCTGAGGTGCGAACTGCTGACCGCCAGCCTGTGCAAACTGTGCATTAGGCTGTGCGTACTGAGCGTTAGGCTGTGCGTACTGAGCGTTAGGCTGTGTATACTGTGCATCAGGCTGTACAAACTGTGCGTTCTGCTGTGCCTGCTCAGGCTGCTGAGGCTGAGTGGGATCATCAAACTCATTGAGTACAGCCGCCCAGTTTTCCTGCTGGTTATTCATATTTTCGTTGTTATCCATGTTAATTCCTTTCTGCTGAAGTGCTGAAGTTAATTTTAAATTTAACCCAAAACGATATAGTAAAGCTAAACAGCTTTATTAAATTTTATCATATAATAGTACAGTTTTCAAGTGTAAAATCCCAAAATGCGGGATTTAGCACAAAATTTTATTTAATTTGGTATTTTTGAAGAAAGATAGACGCTTTTTTTGTTACAATTTACAAAAAATCCGCTTAATATTGATAAATTCAATGCGTGATAGTATAATAATAATGAAAACAACGCAAATTCAGACGGATTTGTGCGAAGTAAGGTACTGCGTATGTATTTTCATTCACATGGCGGTACAGTTAATTAAGGAAAGGATATAATTCTATGAAAGTAATAGCAGTAAACGGAAGCCCCAGAGCAAACGGAAACACCTACACAGCGCTTGACGCGGCTTGCAAGGAGCTTAACAAAAACGGGATTGATACCGAGATAATACATATCGGTCAGTTAAAGCTGACAGGCTGTAAGGCGTGCGGATTTTGCGGCAAAAACGGCGGCAAGTGCGTATTCGACGACGGTCTTAATGAGGCGGCAGAAAAGATAAGAGCCGCGGACGGTCTTATAATCGGAGCGCCCGTCTACTATGCGGGAATAAACGGCACGGTAAAGAGCTTTCTTGACAGACTGTTCTACACCTCGTCCGCCTCTATGAGATTTAAGCCCGCCGCATCAATAGTAGCTCTCCGCAGAAGCGGCGGAGTCGCAGCTATGGAGGAGATAAACCGCTTTTTCCTGTTCTCGGAAATGATGATAACGCCTACAAGATACTGGAGCGTTGTACACGGCGGCGCCGCAGGAGAAGCGGCACAGGACGAGGAGGGTATGCAGATTGCACGCAACATCGGAAACAATATGGCGTATCTTCTCAAGATGAAAGAAGCGGCGGCAGACGTTCAGCCGCCCGCGCTTGAAGAAAAAATCAAAACTAATTTTATCCGCTGAATAGATTTTATCTGAACAATTTAACAGCAGGAAAAGCCGCGTAAACTCTAAATGGTTTACGCGGCTTCGTCAACCCTGTAAGGTTACATCAAATGATTATTTCTGTGCGGTATACAGCTTATAATAATCACCTTTTTTTGCAAGCAGTTCTTCGTGTGTACCCGCCTCGGTGATGCCCTTATTATTGATAAACATTATTTTATCGCAGTTTTTGATTGTTGACAGGCGGTGCGCTATGATAAAGCTTGTTCTTCCCTTTAACAGCTCCTGAAGCCCCTTTTGCAGCTCTTTTTCGGTTTTCGCGTCGATAGACGAGGTTGCCTCGTCGAGTATCAGTATTTTCGGGTCGGAGATAAGCGTGCGTGCAAAGGAAACCAGCTGGCGCTGACCGCCGGACAGCTGAGAGCCGCCCTCATACATCTCGGTCTGATAACCATTTTCAAGACCCATGATAAAATCATCTGCGCAGACTGTTTTTGCCGCCGTGCGTATCTCGTCCATTGTCGCGTCAAGCTTGCCGTAGCGGATATTGTTTTCTATACTGCCGGAGAAGATAAAGCTATCCTGTAGCATTATTCCCATCTGCTCGCGCAGAGAATGGAGCGTGACCTTGCTTATATCCTGTCCGTCAATTAAAATCTGACCGCCGTTTAAATTATAAAAACGTGAGATAAGATTTACGATAGTTGTTTTGCCCGCGCCCGTAGGACCTACGAGCGCAACGCTCTCGCCGGGATTTACTTTGAAGCTTACATTTTCGAGTATATTCTTGCCCTCTTCATAGGCAAAGGTGACATTTTTGAACTCGACCTCGCCTTTTATTTTCGGAAGCTCGGTTGCGCCAACTTCGTCCTTTACCGGAACAGGCTCGTCCATCGTTTCAAAAATACGCTCCAGATAAGCCACGGCGTTTATAAAGTTGTTGTACAGGCTCGCGATATTTATAATAGGCTGCCAGAAGCGCGACGAATAGTTGCTCATCGCGAGTATGCTTCCGAGTGATACGGCGGGATAGCCGATAATAAGCAATCCGACAAAGTACAGTCCCGAATCTACGACCGCCCTTATGTTATCAACCGAAAAGCTTACGAAGTTATTTACCGTGACCGCCTTCATCCACGACTTGCGGTAGGCGGTAGACAGCCTGCGGAATATACCGAGGTTTTCGTTTTCGCGGGCAAAGCTCTGGGTTACCCGTATGCAGTTTATGCTTTCGGCAAGGTATGCGGTCTGGTTTGAGTTCTTGTTTGATACCTGCTGCCATGCGCGGCGCTGTTTATTTTTCAGGAATATCATAATTACTATGAACACAGGCACGCCCGCAAAGATAACAAGTGCCAGCCTTACGTCAACCATAAACATAAAAATAGTTATGAAAATCAGGTTGAAGATTTCGAGGATAAAGTTAATAATTCCGTTTGTCAGCATATCCGACACGTTGTTTACATAGTTTACGACTCTTACAAGGATTTTTCCCTGCGGTCTGTCGTCATAGTACTGAAACGGAAGCTCCTGCAGATGTGCGAACAAGTCCTTTCTGATGTCGTATATCATCAGCTGACCAGCCTTTGTCATTATCCTCTGACGGATATTGCCCAAAATAACGCTTACTACGATTGACACCAGAAAAGCTGCTGACAGGATTATTATGTAGGTTATGTCTCCGTTCGGTATTGCAACGTCCACAGCCTCTTTTGAAAGCAGAGGAGCGATAAGTGCGACCACCGCAGAAATCGCAGAAAGTGTGAGCGCAAGTATTATTTTCCACTTATAGCGCTTTACATACACCATTGCGCGCTTAAAATGTGCGAAGTCAAATGGGGTTTCAAGCGTTTCGTCAATATCATATTTATTTCTTGCCATTTATACCGCCTCCTGTTCATTTCCGTTCTGAAGCGAATAAATCTCGTAATAATAGCCCTTTTGCCGCATAAGCTCGTCATGCGTGCCGAACTCCTTTACCCTGCCGTCCTCTAAAATCAGTATGCGGTCGGCATGACGTGCAGAAGAGGTGCGCTGTGCTATTATCAGCTTTGTACACTTAAAATCAAGCTTTGTGAGGTTTTCCTGTATCTCGGTTTCGGTCTCCATATCGAGCGCCGAGGTGGTATCGTCGAGTATCAGCACAGACGGGCGAATTGCCATAGCGCGCGCAAGCGCAATACGCTGTTTTTGTCCTCCGGACAGACCTACGCCGCGCTCGCCGATAATCGTATCGTACTGCTCCGGCATCTTTTCGATAAAGCCGGCAGAAGCGAGATGTGCAAAGTCTTTCACCTGCTCACACG
>CAMEKZ010000094.1 GCA_945921635.1 uncultured Clostridia bacterium
AAATTTATTTGAAAAAACTGCGTTTTTGCGGTGCGTGGGTTTATCGACAGTCTGAAGGGTCTGTCGCGCCACGACAGACCCTTTATTTATATCTTGCAAAACCACGCCGAAAATGGTATACTATTGTTATTGATGTTAAAAAAATTCAGAAAGGCGGAACAATATGAAAACTCTGCTGAAAGGAATAACCGCAATTTTACCCGACGGCGCGGGCTTTAAGACCGAGATATGCGATATATGTATCACCGATGATACTATTACAAAAATCGGAAATTCGGACGGCTTTACCCCCGATAAAACGGTAGACGGCAAAAACAGGCTTGTCTGCGCGGGACTTGTAAACGCGCACACCCACAGCTATATGTCGCTTTTTCGAAACAGCGCGGACGACCTGATGTTTCACGAGTGGCTGTTCGGACGGATTATGCCTATGGAGGACAAGCTGACGCAGGACGACCTTTACTGGGGCACCTGCCTTGCCTGCCTTGAAATGATAAAGACCGGCACGACCGCGTTCCTTGATATGAACATCTGCCGCGAGGCGGTCACGAGGGCGATAAGCGAGAGCGGACTGAAAGCCGCAATATCAAGAGGTCTTGTCGGAAACGGTAGAAACGACGAGGGCGGCATAGCGCGCATTGAGGACACGATATACGACTATAAGACCTACGGTGATAACAAGCGGCTTAAATTTATGATGGGGCCGCACGCAATCTACACCACCGATAGAGAGTATCTGGAGCTTGTAATGGAAAAGGCCGCCGAGTACGGCATGGATATAAACATTCACCTCAGCGAGTCGGTAAAGGAGATTGAGGACTGCAAAAAAGAACACGGCTGCTCGCCGGTCGAGTATCTTGATGATATGGGTATGTTCAAATTCCACACGGTTGCGGCGCACTGCGTGCAGCTTTCCGACAGCGATATAAAGCTGCTCGCCGACAGGGGCGTATGGGCGGCGACCAACCCGATAAGCAACGCAAAGCTCGGCAACGGCTTTGCGAGAATACCCGATATGATAAAGGCGGGCGTAAACCTCTGCATAGGTACGGACAGCGCGGCGAGCAACAACACCCTCAATATGTTCAGCGATATGAGCTTTCTTGCGCTCGCCCACAAGGGCAATACCCGCACCGCAGACATTGTGAGCGCGTCCGAGGTGCTTAAAATGGCTACCGAAAACGGTGCAAAGGCGCTCGGACTTGAAAATACAGGCGTACTCAAAGAGGGCGCGAGGGCGGATTTGTTTATAATGGATTTAAACTCCCCGTCGCTCCAGCCGCTTAACAATCCCGTTGCCGCAATGTGCTACTCGGCAAGCGGCTATGAGGTAGAGAGCCTTATGGTAGACGGCGAATTTCTGATGGAAAACCGCGTCACCGAAATGGACGAGGAGCGCATTTATTTTGAGTGCAACAAAGCTATGAAAAGAATTGACGGATAACCGAAAGGAATACTAACATGAGCGAAATCAGAAACGAGGCTCTCTGGGAGAGCGGCGAAACCAAAATAAGCTGGGTAAAGGCGAATATGCCCCTGCTCAGAGGTATTGAAGAAGAATTTGCGGCGCAAAAGCCGTTTGCAGGACTTAAAATCGCATTGTCGGTGCATCTCGAAGCAAAGACCGCGTATCTTTGCCGAGTGCTTGCGGCGGGCGGCGCAGAAATGTACATCACGGGCAGCAACCCGCTGTCTACACAGGACGATGTCGCGGCGGCGCTTGTACACGGCGGGCTGAATGTCTACGCGTGGTATGACGCTACCCCCGAGGAATATCACCACCACACCTGCGAGGTTATCAAAGCCGCACCCAATATCATAATTGATGACGGAGGCGACCTTGTAAACCTTATCCACAACGAATATCCCGAGCTTATACCGAATGTTATCGGCGGCTGTGAGGAAACAACCACAGGTATAATCAGACTTATCTCGATGAACAAATCGGGTAAGCTGAAATTCCCGATGATGCTGGTAAACGACGCCGACTGCAAGCACCTTTTCGACAACCGCTACGGCACGGGTCAGTCGGTATGGGACGGAATAAACCGCACGACAAACCTTATTGTTGCGGGCAAAAACGTGGTCGTAGCCGGCTACGGCTGGTGCGGCAAGGGCGTTTCCATGCGCGCAAAGGGACTTGGCGCGTCGGTAATAGTCACCGAGGTTGACCCTATAAAGGCAATGGAGGCGGTCATGGACGGCTTTAAGGTTATGCCTATGACCGAGGCGGCTAAAATCGGCGATTTCTTCGTTACGGTTACCGGCTGCTGTGACGTTATCGGAGAGACGGCGTTTATGAACATGAAGGACGGCGCGATACTCTGCAACGCAGGTCACTTTGATGTAGAGGTAAACGTTGCTCGGCTCGCCGAAATAGCCGTTGAAACAGGGGTGGCAAGGCACAACATTCAGTATTACAAGCTGCCGAACGGCAAGAAGATAAACGTAATAGCGCAGGGCAGACTGGTAAACCTCGCCGCAGGCGACGGTCACCCCGCAGAAATAATGGATATGAGCTTTGCTATTCAGGCACTCTCGGCGGCATATCTTGTAAAAAATCAGGATAAGCTCAGAAACGGCACAAGCATGACGGTAAATGTGCCTAAAGAGGTTGACCGCGAGGTAGCAAACCGCAAGCTGAAATACTGGGGCGTATCTATAGACAAGCTGACAGACGAGCAGGAAAAATATCTCGGCAGCTGGGAGATATAACAGATAGTTCATATAAAACCTGAGCTCCGCAGAAAATCTGCGGAGCTCAAGCTATATATTATAAGAGAGGAGAAGTAGAAAGCGATTGTTAAAGCGATTCGATAATGCTGTAAAAAGATGCGAAGGCTTTGCCGGTGTGCTATTAAGTATTATGCAGATGCTAGCAAGCGTTAGTGTGATGTCGGGTGAGATTTTGTCTGAATGTTATCAGTAGCTTGTAAAGCGTTGATGAAGTGTTGCGATTTACTGCTGTTATGTTGTGAAAAATTGGTGCTATAAAAGCATTTATCCTACTCTTATTGCCTTGTAGTAATTTTGCAGGTAGTACACCGAGTTTAAATCTGCGGTGCGTACATTCTGACCGGGGAAAGGACTGAACACTATCGTGTTATCTCCCGTGTAAACCGAACCGAAGTAAAAATCCCCGTCGGTGATAAACACTATGTCACCCGGCTGTAACTGCTCCTTTTGCACCTCTGTGCCCATCTCAAGCTGACCAGTAAGGCCGCGCGGTACATTTTCAACGCCCGCCTGCGTCAGCGCGTAGTAGATAAGTCCGGAGTTGTCAAAGCCTGTTTCGGGAGTATAGCCACCCTCTGTAAACGGCTTTCCGAGCATCTGCTCTGCTGTATTTGCTATAACAGCGCCGTTTTCACCGCTCGGTACTGTGGGTGTATCGTCCGGTATGTCGGCATCCGATGAGGTGTCATCTGATGTGCTGTCCGATGTTTTATCGTCCGATGAAGTATCATCAGATGTGTTATCTTCTGATGTGTCAGCTTCCGATGAAGTGTCCGTTGATGAGGTGTCTTCATCTGAAGGCTCGTCCTCATAGGAAGGCTCTTGAGATGAAATCTCTTGGGAGGAAGTCTCTTGGGAGGAAGTCTCTTGGGACGAAGCGTCTGCGGATGTCGAGTCCGAAGAGCTGTCGCCGCTAAGCTCTGACTGCGAGCCGCTCTGCTGAGCCGATTGTGCAGGCTGCTCATTCTTGCAGGCAGACAGAGATAAAACGGATAGTAATGCGAGTGCTGTGATTAAAAACGATGCTTTTGTTTTCATGTTACCGCCTCATTTCCGAAACCTTGTTATATTCTTATTATATTTCAGTTATCTCTTTTTCCGATTTCTTTTTCTGATTTAAGTATAGCATAAAAAATCTGAAATGCAATTAAAATTTGGTTACAATTCAGTTACAATTTGGTTACAAATAGTTACAAAACGGTAACAACGGTTACAAAACGGTAACAAGCGCACAAAAACGCCGCCTGCATACGCAAGACGGCGTTTTTGTAGTTTTTTATATGAAGGACAATGTCATATTCTGTATTAGCAAACGCTCACCGCACAGCAGAAGCTGTTTTTCCAATAAGCGCTGTTTATATCGGCGAACTTCACCTTTTCTCCGGGATAAGGGCTGTAAATAAGCTTGCCTTCTCCCACATAAATGCCGCCGAAGTCGTTTTTCTCTCCGGTCTGCATATCAAGGTCGGAGAAGAATACAAGGTCTCCCGGCTGTATATCGTCAAACGCTACCTCCGTGCCCATATTCTTCTGCTCTGCGGTACTGCGCGGACAATTGATATATCCGTTTTCTCTCAGCACATAGTATATAAGACCCGAGTTGTCAAAGCCGTCCTGAGGAGACGCGCCGCCAGAAACGAAATCTATACCTACCATTGCCTCTGCCATCGCAACTATCTGTGCGCGGGTGTCAGAAACCGCAGGTGTGCTTTCTGAGGAGTTTGAGCTGTCCAACGGGGTGTCTGTACCGCCGCTTTGCTCGTTAGCGGTCTGCTGAGGGATACTGTCGGAGCTTGTGTCGCTGTTTGAAGGCTCGCTTTGAGATGTTTGTGAGCTTTGTTCTTCCGATGTGCCTGAATTTTGCGAGGATGTTGTTCTGTTGTCACAGCCGCTTGCCGCAAGCATCAGTATACCTGCCGCAATAAGCATGACTAAGCCTTTTTTCATTTCGACCTCCCGGCTGTCTCTTATTTGAAGTAAAACCTTTTTATATATAAAGTATACTTCATTCAAGGTAAAAAGTCAAGTAAAATTTTAGAAAATTTTACTCATTACGCCTATTATAGTGACTGAACTCTGAAAAAAATATGATTAAATGATGAAACCGTGAAATTACCGCAAAATTACGGATTATACGGTAAGAGTGCCGTTTTCACTTATCTGCAAAAGTAAAATCTGCTCTTCCTTGCCTGTGTCGGCATTTATATAGACGAGTATCTGCTCGCCCTCGTTTGTCTGGCAGGAAAACTCATAGCAGTACAGCTCGTTCGTGCCGGACGACGGGATAATCGCAAGCCGTGAGCTGTTTACTCTGAGCGCCGCGGACAGCTTGCTCTGCGCCTCGGACTTAGTCAGAGAGGGGGTATTTATTGTTCTCTCGGTGTGATTTGTCAGATAGCCGCGCGCGTCAAAGCCGGTTATTTCGCCGTTATCCATCGCTACGCTTACCTTTATAAGGTCGGTGTAAAGCACTACATTGCTCTGTATTCCGGCAAAGTTTACCGTACAGACGTTGCCGTTTATTTCATAATACGTCTTTACCGTGTTTTCTATGCCGAGCTTTTTAAGATAATCCTGTGCCTTCAGTACGGCGTCGGACGCGGAAATCGCGCGGTTTTCGACAGCACGGTAGTTCATCATATAGCTTACATAGCCGCCCGCCTTAGTCACCGCTACGGTTATATTATCCTTTGTAAATACATAGGACGGCATTTTTCCCTGCTCATCGGTGTTGTCGGAATGGATAAGGCCGGTTGTTCCGCACGCCTTTTCCGCGGACTTCTGTGCCGCGTCAAGAGTTACCTCCTGAGCGTTTTTCAGCATCTCGGTCTGTTTTTCCATTATATGGTCAGAGAACGGACCGTCATATATCAGAGTGGGATAATTGTCATATCCCTCCTCAAAATCGGTAAAGCCCTCGGTTATATACTGCGGCTGATTATTATTGTCAGTGCCCTGTATGCCGCTTGCCGCTTTTTCATAGCTCAGCTCGCCGTTGTTTATCCTCTGCTCAACCTTCCACATATTTTCTGAAAGTGTAGTAGCATACTCCGACAGAGCCGCAAGGTTATTCTTGTCCTCCTCGCTCAGCGCCTCGCCGTCGGAATAGCGCTCGGCAAGGCTTTTTGAATAGTTGCCGACCTGCGATAAGAACTTATAGGTGTTTTCGAGATGAAGCTCTGCTACGGGGAGCTGAGCGAGCGAAACCTTTGCGTTTGACGCGTCGCTCCACAGCTTTGACGAAAGCTGGGACATCATCTGGGGAGTGCCCGCATACATACTCTTATTAAGCGTGTTCTTGATATTGTCTATACTTGCCGACAAGTCCTCGACGCTTCTGGTCATATTGTATTCGAGCTGGCTTTTCATAACGTTTGTGCTGTGCATTCCCTGTGCCGCCATTATTCCTACCGCTATTATCGCGGCGGTGAGATAGCTGATAATGCGCACAAAGCATCTTTTGCTTATATACATAATTCTGTTTCCTTTCTTCATGCGGCGTCTGTAAACGGAAATAATATACCGACAGCACCGCTAAATCAACTTCTTTTGCAGTCTGCATTTATTTTTTCATAAAAATTTCATAATATACACTATTTTTTTCCGATGAAAAGGTGTATAATGTAAAGGTGTATTGAAAAAGACAGAAAAGGGAGAGAATTTATGATATATCTTGACAATGCCGCCACGACAAAGCCGTGTGAGGAAGCGATAAAAGCAGCGTCGGATACGGCGCGCGAGTGCTTCGGAAACGTTTCCTCGCTCCATAAAATGGGCATTGAAGCGGAAAAACGACTTAACAGCGCAAAAGCCGCGATACTTAAAAAATTATCCGCCGAGGGAGAGATTTTTTTCACCTCGGGCGCTACCGAGAGCAACAACACGGTGCTGAGGGGCGTGTGTGAAGCCTACCGCCGCAGAGGAAACACGGTGATAACCACCGCTATGGAGCATCCATCGGTAGCCAGAGTCTGCGACTATCTTGAAAAGCAGGGCTTTAATATAGTGCGGCTGTCGCCTAAGGACGCATTTGACAATTTTGAGGAATATATAGCCGAAGCGGTAAACGATGATGTGATTCTCGTCTCCTGCATGGCGGTGAATAACGAAACCGGCTATAAAATCGACACCGCAAAGCTGTACAGGCTTGTAAAGCGCAAGAACAAGGACACAATCGTCCATATCGACGGTGTTCAGGGCTTTTGCAAGGTGCCGCTGAAGGGTGATTTCATCAGCCTGTCGGCGCACAAGATACACGGGCTTAAAGGCGTGGGCGCGCTCTATGCCGCAAAGGGTATGAGATTCTCCCCGCTTGTGTACGGCGGCGGTCAACAGAAAAACCTGCGTCCGGGTACTGAGCCGATTGAGATAATCTCCGCGTTTGAAGCGGCGGTAAAGGCTTATCCCAAGGATTTGTCGCATTATGAAAGGCTTAACGCCGTGCTTCGGGAAAGGCTCTCCAATATGACCGACGTAGTGGTAAACAGTCCGGATTTAAACCGCGGAGTGCCTAATATACTCAGCTTTTCGGTGCTGGGTGTGAGGAGCGAAATAATGCTCCACTCTCTTGAAGAAAAGCAGATATATGTCAGCAGCGGCTCTGCCTGCTCAAAGGGAAAAATCAGTGCCGTGCCCGACTCGTTCGGCATTGACGCGAAAAGAGCCGACAGCACAATAAGAGTAAGCTTCTGCATGGAAAACACCGAGGAGCAGATAAGCATTCTCGCGGACGAAATAGAAGCGGGTATAAAAAGATTCAGAAGATAAGCGAAAAGGAAAGGAATTATTATAGATATGAAAGAACTTATAATGGCAAAATACGGCGAGATTGCGCTCAAAGGTCTTAACAAGGGCACATTTGAGGACATACTCGTAAAGAACATAAAGCGCAGGCTTCGTCACTGCGGAAAATTCCAGTACATGAGACGGCAGTCTACCATATACATCGAGCCTGTCGGAGATGCCGACCTTGACGAGGTAATGGAAAAGCTGAAGGTTATTTTCGGCATAGGCGCGTTACAGCGCTGTGCGGTGTTTGAAAAGGACTTTGAGCAGATAAAGGCGCAGGGCGTACCGTATCTTGAGGGCGCGCTCGAAAACGCGTCCACCTTTAAGGTAGAGGCAAAGCGCTCAGACAAGGCTTTTCCGATGAAGACCCCCGACATTCAGGTCGAGCTCGGCGGCGCTATACTCGAAGCCTATCCGCATCTCAGCGTAGACGTGCACAACCCCGAGGTGACCGTCACCTGCGAGATACGCGACAAGGGCGCATATCTCAGCGCCGAGAGAATAATAGGCGCGGGCGGTATGCCGGTCGGCAGCTCGGGAAAGGCACTTTTGCTGCTTTCGGGCGGAATAGACAGCCCCGTTGCGGGATATATGATGGCAAAGCGCGGACTTATCGTGGACGGAATACATTTTGTAAGTCCTCCGTACACCTCCGAGCGCGCGCTGATGAAGGTAGAGACGCTCTGCGAAAAGCTGACGCCGTACTGTGGTGACGTGAGATTTTACTGCGTGCCGTTTACCGAGATACAGGAGGCGCTCCGCGACAACTGCCCCGAAGAATTTTTCACAATTATTATGCGCCGCCTGATGGTGAAAATCGCAAATATAATCGCAAAGGAAAACGACTACGGTGCGCTTGTCACCGGTGAAAGCGTCGGACAGGTGGCTAGCCAGACCTTAAAGGCTATACAGTGCACCGACGCGGCAGCAGAGTTCCCTGTGTTCCGCCCCGTAATCGGTATGGATAAAAAGGAAATTATCGATATAGCAAGAATGATAGATACCTTTGAGACCTCTACCCTGCCGTACGAGGACTGCTGTACCGTGTTTACCCCCAGGCACCCCCGCACCCACCCCAAGCTG
>CAMEKZ010000095.1 GCA_945921635.1 uncultured Clostridia bacterium
AGCGCTTTATGTTTACCGCGGGGCCTAACAGCACCGACACGTCCTCGGCGCGGCACTCTTCTCCAAGCGTCTCGCCCATCTTTTCCATCAGCTCACGGTCAAACGAGCAGGCAGTAGCGCACGCGGCAGGAAAGCATACCGCCTCTATGCTCTTGTTCGGGTCGATGTTTGCAACGTCCTGCTTTCTCAGTCCGTGAGGGCCGTCGCTTACCATTACATCGGGTATTCCGAGCCTGTCTACCTTCTTGGTGTGCCAGAAATCCGCGCCGGAGCACAGCCCCGCCTTTTCTTCAAGCGTCATTTCGGCAATGAGAGCGTCAATGTTCTTCATAGCAAAAATTCCTTTCACAATCGGTAAAATTTTGTAAATTTCCGGATTTCACACGAAAAAATCCGTGCGATTTTAGTAAGTCAAGTATAACATGAAAATAATAAAAAGTCCATACGAATATTGCAAAATCTGCGGGAAAAAATATACGCCGAAGCACAATTATGAAGAACAATCAGGAAAGGAAAATCACAATGAATAAAAAAATGAAAAAATACAGAAAAATAGTCCCCGCTTTGCTTATCTGTGCCGCCGCCGCGGCCATAATCTCCGCTTGCGCAGCAAAGGGCGCCGGCGGCTCGTCGGGCGAGCCGCAGAGCGCCGTCTCAGACCATGCACAGTCACCTGTAAGCTCGAACAGCGAGGCTTCACAGATTTCAGATGTTTCGGATATTTCCGATAATCAGAGCGGTAATTTATCACAAGCCGAGCAGTTAAGACAAGCGATAGCTGACGCCTACGGCGAAAACTACCTGCCGAATATGCAGATGACCGAGGAGATTTTGCAGGACGAGTTCGGGCTGAAACCGGATATGTATGACGAGATAGTCGCAGAGATGCCCACAATCGGCTTTCACCCCGACAGGCTTATTATCGTAAAGCCGAAGCAGGGCAAGGAAAATGAGGTAAAACAGGCGCTTGAAAAGGCGAGGGAAACGCTTGTCGAGGGTTCAATACAGTACCCGATGAACGCGGCAAAGGTAAGCGCGGCAAAGGTGCTGGAGGCTGAAGGCTACTACTGCTTTATGCTGCTCGGACGGTCTGACGATTTAAGTGAAAACGAGGAGCAGGCGGCGCAGTTCGCCGATGAGCAGATAAAAATCGGCGTAAAGGCTTTTGAGGATTTTTTCGCAAAAAATCGGTAAATGGGTATTGACAAATAAAAAAATCGGTGCTATACTTTAAGCCGATAAAGAAAATGCGTTGACGGGGACGCTATCGAAAATGCTTTTCAGAGAGCCGCTGTGTGGTGCGAAGCGGCAGGCAGTATCGAATACGGCAATCACCCCCGAGCGGACAGGCAGAAACAAGAGTAAGCCTGTACGGGTTCTCCCGTTACAGAGAAGCATATTGACTGATATGTACAGAGCGGCTCGCTATGCGGGCAAAAAGAGTGGTAACACGGAGACATTTCGCCTTCGCCTCTTTGGATTATTCCAATCAGGCGGAGGCTTTATTTTTTGGTGCTTTCGCACAGCTCCCCTTATCGCGCTTTGGCGGCTGTCAATGTCGGCGAAAACAAAGCCTAACGGCACACAGAAAGGAAATGTAAAATTATGCTATCATTGGACAAGGTTTATCATGCGGCATTCAAGCTAAAGGAGGTAATCAGACCGACCGACCTGATATACGCTCCGAAAATCAACCCCGACGCCGAGGTCTATCTCAAGACCGAAAATCTCCAGGTCACAGGCTCATTCAAGGTCAGGGGCGCGTACTACAAAATCTCCACGCTGAGTGACGAGGAAAAGGCAAAGGGCGTAATCGCGTGCAGTGCGGGCAACCACGCGCAGGGCGTTGCACTCGCGGCGGCAAGGAGCGGCATTAAATCGCTTATCTGCCTTCCCGACGGAGCGCCCATATCAAAGGTAGAGGCTACCAAAAGCTACGGCGCGGATATCTGCCTTGTAGAGGGCGTTTATGATGACGCGTACAACAGAGCGTTACAGCTTAGAGATGAAAAGGGCTACACCTTTATCCACCCGTTTGATGATGAGGACGTAATCGCGGGACAGGGCACAATCGGTCTGGAGCTTTTAGACTCACTTGATGATATTGACGCGGTTGTAGTACCGGTAGGCGGCGGCGGACTTATCTCCGGCGTTGCGTTTACACTAAAGGCTCTGCGCCCCGATATAAAGGTGTACGGCGTGCAGGCGACCGGTGCTCCGAGCATGGCAAATGCGATAAAGGACGGAAAGCGCGAGCGGCTCGACAGCGTGTCTACGATAGCCGACGGAATAGCTGTAAAAGAGCCGGGCGAGCATACCTTTGAGTACTGCCAAAAGTACGTTGATGGCATAGTGACGGTTACTGATGATGAAATCTCCACAGCTATACTGACTCTCATAGAACAGCACAAGCTTATCGCAGAGGGAGCGGGCGCGGTGCCTGTGGCGGCGGTCATGTTCAACAAAATCCCCGTAAAGGGCAAAAAGGTAGTCTGCCTTGTGTCGGGCGGTAATATAGATGTAACTATCCTGTCGCGCGTAATCAAGAGAGGTCTTATGAAGTCGGGACGCTCGTATCAGCTTAACATCGCTCTGCTCGACAAGCCGGGACAGCTCAAAGGCGTATCTAAAATAATAGCCGACCTCGGCGGAAACGTAATCTCGATACACCACGAGCGTGCAAGCGAGGGCGAGGACATAAACGGCTGTTATCTCAGAATAGTGCTTGAAACAAGGAACTTCGAGCATATTGCACAGATAAAGAATGCGCTTACCGATGCGGGTTACTGCATCGTACAGTAAATACATTATTTTAAAAGGAAAGGAAGCATTACTATGGAAAAGATTTACACAGACAAAGCGCCCCAGGCGATAGGACCTTATTCGCAGGGCATGATTTACGGCGGTGTGCTTTACACCTCGGGTCAGATTGCGATAAACCCCTCAAGCGGCGAGGTAGAGGAAACCACTATCGAGGGTCAGACTCATCAGGTGTGCAAAAATCTCGGCGCGCTTTTAGAGCAGGCAGGAACAGGTTTTGACAAGGTAATCAAGACAACCTGCTTTTTAAGCGATATGAGCGATTTTGCAAAGTTCAACGAGATTTACGCGCAGTATTTCACCTCAAAGCCGGCACGCTCCTGCGTAGCGGCAAAGGCATTGCCTAAGGGGGTAATGGTAGAGGTCGAGCTTATCGCGGAGGTTTAAACGCGGAAAGCTTTTCGCCCGCAGTACATTTGTACTGCGGGCGCCAGACTGTCGAAAAAGTCTATTTTTTGAAAATAGTGCAAACTCTCTAACCCCATCCCCAAACCCCTTCCCCTCGGGAAGGGGCTGTTTATCGGGGGCTATCGCCCCTCGCCCCTATTGGGGGCTGCCGCCCCTCAACCCCATTTCGAGAAAAATATAGGTTTATCGACAAGCTGTCGCCCGCAGTACATTCGTACTGCGGGCGCTTTTGCATATTTCATTCAATCACATAAAACCCGCTTTCATTTTCAAGCGGTATATCCTTTACCGAGCAGTTTTCGATATGTATATAGCTGCCTTTTTCAATCAGCAGTATCATCTTGTCGATATTCTCCTCCGAACCCTGCACCTCAAGCTCCACCGAGCCGTCGGGGCGGTTTCTCACCCAGCCGGTAATTCTATTTATCTGCGCCGCGTGGTACGCGCGGTAGCGAAAGCCTACGCCCTGCACCATGCCGTAAAATTCAAAATGCCGCCTTATATCAGCCATATTTATGACCATACCTTTCCTAAGAAGGCAGTTTGTGCCAAGAAGATTTGCCGAGGCACAAACAACAAGTCCCAAAAATCTGCGATTTTTCAGACTTTGCTCCTTTTCACATAATGCTTTCATATATAGTATAACTTAAATCCGAGCTTTTGTAAACTATTTTTGCTTGTCGCTCCTAAATTCCGCAATTTTTTTTGCGCCGCTTGCAAAAACCGCCGATTTATGCTATACTTATTTATAATAGAATGAATAAAATACAGGAACAAAGAAATGGAACAGATAAAAGAGAACAAAATGGGCACGATGCCCGTTAAAAAACTGCTTGTAACCATGTCATTGCCGATGGTTATCTCGATGTTTATACAGGCGATGTACAATCTTATCGACAGCGTTTTTGTCGCGCAGATAAATACCGACGCGCTGACTGCGGTCGGCATGGCGTTTCCTATGCAGAGCCTTATGATAGCTTTTCAGACGGGGCTCGGTGTTGGTATGAACGCGCTCGTGTCGCGGTTGCTCGGACAAAAGCGTCCCGACGAGGCGGGACAGGCGGCGGTACACGGACTTATCCTGACCGCAGTGAATTATATCGTATTTCTTATCGTGGGACTGTGCGCCTTGCCGACGTTTTTCTCGATACAGACCGCGTCGCAGGCGGTCATGGATTACGGCGTGGAGTATCTGTCGATAGTCTGCTGCTGCTCGTTCGGTATGTTCGCGCAGATTTGCTTCGAGCGCTTTTTGCAGGCAACCGGAAAAACCTTGCTCTCAATGGTTATGCAGGGCACGGGCGCCGTCATAAATATAGTAATGGACCCGATACTGATTTTCGGTGTGGATTTTCTCGGCATACCCGCCCTCGGCGTTACCGGTGCGGCTTTAGCCACCGTTATCGGTCAGATAGTAAGCGCCGCGCTGGGTATTTTCCTGCACTTTAAATTCAACCGCGAGCTGAAGCTTCGCTTCAGGAGTTTTAAGCTCAGCGGCTCTACAATAGGTACAATCTACGCGGTAGGAATACCCTCTATTATAATGAGCGCGCTGGTTTCGGTGCTGACCTTTGTGATGAATATTATACTCAAAGGCTATGAGCCCGAGGCGGCGACCGCCTTCGGTGTATATTTCAAGCTCCAGAGCTTTGTCTATATGCCGGTATTCGGTATGAACAACGGAATAGTACCGATAATAGCGTACAATTACGGCGCGGGAAAAGGAAAGCGCATAACCGAGACCCTGCGGCTCGGCGCTGTCGCCGCACTCGCACTTATGCTTGTCGGATTTCTGCTGTTCCAGCTCGCACCTCAGTTTCTGCTCTCGCTGTTCAACCCGACCCCGCGCCTTGTCGAGATAGGCACGGTGACGCTTCGGATACTCAGCTTTTCGTTCCCGCTTGCGGGAGTATCTATCGTGCTTTCGTCCGGCTTTCAGGCGCTCGGAAACGGCTTTTTAAGCATGATAGTGTTCCTTATCCGTCTTGTCGTGCCCGCTCTGCCGCTCGCGGCATTGCTCGGTATGCTCGGCGGACTGGAGCTGCTGTGGTGGGCTATGCCTATAAGCGACCTTGTCGGGGTTGCGGTCGCGGCTGTATTTATGAGATATATGTGGAAAAAGGTTATTAAAGGGATTTCCGTGCAGGAAAGCGGCGCGGGTACGATTTCGTAAATCCTTTTCAATAAAAAAGCCCGCCCGTCTTTGGACGGCGGAAGGTTCAGACACGAAAGGAAAGGCAATTTATGGGAAAGATTATCACTATTTCAAGACAGTATGCAAGCGGCGGAAGTGAGATAGGCAAAAAGGTGGCAAAGCTGCTGGATATTCCTTATTATGACAAGACAATCATCGATGTCACCGCAAAGGAGAGCGGCTTTGACCCCGCGTATATTGCGCGCGTGGAGCAGACCAGCACAACAAGCCTGCTTTATAATCTCACGATGAATGCGGTGTATACACAGCCGCTTACAGACCAGCTTTTTGCGGCGCAGTGCAAGGTTATACGTTCGCTCGCGGACAAAGGTCAATGCGTAATTGTAGGCCGCTGTTCCGATTACATATTAAGGGACGGCTACAACTGCTTTAATGTATTCGTACATTCGTCCGACGAGTTCAGAATAAAGCGCATTGCGGAGCATGACGGCATGACCGAAAAGGACGCGGCTGTTATCATAAAGCAAAAGGACAAGACGCGCCGCAAGCACTACAAATACTACACCGAGCGCACCTGGGGCGACTCGGTAAACTACGATCTGTGCGTAAATACCGCGACCTGCGGAATTGACGAGGCAGCGGAGATTATCGCAAGGCTTGCGAATAAGTAATTTCAGTTGATTTTAGTTTTTGATTTTTCTCGGCTGTCAACGATGATGAGTCGTTGACAGCCGATTTGTTTCAGGATAATTCAGCGAGGTTTTATGGAGATAATTCTGCTGCTTTCTTCAATTATTATAATATTGTGTATTGCCGGAAATAAGCTGTCCGCAAAAATCGGTGTGCCCGGACTTCTGATATTTCTCGGACTTGGTATGCTCTTCGGCTCGGACGGCTTTGTAAAGATACCGTTCGACAATTACGAGCTGAGCGAGCAGGTCTGCACGGTCTGCCTTATGTTCATCATGTTCTGCGGCGGATTTTCGGCGAACTGGAGCGCCGCAAAGCCGGTGGCGGTGCGCGCGGGACTGCTGTCCTCGCTCGGCACGATAGCTACCGCACTTATTACGGCGGCGGGCTGTCACTTCCTTATCGGCTTTGACATGGCGGAGAGCTTTCTTATTGGTGCGGTTATCTCCTCGACCGACGCGGCGTCGGTGTTCTCGATACTGCGCTCGAAAAAGCTGAATCTGCGCGGCGGACTTGCTTCTCTGCTAGAGATAGAGAGTGGAAGCAACGATCCGTTTTCGTATATGCTGACGGTTATCGCGCTTGCTATTATGGGCGGAGATGACATTTCAAAGCTTGGAATAATGGCACTGCTGCAAATTGTGCTCGGATGTGCGTTTGGCTTTGCTATCGCGTTTCTTGCGGTGCTGGTACTGAAAAAGGTAAAGCTCTCGGCAAACGGCTTTGACACGATATTCACGGTTGCGGTGATTTTTGCCGCATACGCCGCACCGACCGTACTCGGCGGAAACGGTTATCTCAGCGTGTACATCGCGGGTATAATCATAGGCAACAGCAGTATCAAAAATAAAACTCAGCTTGTGCACTTCTTCGACGGAATAACGGGGCTGTGTCAGATTATGCTGTTCTTTTTACTCGGACTTTTGTCCTTCCCGTCACAGCTGCCGGAAATAGTCCTCCCCGCGCTCGGCATTTTCGCGATACTCACCTTTATTTCGCGCCCCGCGGCGGTATTTGCTATCTGCTCAAAGGGATATACCTGGCGCGACCGGCTGTTTATCGCGTGGTCGGGACTGCGCGGCGCCTCGTCAATCGTTTTCGCGATAATGGCGACCGTTAGCAATGTCTACACCGAAAACGATCTGTATCATATCGTGCTGTGCGTCTGTCTGATTTCGGTTGCGTTTCAGGGAACTCTCCTGCCGAAGCTTGCACGCAGTCTTAAACTTATCGATGACGGCAGCAGCGTACTCAAAACATTTAACGACTATCAGGAGGAAACGCCGCAGTTCAACATGATGCGTATTTTCGTGTCCGATAGCCACGAGTGGAGCGGCAAAAAAATCAGCGAGATTACCTTCCCCGAGGGGTCGCTTGTGCTGATGGTAAAGCACGGCGACAGCACGATTGTACCTAAGGGTGACACGGTTATCGAAGCGGGTGATGATGTTATACTCAGCGTGCAGTCCTATCACGACAGCGGAGATATTAAGTTAAAGGAATACGAGATAGGAGCGGGGCACCTGTGGAAGAATAAGACGATAAAAGAGCTTGATTTGCCGCCGACGCTTCTTATTATAATGATAAAGCGTGGGGGAGAGATGGTTGTGCCGAACGGCAGCACGCAGATTTTACAGGACGATATACTGGTCATAAGCGACAGCCGGCTGTAAAAACAGAAAGGGAAGAAACATGAATTTAAAGGAAAATTTCAAAGGTCATTTAGAAACGGTAAATCATCACAGAAAAGAGGTCAGACGCCTTTGCTTTAAGCTTGGACTTTATAAGCAGGGAATAATGCACGACCTATCAAAATACTCCCCGCAGGAATTTATTTCGGGCGTGATTTATTACTCCGGCACAAAAAGTCCGAACACCGCCGAGCGTCAGCTGACCGGCAAAAGCGAGGCGTGGCTGCACCATAAGGGTCGCAACCGCCATCATTTTGAATATTGGACGGATTACGGGGTAAATTCGGGCGAGGGTATGCAGGGTATTGAGATGCCGGTGAAATATGTAGTTGAGATGTTCTGCGACCGCGTTGCCGCCTGCAAGACCTATTACCGCGGCAGCTATAACGACAGCCTGCCGTTTGAATATTTTATGAAAAGCCGCAGTCACTATATGATACACCCAAAGACAGAGCGGCTGCTCGGAAAGTTGCTGGTCATGCTCAAAAAGTACGGCGAGGAAGAAACTCTCTGCTACATAAAGAACAGAGTGCTGTGATTTCAGCATATTAAAAGCGAATTTGTAACAAATTTTAAAGCAGGCGCATAAACTCTATTATCGCGGGAAATAATAGGGTTTGTCACCTGTTTTTGGTTATTTTTGGGTTGAATATAACGTCGTTTGTGCATTATGTCGCTTAATGTTGAAAATCTGTTGACGCGTTTTATGAATTTTTACGTCGAAAAAATGATTGACAAACCGCATTTTGCGTGATATAATAGACAAGCACTCTCAAAAAAGAACCCTACAGCGCATAACAAAA
>CAMEKZ010000096.1 GCA_945921635.1 uncultured Clostridia bacterium
ACAATGTCCGCGTTGTAGGCCGTCCGAGCTATGAGGGCACGGATATAAAGACCTCTCCGCACCCGGGCTTCCCGACCGATATGCAGCCGCAGATGACTACTCTGCTTGCTGTGGCTAAGGGCACAAGCATGGTTACCGAGAGCATTTTCGATACCAGATTCAAATATGTTGACGAGCTGCGCAGAATGGGCGCAGATATTACGGTTGACAGCAGGGTAGCGGTAGTACGCGGCGTTGACCACCTGACCGGCGCACCCGTAAAGGCGAGCGACCTGAGAGCAGGGGCGGCGCTGATTATCGCGGGACTTGCGGCACAAGGAATCACAGAAATTGAGGATATCCACCATATCGAAAGAGGATATGAGGATATGGAGATAAAGCTTAGAAGTCTCGGAGCTGAAATAGTGAAGCGCTATTATCCTGATGATGAAAAGCTCAGAAAGGCGCTGTAATGGCTAGGCTGGCACCGATTTGCAGTTCAAGCAAGGGTAATTCGGTTTTCATAGGCGACAGCAGAAGCGGCGTTCTGGTTGATGCAGGCTGCAGCTTTAAGGCACTTAAAAACGGGCTTGAGCTTGCAGGTATACCTTTTGATGCTGTAAAGCTTATTGTTATCACACATGAGCATATCGACCATGTAAAGGCGCTTTTGCAGATAACAAAGCATACAAGGCTTCCGATTTATGCGTCGGAAGGGACACTGGCTCGTCTGCTATCTGACAATTTAGTACAGAGCAACGCAAATCTGTATTCTGTAAACGAGCTTGAAAACGCACCAACCGATATTGAGATAAATTTCTTTCACACTCCGCACGACAGCGCCGAGAGCGTGGGCTATACCTTTTCGTGGGGTGAGCATAAGGCGGCGGTGTGCACCGACCTCGGGTACGTCACCGAGGAGGTAAGACAGAATCTGCTCGGCTGTGATACGGTTTATATAGAAGCAAACTACGAGCCGTCCATGCTGAAAGCAAATACCTGCTATCCTCCTTATTTAAAGGCGAGGATTGCATCAGACAGCGGGCACCTGTCGAATAATGACTCCGCTGAGTTTTGCGCAGAGCTTATCGATAACGGCGCAAGACGGCTGATTTTAGGACATTTAAGTCAGGAAAACAATACTCCGACAACCGCATATCGGGCTGTAAGCAACAAGCTCGCTTTGTATCACATGGTCTGCGGAGTTGATTATACATTAGATGTTGCGCCGGTAGTGACCGACGGAAAATACATAGTTATATAATTTTATTTGCTATTTCAAACTCATTTAGTATGTTGAGATAGTTTTTTTATTTTGAGAGGTATTTTATGGCAGTTTATTTAATCCTTATGGGCATTGTCCTTATTCTTGCTTACCCGCTTATTGAGCATAAGCCGAGCGTCGGCAAAAAGCTATGCTATGTAATTGTCACCTTCGGTGCAATGCTGTGTATTTCGGTTTTCAGATACGGACTCGGCAACGACTATTATTCATATATATATATCTTCCGAAAGGTAAGCGACGCAACGTGGCTTGATATGTTCAACACAGGCTTTGAGCCGGGCTTTGTCCTGCTGGATAAGATAATCTCCTGCTTTACGACAAATGTTGACATAATGTTTGCAGTTCATGCCGTGCTTATTCTTACCGCGGTAGCTTATGTTGTATTTAAGCACAGCGAAAATATATGGCTGTCTACGGTTATGTTCATCAGCCTGACATTTTTCTATTGCAGTCTCAGCTTTATCAGACAGGCGTATGCATTTGCGATTATTCTGCTTGCGTACCGCTATTTCAAAGAGCGCAACCACTTTATGGTTATGTTGTTTATCTTTATTGCCTGCCTGTTCCACAGTACAGTAATAATAATGATACCAATATATATTTTAAGTGTGCTTGTAAAGCCTACAAAGCTCACGGTGCTCATATACGGTGTCGCAACCCTGCTTATATATCTGCTGTCATGGCCGATACTGAATATTGCTGTTACTATCTTCCCTCAGTACAGCGGCTATTTGAACCTCAACTTTATAAAGGTGGGCTACAACCCCATATATCTGCTTGTGCCTACCGTCATTTTACTGCTTGCGCTGTTTGCTCGTTTTACCGGCTACGGAAAGGCATATCCTAAGGAATCATCGCTGTTTACAAACTTTGCTATAATCAATTTTATCATCTGGCTTATGTCTACAAAGCACTTTGTAATCGAGCGCTTTTCGATGTATGTTTATATTTTCATGATTATGTTCATACCGTCGGTTGTGAGCTATTACAAAAAATGTATTCAGACTTATCTGTACAACAGAAAGCATAGTTCTGACGGTACTGACACACAGCCGACACCCGCTCTTGCCGACGCAGGTCCTCGGTATGACTGCACCGTAGCGGAATATTTCGCCGAGAAAAAGAAAAATACTGAGGAGCAGCCAAAAATTGAGAAAACAGCCGAAGCAGATAATACTTCGGTTGAGCAAGACCATGCAGATACCGCATCGGCTGAGCAAGACTCCGGCGAAAGTGTTGAGCAAAACTCTGCGGAAAGCGAACAGGGCGAACAGCTTCTTGCTGAAGAAGCCTCCGTATCGGAAGCTGTCGCTATATCCGAAACGGCCGGCGAAGAACCTGAGACTGAAGCCGACAGCGGTGAGTCAAAGAAGAAAAAGCGTGTGAAAAAAGACCGCGATATTCCGAACCCCGATTATCTCCCCGAAAATTATACTCCTAAAAAGTATAAGAGCAAAATCCTGCGTGCCGTCACCAACCCGATTGCGATATTCTCGGTATTCCTGGCGGTTGCACTCGGCTTTAACCTCTGGTATAACTATTTCGGCCTTACCGTTTCGTCAAAGGGCTTTCACGGAGTGATACCGTACCGCAGTATCATACCCGCATATATGCAGACTGCCCTTAGCTTTGAAGATAAAGAAGACAAAAACTCCCTGCTTTACAGGGAAACAAATTTCCTGTCGTATCTGTACAGACTTAAAGAGGCAGATAATTACACGGTTATCATCTCAAGCAGAAGCGACTGCGTGAGCGGTATGAATGACGCGGCATACGCGGCTATGAAAATGCTCGGTCTGGAAAAATTCAGCGAAGTTACCAAAAGCGATAACTATATTGCTGTACTAAGCGGCGGTGAGGTTTTGTATGAGGAGTATTCCAAAGACCAGCTCGAATACAATACCACGCTCGAGGGTTATGAAACAAGCATAATAAGCGGACGAAAGATCTCTTCAATCATAATGGGTGATACGGATTTCTCGACAAATGCCGCGGGACTTAATATCGTTGTGCTAGACAACGACAAGCGTATAATTGTTGATAAGGTAAGATTTAAGGGATATTATGTCATGCTCTCGGCTACCCGCTGATGAAAAAAATTAAAGCTTGAAAAATTCGGAGATTTTAAGACCCGTTGTTTGTGCCTCGGCAGATCCTCTCGGCACAAACTTCCTCAATAGGAAAGGTATGTCATAATTATGAGAATGAGAAGAAAAAAGCACCTTGACGAGCGCCTTGCGGACTGCGGCAGCGTAAATCTCGGCTGGCTCATAGACTATGCCGCTGAGCAGCGCGGCGAGGTACAGCAGCGCACGCTTGATGTACAGGAGATTTTCGGAAACGAAAATCCCGTACATCTCGAGGTCGGCTGCGGAAAAGGCGGTTTTATTGTTCAGGCGGCACAGCAGAATCCCGATATAAATTTTATCGCGGTTGAGATGGCACGCAATGTAATCGTAAGTGCTATGGAGCTTGCTATGAAAATGAACCTGCCTAATCTGAAATTTCTGATGGGCAAGGCAGAATATCTCGAAAAGTTTTTTCCTGAAAACTCGGTCGAGCGCATCTATCTCAATTTCAGCTGTCCGTACCCTAAGGAAACCTATAAAAAGCACAGGCTGACCCACAGCGGTTTCCTTGAGATATACAAGAAAATCCTTGTGCCAAACGGCGAGATACACCAGAAAACCGACAATATGAAGTTATTTGAGTTTTCTATTGAGAGCTTTTCCTCCTGCGGCTTTACGCTGAAGAATGTAAGTCTTGATTTACATAACAGCGGCTTTGAGGGAAACATTATTACTGAGTACGAAAAGCGTTTTTCCGACGCCGGCTTTCCGATTTACAGGCTTGAGGCAGTAAATTCGTCAAAATAGGCTTTACTTTTTAATGAAAATGGTATATACTAAATACAGCAGAATTTTAACCTGCAAGAAAGGATAACTGATATGAGCAAGGCATTGGCATTTTTTGCGGTAGCGGCGGCGCTGGGTACTGGCTATGTGCTTGGCAAGCGCTTTATAGAGAAAAACCCCGAGGCGGTGGCGGCTGTAAAGGAAAATTGCAGCGAAAAGCTTCATAAGGCCTCTGTATATTGCGCAGGTGCAATAAAGACCGGAAGTGAAAAGCTTTCGGAGAGTGTAAGCGCGATTGTGGCGGCAGGAAAAGAAAAGAGCGGCGAGCTTGTAAATAAAGCAAAGTCTACCGGAGCAAGCTTTAAAAATGAAATCAATAACCTGAAGGACATGGTTGTATCTATCAATAATAACAGCGCAGATGTCGATATTTCCGACGATGCGGCGGACAATTTCACCTTTGATGAGGCAACCGAGGAAAAGGAGATTTTTGAAGTCCCCGAGCAAGGCTCAGAGGCGCTTTAACGGCTTCATACACATGAAAACACCTGCAGCGAATGTCAGACATTTCATTGCAGGTGTTTTGCATTATTTAAAAATTAAAAATCGCCTTTGCCGGTTTACGGGCAAGGGCGATAATTGTTTATTATTCTTTAATATGGCTTTTTAAGCAGAGTTTCTTTAAGTGAGCAATACTTATCCGCCATGCAGACAAGCCATGCTTCTTTGCTTGTAGGTACCTTTGTGATGGTGAGCGGCCACATATGGTCGGCAATAATCTTCCTCTCCTTAACCGTAAGCGGGAAGGTGTTGCGTGCATTGCGCTCTGCGGTAATCGGGTGGGAAAAGCCGTGCAGTCCGTCCGGGGTAAACGCGCCATCGTGCCAGTCGTACAGGAAAAAGTCATGTAAAAGCGCACCCTTTGCCAGCGCCTCGGGGTCAATCTTTATCCTCAGCTTTTTGGCGTACATATACGCGTACAGGCAAACCATTATACAATGCTCATAGCAGGATACATCTCCGTGCTGGGTAAAGTTTTTCATAAGCTTTACCTTTTCGTTTGATAGTATGCGGCGCGCCGTTTTTATAAAGACTATATCTTCGTCTGTCAGGACGGTATTATTCAAATCTGTCATCAAAATCTTCCTCTTCGGAATAATCGTTTTCGGTATTTATAGTGCTGTCATCAAAATGACTTCTGCGCTTTGCAAGCGCTCCGATGTGTGCACTTATGTTTGAAATACTGAAAGTCTTGCTTATCTTTTTTCGGTCGATAAGGCGTCTTGCGGTTATGAAAAAGTCAACCGTCATCATAAGCGAAATTACTGCGGCAGTTATGCAGATAAACTGATAGGGAAGGTGAGTAAGCACATACTGCGTCGCTCCCGATACGACATAGGTCACAAACAGACCCATAACGCCCCAAAACAAAGATGATACCAGCGAAATCCTGTTCTTATATGTTAGCTTTAACATACTGTAATCCCAAAATTGCTTTCCGAAAACAGTTTCCATCATCCATCCGGTAAAGTATTCAAGCGCTGTACAGCTTATCATCGCTACGAAAAATACCGCAAAGCCGTTGTCCTTAAACGGTTCGCAGATAAACAAAAGCGCAATTCCGCCCACACCGTATATAGGGATATACGGACCCTTTAAAAATCCGCGGTTTATCGGTCTTTTATGATACAATGATTCAATTGCCGATTCTTGAATCCAACCAAGCATACAATAGATGCAAAAGGTAAACATCCAGTATTCAAAACCAAAATGTCCCATAAATTTACTCCCAATAATTGAATTATACGTCGAAAATTTTGTTTAATACCTACAGCGTCTGAGCTAAAACGGCATAATTCATAATTATCCACTCTTATTATATAATATCAGCCTAAAAATGTCAATTAAACAAACTGAATTATCAAAGCCGGTAAAATAAATTTGTGAAATTTGTTAATTATTAAAGGAGTTTTGACACAAAATTGTTCAAGTTTACATTGAGTTAATAAAAGAGGCTGCCATCCCGACAGCCCTAAAAATATATTATCTGTTGTCAACGTAATTTTCCGTACCGTTCTTTTTCTTTATCTCCTGCTTGTCTATATACATCTCGCGGTCGGCACGGTTGAATACATCGATATACGCAGTATCATCCTGCGAATCGTATACCGCTGTACCGATTGCTATGTGCAGTCCCAGCTCATAAGCTGTCGAGCCGCTGTTGAAGATAGAAAGCTCGGTCTTGAAATCCTTTTTCAGCTCCTCGCAGGTATCGCTGTCCGCAGAAAGCATAATCGCGGCAAATTCATCTCCGCCGATGCGGAAGATGCTGTATCTGTCAAAAACCTTTTTGATTATACCTGCGGCATCGGAAATGAGCATATCGCCGAACTCGTGACCGAATTTGTCATTGTACCGTTTGAGATAATTTATATCCATGACTGCGACCGCAAAGGCGGCATCATCATGCTTCATAATTATTTCGGTTTTGCGTACTGCGTCAGCGTACGCCGCCTTGTTTCCGACGCCTGTTGCAGCATCGGTGTACGCCTGCTTGTTTATACACTCGATATATCCGTTCAGGCTTTTTACCGTCTCTTTAAGACCGTTTGCAAGTACTCCGATTTCGTCTTTAGAACGGCACTCAATATCAACGTCAAGGTCGCCTGCGGCAATTTTACGCGCCGCATCCGTAAGGTGGCGTATCGGTTTTACTGTCATATTCGTACATTCGATAGTAAGAATTACCGTTATAGCGATAACTATTCCGAGAGCAATAAAGGTCTGCTGTATCAGATTGTTCCTGCTGTCGTCGATTTCATTGGCAGGTACGCTTATGACGAGAACCATTCCGTTGCTGAGACGGCGGCTGGTCATTTTCATCAGCTGGCCGTTGCTGTTCCAGCCCGACAGTACCATATTGCTGTCACATTGAAGAATGTCGTATGCGTCAACTCCGATTGTTTCTTTGAGCTTATCGGAGGTGACACCGTTTGAATAGTCCTTGTGAAAAATAATATCTCCGTCACTGCTGCACAAAAATGCGAAGCCGGTGTTATACGCATTTATCGAGCTGACCTCGTCAATAAGCAGCCTGACATCTATATCCATTCCGATAATACCGATTGTGCGGTTGTACTTGAAAATAGGGATTACATACGAGATCATGTATGTGTCATTAAGATTTTTGTTTATATATGGCTCAAGCCAGATTGCCTTGCCCGCCTCAATCGGCAGATAGTACCAGCCCACATGAGATATATCGTCATGCTCATAGTCGTTTATATTTGTCAGCTCATGGTCTTTAAAAACATTTGTTTCCTTGTCCTTAACAAGGAATATTCCGTCGTTTGGAAGCTCAAGCTCAGGGTTGAATCTGAGATACGCCGATAGCCCGCCCTTTGTGTTTTGCACCGTGTTTTCCAGCAGGTCGGTAACATTTTTTATGTATTCGTCCATCAGACCGGTATTTTCGATGTATGTTTCGGGTGATGATAAATGGTTTATCGAATAGGTGTAGGCAATAGTCAGCGACTGCTCAATGCTTGACAGAAGATGGTCGATATTATGTGAATTTTCCGACCCTACAAGCCCCATTATTTCTTTTGAATTTTCATCGACTGCAGTACTCGCACTGATTATCCCGACTCCGCCTATCGCTGCCGAGGACAAAAGTACACAGCTGAGTATCAGCACCAGAAACTTGGTTCGTATTGATTTCATAATCTGCTCCAAACAAAATCATGCCGCACGCGAATATAGCGGCAGATACACACTTGTTGCCAATTTTACTCAATTAAGTAATTTCTTTCTTTGCATTTGATTCTTTATATTCAGTATCTGTTATAAATTATATTCAATTATATCACTTTTTCAGCTTTATGTCAACAACAACTCAACTTACTATAATTGGAATTTGTACGCTCGGGAGTTATCCTAAATGTTGAAATAAAACAGCTTTTATGGTAAACTATTATAGTGATTAAAGCGAGAAGTAAGGAAGAGAAAAATTATGTTTACAAAAAAATCACGCAGGCTAAAAATAGCTCTGCTTGCCGATATACACAGCAACCACCGCGCGCTTGCCGCCTGCATTGACCTGATTGATAAAAACAATATCGATGGTATAGCGTTTCTCGGCGACTATATTTCGGATTTTCCTTATCCCGAAAGGACGATAGAGCTTCTGCACGATATTTCTTCAAGGTACAGAACATGGTTTATACGGGGCAACCGTGAGGACTATATGCTAAGCTATAAAAACGGCGGAGATAAATGGTGCTATGGCTCACATCAAGGTTCGCTGCTTTATACATACGAAAATCTGCGTGAAGCCGATTTTGAATTTTTCTCTTCCATGCCGACAGC
>CAMEKZ010000097.1 GCA_945921635.1 uncultured Clostridia bacterium
TCAGTGTCCGTATCTGTGTCAGTGTCGGTATCTGTATCTGTGTCAGTATCGGTATCAGTGTCAGTGTCTGTATCGGTATCTGTATCAGTATCTGTATCGGTATCTGTGTCTGTATCTGTGTCTGTATCAGTGTCAGTATCGGTATCGGTATCTGTATCAGTGTCCGTGTCCGTATCTGTGTCTGTGTCCGTATCTGTGTCCGTATCTGTGTCCGTGTCGGTATCTGTGTCTGTGTCAGTGTCCGTGTCTGTGTCTGTATCAGTGTCCGTATCGGTATCTGTGTCAGTATCGGTATCTGTGTCAGTGTCCGTATCGGTATCTGTATCTGTGTCCGTATCTGTGTCTGTATCTGTGTCCGTGTCGGTATCAGTATCAGTATCTGTGTCTGTATCTGAATCAGAGTCAGTGTCTGTATCTGTATCAGTATCACTGTCGGAATCCGAATCGGTATCAGTATCAGTATCAGTATCAGTATCTGTATCTGTATCACCGAAATCGAAATCGTCATCACTGTCCGGCTCATCAAAAGGATTTAATCCAAACTCTGTATTACCGTAATATGACTTACAGATTATCTGACCGTTCTGATGCCAGCCCTCGCCCTCAACATGAGCATTAGGTGCGAGCAAAGAGCCGTTAAAGCCGTTTAATGTAACGTTTCCGGCGTCGGTAACATTGAACAGAATCTTGCCGAATTTCTCGGTATTCTGAATCTGTCTGTTGTTAAGCTGTATGCTGTGCATATGCAGATTAACATCAGTATCCTCATCTCCGCCGATTATGTTAATTAAAACAGTAGAGCCCTCAGGAACATTTAACGACAGACCGAACATATAGCCGCCCGTCATTTCGTTCCACTGGTCGGCTGTAAACGTGAATACATTTACACCCTCGTCATATCCGGTGCAGCTGATAGAGCCATAGCCGCCGCTGTACAGACCGTTTGCCTCAAGAGCTGCAAGATGAGCAGAAGACTCTCTGAGGTGTGCAAAAGTATCTGCAAAATTCAGCTTTGAATCTGCGCTGCCCACTCCGCCTACGGTAATAGTTCCGTTAGCGTTATTATTTATATTGCCAAGCTCGTTAGCCCAGATATTGCCATTGTTGATGTAAACATTTGCAGTGCCGCCGCAGATAAGCGAAGCAGCTGCATTTTCATCTGACCTGTTGGGGTCAGAATTATTGATATCGTACCAACCACATTCAGCTGTGAAATCGCCGCCTGTAGCAATACGTCCGCCGCAGTCCGCACCGGTAACGGTAGCATCTTCCTCAGTAAAAAGTGCAAAGCCTGCTGCATATCCGAATACATCATTGTATGTATCGCCGAGCAGCTTGTCATACTTTGCGGAAAGGTCGGACTCAACGGTAGAACTGAATTCGGTTGCTGAAAGCACAGACGGAAGCTCCGTGCTGTAAACGCTGTCGGTGACGTATGTCTGCGACGAGCCTTCAACCGGTGAATACTGCTGTACAGGGGTATTTACAGAAACGCCCGCTCCGCCAAACAGTCTGGTAATAAGCATATTGATAGCAAATACAAATGCTATAATCTTTCTTAATACCTTCAGTCTTGCGCTGAGCTGCGGCTTATCTGTGTAATTGGTAGCAGCATTATCAATCATCGTAATTAACCTCCAAACTCTGAATCGGCCCATATAACCCTTGGAAACCGATAACAAATATAATTTTCCTACGCTTACATAAAATTGAAATTAAAAGTTGCCATCCAATACTAGATACACTTCTAGTTGTGATAATTATAAATCATTTGGAGCAATTTGTCAACACTTCCAGACAAAAAATAAATTTATTTGAAAAATAATTTTTAAAATTTGTAAATTGTTCTCTCAAACGATTGAAATTTGATAAATAAAGTGCTATAATTAGTATAAAATAGCATTTCTTTATGATACCGTACCTTTGCGGTAGTTCCTGCTGTTTTGCATAGCCGCTGTATTATTATTTTTAAATTGGTATTTTAATCTGTTTTGTAATATACGTCAACCGAAAATTTTCAGCATTATCAGCTGTTTAATCTATAATAGTATGAGGGTAAAAATCTGAAAGGGTGATATCATGTCCGAGGTAAACGCGGTTCAAAAGACCGAGATGCCTGAAATCAACGCTCAGGCGGCAATTGTCGTAACTCAGAACGAGGGAAAAATACTTCTCGAAAAAAACGCCAAGCTGAAAATGTATCCTGCTTTTGTCACGAAGATATTAGCATCGATTATCGCGCTCGAGAAATGCAATCCTGCGGATACTGTCACCGTTTCGGAAAGCGTTGTAAACGAGATTGCAAAGTGGAAGGGTTCGGCGTCAATCTCGCTTAAAGCGGGTGAGAATATTTCGGTACTCGATTTAGTATATTCAATGATGCTTGTTTCGGCTAACGATTCGATGTTTGCTCTTGCTGAGTTTATAAGCGGTGACAAGGACAAATTCACCGCGCTTATGGAAAGCAAGGCAAAATCAATCGGCGCGGTAAATACTACGCTCACCGACGCAGGCGGTCATTTTACCGCGGAGCAGTTTTCCACTGCCTACGATATGGCAATTATCTGCCGTTACTGCATGACAAACCGCACCTTCAGAATGATTGCGAGCACAGACAAATACATAATCGCCCCGACTAACAAGAGCGAAGAAAGATTGCTTCAGAATACCAATTTGCTTGTAAACAGCCAGAACAGACGCTACCGCTACGAAACGGCGATAGGCATAAAAAGCGGCTATACCGTGCGCTCAAAGGCGTGCCTTGCCTGCTCTGCCCTGCCTCCCAAGGACAAATTCGGTGAAGAGATTTTGGCTGTCATACTCGGCGCGGAAAACACCAAGCAGATGAAATACGCGTTCTACGACGCAATAACTCTGATGGATTTTACCTTCAACAATTTTGAATCGCTAAGCGGTAAAAAAGCAGAGGAGCAGGCCGTTCAGTCCGATGACTCATTCTTAACCGTTGACGAGATATGCGATGCGCTGTCCGTCACTCAGAGAAATGTCGGGAATCCGGCTATAACCACCGCCTGCTTCGGCAAACAGAAAATAAAGAGCGGATGTGCGTATTTTGCGGAAAACGAGCAGTCCGCGAGAGAAGCCGCGGAAAAAGGTGCGGGCGTTGTTATCAGCGAAAGTCCCGTCCCGGGCATACCGAACATAGTTGTTGACAATATTGCACGCGCAAAGGACAGCATGACCGGACTTATAAAAGCTAAGCTCGGACTCTGGACTATAGGCATACTTGACTGCCCCGACAAAATCAACCCGATAGGTATGGCGGCTCAGATGCTCGGCGACAGAATGGATATTGTAAAATCCGTTTCCGCCGACAACAACTACAGCTCTATGCAAAGAGCGATACTGTCTTCCGCCAAGAAAACCGGCGCGGCGCTTATAAATGTTTCCTGCGTGCAGGACGGAAATGTTGAAAAGGTATCAAGGACCGCAAATTTTGATGTTGCTATTATTCCCAGCGCGGTATGCTCGAAAAACCCTAGAGACCTTACTAAGCAGCAGCTTATTGAGGATAAGCTTAAAATCTGCGGCGGAATGACCGAGGCAGGCGCTGTTATTATAAATATCGACGACAAAAACCTCGCGGGCATTTTCTCAATAGCGCAGGATATTATCACAATTGGCGTTGACAACAAATCCTCCGACTACTGCGGCGATAACATTGTTTTCGGCGAAAACAAAATTTCATTTGATATAATCAAGGGTGCGGACAGCTTCCATATTGAGCTTTATTCGGACGACAAGCACAGCGTATATCAGGCGCTTGCTACCTTTGCGCTAGGCGAGATAATGGGAATCCCCGCAAAGCAGATTATCTCCTCTATAGAAAAATACCGCAAAACCTCGGGGCTTAACAAGGTACGCAACGAAAAGGGCGTGTATGTTATTTCCGATTTTGAAAACACCGGCGGCGAGAGCGTTGGCGCGGCACTTAAAGAGCTGTGCTCATCGTTTATCCCCGATACTGCGCGCAGGATAGCGGTATTTTCCGAAATCGGCGAGGGTGATGAATACGAGCGGGATATGTTCCGCAGAGTAGGCTCGCTTATAAACAAATGCTCGGTGGATATTGCCGTGTGTTACGGTAAGGTAACCGCCGCTATTGCCGAAACGGCAGATTTAAAGCACAAATTCGTGGCATTATTTGAAACCAAGGAAGCGCTTACCGAGTTTTTAAAGCTGAATATCCGCGAAAACGACGCCGTGCTGTTCAAGGGCTCGTCCGACACGGGTCTTGATGATATAATGACTGAGGTCACTTAATACAATATAATATACAATATACAATATACAAATCCCGCAGGCAAAACGTCTGCGGGGTTTTCAGATATTCAGATATATTCGGTTAAAACTGTCTTATCTCATCGGCTATGCTTGCCTTTCCTATAATCCGCAAAGGTATCACCGCCGCGATCAGGCATATCACAAACGCCGCGGGTATTGTTATCAGCGCGTACGGCACAAGCTCTCCATACGAAACAACCGATGCTAAGGTAGTTCCGTCTACCAGCATCATATTCATACTCTGAGATGTGAGCAGCAGTAAAAGTCCAGATACGGCAAGCGCAATTATACCTGAAATAGCGGCATAAAGCGCACATTCGACAGTAACCAGCCTTACCGCGCCCGATTTTGTCATGCCGAGCGACTTCAGCACGGCAAACTCTCTGCGGCGGTTCAGTATACCTGTAACAATCGTGTTCACCGCATTTATAATTGCTATCAGCGAGATAAGGATAATCAACGAATATCCGATAAGCTTTACCGAAAAGAGGGTATCGTTTGCGGATTTTCTTTGCAGGTAATAGTTTTCGAAGCTGAATCTGTCATAGCTCTCACCGATTTTTCCGAGTACCGCTTCGGCGCTGTCGTTATCTGCACCGTCAATAAGATTGAAATGTATGTATTCACCATGGCAGGACAGATATTTATTATAGCGCTCCGTATTTGGCTCGGCGGCTATCAGCGTAAAGGTATAGGGCGAGCTTTTGTATTCGGCAAGCGCGGTATCGCAGACACCCGCAATATCAAAGCTCAGAGCTTCGTTAAGCCACACAGTCGGGTAATACTGCTCTTTATTTCCGTTTTCGTCTTCGGTATACTCCGGCGTGTTGCTTTTTTCGTAATAATCGCAGTTTATACTAACTGACGACATATCGTCTAAATCCAGTATTCTCACCTTTTCCCTGCCAATGTGACAAAAATTGACATCTACCGTCTTATTTTCATCTGCAAGCGTCTGATACGGCACAGGCGGATTGCTACCTGTAATCATGTTGTATGTGTTTTCATTGACAAACATAACTCTACAGCTTAATGAGCCGTTAATAAGAGCAGAAGCATCATCCGATACAGGCGGCTCAGCAATATCGCCGAATAAATACAAAACCGGCTGTATATCCGTAAACATTCCGCTGCCCGCTAAATCTGCTTCCAGCTTCGGCGGTATGGTTGTGTCTTCTTCAGCAATCATACCTATATTTATGTCCGCACTGAAATCGTAGGCGGACAGGTTTATAAACGCCTCGGCGCTTGCCTTGCCTGTCTGCGTGAAATACGCAAACGAGGTAAACAATATCATCGAAAGTGATATTGACACTACGCTCACGGCAAAGCGCTTTTTATTGCGTGTGACATTTTTCAGCGCAAGCTTTAAAGTAATATGCTTTGCGGTCTTAGGCTTTTGGTTCTTTGCGGCTTTCTTCGGAAGCTTAACTGCCTCGGCATCGACTCTGATAGTTGCCGTGATTGACGATTTATTCACCCTTGCGGCAGTAGCATAAGCAGATAGAAGCACCCATACAAAGCAGGTCAGCGCCGCAATTATCAGAAACAGCGGAGAGACGCTAAACTCCGCTATGGTGCTTGTGTCTACGGTAAACTGCGCAAACGCCTCAAAAAATCCCGCCGATTTGACCATTTCGTAAACAACCCATGACGCACCTACTCCGAGCAACATACCGAGCGGTATTGCAATCACCGACAGATATACGCTCTCATGCAGGATTATGCCTATGATATGCCGCTTTGATGCACCTACAGAGCGCAGGACGGCAAACTGGCGTGAGCGCTCCTTTGACGAAATCTCAAACGCAGTATCAATTACAAATCTGCCGAAGAAAATAATGACCAGTATAACAATATAAATCATCGCAAGAAGCGTAACCATATTCGCCTTTGCAATATGGCCAACCTGTTCAAAAAATAGCAGGCTGTCATTCAAGTAATATGTGACGGACGTGCCGGTTTTTGAAAAAATCTTGCCATAGTCATCAACAGTACAGCCGGCATTTTTCAGTGCGTTATCCGTTGCTTTATAGCAGTCGTAGACATCGGTCTTGTACCGCAGAACATAGTTATTTTCGCCTATTTTTTCGATATTTTCTATATCCTCGCTGTTTTTTACCGCGTTCAACGCTTCATCTGTAAACCCCTCAGCGTAGACAGACGCGTGCCACGGGTTTTTGGCATACTCGATATTTTTGCAGCAGACGAAAATTGTAGATACGGCGGTAAAAATAAAGGTTATGACAACAACCGCCGCAGTTATGCTGAGCAAAGAAAAAATCGTCTGCCGCTTCATGTATTTCAGATATTTCATTGCAAGCGAAGCTGTCGATTTCATTATGAAGTCACCTCGTCGCCTACAATCCTGCCGTCCGATACGGTTATTATTCTGTCGCACCGTGCGGCTATTTTTTCATCGTGAGTAACTATCAGCATGGTCTGACCGAGCTGCTCGCTTGTGGTTCTGAGCAAGGTAATTATCTCCTCGCTGCTCTTTGAGTCGAGGTTTCCTGTCGGCTCGTCCGCAAGCAGTATATCAGGAGAAGAAAAAAGCGCCCTCGCAATAGCCGCTCTTTGCTGCTGCCCGCCCGACAGCTGTGACGGCAGGTGACTCGCCCTGTCAGACAGTCCGAGCAGCTCTAAAAGCTCCGCAAGCCTTTTCTCATCGGGCTTTTTTTCGTCCATAAAAGTAGGTAAGGTTATATTATCGGAAACATTGAGAATAGGTAAAAGGTTGTAAAACTGATAGATAAGTCCTACCTTTGTCCGTCTGTATGCGGCAAGCTCTTTTTCGGAAAGTGAGTACACATCCGTGCCGTTTACCAGCACGTTTCCGCTTTCCGGCTTTTCAACACCGCCTATTATATGCAGCAGAGTGGATTTTCCCGAGCCGCTTGCCCCTACCACTGCCGCCATCTGTCCTTTGGGCACGGTGAAAGATATGCTGTCTGCCGCTTTTATCAGGCTTTCGCCTTTTCCGTAGGTTTTGGTGAGATTTTTAACTTCAAGTATTTCCATAGATATTCAGATATTTCCTTTCTGCTGCAATATAATTATTTTATCATGGTATTTCTTTTTTGTCAATCAGCTGAATCATTTTGACAAATATACAAGCATTTTTGTAGAAAAACACAAAAATCGCACCAAAAATTTATTCATAGAAGATAAATAAAAAATCAGGTTTTATTTTCCGTTTTACTTGAAAATAACTGCCGAATGTGGTATACTATTTATTATTGTTTATAAAATTAAAATCGCCTTATTTTTTCTGATAAACCGACAAAAGGAAGGAATGTACTGTTTATGGCTAAAAAGAGGATTGCGGTGCTGTTCGGAGGTGCGTCTGCCGACTACGCGGCGTCGCTTAGAACCGCATACAGCGTGCTGTGCGGAATGCCGAAAGATAAATACGAGGCTCTGCCTATCGGTATCACACGCGCGGGTCGCTGGCTTTTCTATCCCGGAAGCTATGAAAATATACCGAGCGGAGAGTGGGAAAAGGACAGCGACTGCTGCTCGTGTATATTAAGTCCCGATGCTCTGCACAAGGGCGTGATTAAAATTATGGCAGACGGTCAGACCACCATACACCGTGTAGACGGCGTATTTCCCGTTCTTCACGGAAAATACGGCGAGGACGGACGTATACAGGGACTTTGCAAGCTGTCAGGTCTTCCGCTTATAGGAAACGACCTTGCGGCGGCAAACGCCTGCCTTGATAAAAAGCTGACAAATATGCTGCTCACCGACGCGGGGATTGATGTAGGAGAATATATTACACTCGACCGCTCGGCGATAAATGATTTAAGCACGGCGATAGCCAAAGCTGAAAGCAGGCTCAGCTATCCGATGTACGCCGCACCGACAAACTGCAGCTCGTCAATCGGCGCGTACCGCGCAGAAAACCGCGAGCAGCTTGAAGAAGCTATAAAAACCGCCTTTTCTCACCACCCGATTATTATTGTGGAAAATGAAATAAAGGGCAGGAATATCGAATGTGCCGTGCTCAGCACAAGCACCTATAATCAGCGAATAGCAATAGGCGAGCTTATCGAGTGCGACAGCAAGGCAGACAAGAACAGCGACTATATTGCCCGCTCGTATGATTTTACCGTACCGGCAAGGCTTGACGGGATTACACAAAGCAGGATAAAGGATACGGCGAGGGCGGCGTTTAA
>CAMEKZ010000098.1 GCA_945921635.1 uncultured Clostridia bacterium
CGTGTTTCTCGAAGTCTGACAGCTTGTCGAAAAATCACTTTTTCGACAAGCTGATTTCCCGCCAAAATCGGCGGGAAATCAAGATAAACTTATTCTTTCAGCGTAACCTTATCATTCTCATCAACCGTGACAAATCCCCTCGCCAGCGCACAATGTATACCTATATCCGCGCAGGATTCAATCACTCCGCCGAGCCGTGCAAAGCCGAACAGCCTTGCCGTTTCTCTAATAAGCTCGCCGCGCGCCATAGAAATCTGGTCGGTCAGTATCAGCCTTACTCCGCAGGCTATCTCCTCTGGCGCTATCTCGTCCATGCCGCGCTTTTCGCAGCCGTCCTTTGTCACGCGGCATATTTCATAGCCCGCCGCCTGCTCCTCGGACAGCCAGCAGAACTCATTATTTATACCCGACGTCGTGTAAATGCTCAGCGCGGAGAACGCGCTGTCGTAGGCGTTTTTCACCGCCGCGCCGCCGCGGCTTATCGTCCAGCAGGAAAGCACCTTTTTATAAAGCGAATCGCGGCTTATCGGTGCTTCGGCTTTAAGCACACCCGCTATAGCCTGCTTTATTTTATCGGCATTTTCCGGCTTTGCAAACTCCTCCGCCGTGCCTATCGTATACGGCTCGAACGGGACATAGCTCTGACAGCGGTCAAGCGCCGACACACTCTCCTCCTTTTCAAAGCTTATCTCCTGCTTTTTGGGTGCGGTATCGGGTACGGCTTCTTCCGCCGGCTTGTTGCGGTAATTCTCAAGAGCCGTATCAATTGCCGCCCTTATCTTCTGCAAAACCTTTTCCTTGTTATCAAGCCAGTCAAGCACATAGACATTCATTATATTCCAGCCAAGTCCTCTCAGTACGCTCGGCTGTAATACCGTCCTGTCGCGCGCGGTCGCCGCTTCAAGGTGATTTTTACCGTCGCACATGATGCCGAGCAGGTACATATCGGGGTTGTCGGGGTTTACTATGGCTATATCAATCTTATAGTCCGAGCAGCCTATATTGCACTTTGCGTCATAGCCTGCCGAGATTAGCTCGTCAGCTATTACTCTCTCGATGCCCTCCTGCGCCGACATAGCGTCCTGCTTTACCGACAGGGTGTTCTTGCCCTTCTGTGCAAATTCTAGGAAGCCTTTAAGTCCCGCCACGCCGTCCGAGCGCGTGCGCGACAAATCTATCTGGTCGGGGGTGATAACCGAATATACTATCATCTTCTTGCGCGAGCGGGAAATAGCTACGTTCAGTCTGCGCCAGCCGCCGTCGCGGTTCAGCGGGCCGAAGTTCATCGACACCTTGCCGTCCTTGTCGGGTCCGTAGCCGACCGAGAACAGAATAACATCGCGCTCGTCACCCTGTACGTTTTCAAGGTTCTTGATAAGTATCGGCTCGTACATCTCGTTCGCCCACGCTTCAAGCTGAGGATTTTTCCTGTACTCGTCCGCCAGCATATCATCTATCAGCACCTGCTGTACAAGGCTGAAGGTAACAACGCCGATACTGTCGCGGCGCAGCTTTTCATCGGACATCCTGCGTACGATTTCATCGACAACCGCCCTTGCCTCCGCCTTGTTCTGCTTAGACGAGCCCTTGTCGTAATAACCCTCTACCTTTACATGGCTCACCTCGGACACAAGGTCGTTAGGTGACGGGAAGGTCATCAGCTTGTTATCATAATACTTCGCGTTGCTGTACGCGATAAGGCTCTCATGCCGCGAACGGTAGTGCCACAGCAGATGCTTTTGCGGCATCGACAGCGCAAGGCAGTCGTCCAGCACGCTCTCCAGATCCTCTTTTTCGTGGTTTTCCGCGTCCACCGAGTTTGTGGTGAAAAAGCTGGTCGGGGGGAGCTGCTTCGGGTCGCCTACAACAATCACGTTTTCACCGCGCGCAATCGCGCCCACCGCCTCGCAGGTCGGCAGCTGTGACGCCTCATCGAAGATAACGAGGTCAAATTTCGGGTACGCGGGGTCGATATACTGCGCTACCGAAATCGGGCTCATCAGCATACACGGACACATTCTGCGCAGGAGATTCGGTATGCTGTCAAACAGCTTTCTTATCGGCATCATTCTGCCGCCGCTCTTAATAGCTTTCTGTAAAATGCCTATCTCGCTTCCCGCGTTTGACGTGCCGACAGTCGGCAGCTTTGCTGACAGCTTTGCCGCAAGCTCCTTTACAGTCAGCTCCTCAAACTGTGAAATTATATCCTTATACCTTGCTATCGAATCGTCAAGCTGTGCCCCGCCGAAGTCGCTCAGCACGCTGTCCGACGAAACCGTAAACAATGCCGCCGCACAGCACACTCCGCAGATATCCCGCACCGAGATTTTTAAGCTCGTCAAGCGTGCATAACAGCGCGCTCCAGTCTTTAAGCCCGCCGATATTGTCGAGCATACCCTGTGCTATATTCTTTGAGCCTTCGCACCAGTTTTCACCCGCGAGCATTTCCTCGGTATCTACGGCAAAGTCAGTTTTAAGCGCATTTACAGCCGCTTTCAGCCTGCCGCAGTTCTCGGAGATTCTATCCGCGCCGCTTATCTGCGACAGCTTCTGCATAACCTCCGCCTTTTGCGCTCCGCCGAGCTTTAAGCTCTCAGCCGCGTCATGCAGCTTCTTACTGTCAGCGAGTGCCGACTGTATCAGTTCAAAATCCGACTGCTCGGAAAGCCACAGCCCCGCAAGCGCAGAGGTAAGCTCCGTGCTTGCCTGCGACACGGTATTTTTAAGCCTCTTATACTCCGACAGCTTTTCATATTCTGCTGTGATATTCTGCTGTGTGACGGGCGTTTTCGCGTAGAGATTAAGCTCCTTTATCAGCTTTTTCTGTGCGAAGAATTTCGGTAAAAACCACTTCTGCTCCGCCGCACGCCATCGAAGCGCCGCGTTGTCCGCGTCATAATCGAGAATACCGCTCTGATATGAGCCCTCTATCTCGGCTTTTGCCCTGTTCATATTTACTCCGCTGTCGCAAAGCTGTGACAGCGCGCCGTACTTCATATCAAATGCGCTGTCCGCCGCAAGCGCGGATAAATCATGCTTTGCGCCTGCCGCCGCCGAAATAGCCTCGCACACCGCGATATATGTATCAAAGCTATCCGCCGCAAGGCCGAGCTCTGCGGATATTCTATCAGCATCAGCCTTAGATGCGCCTACCGCCGCGATATACTCCGACAGGGCTTTTCCTGCCGCCTCGCGCAGCTCTATCGAGTAATTTCTGTTCTGATAGTATATCAGCGGGTTTTCCGCATAGCTGCCGCATTCTCTGCCCGCGGTAGCGACTTTTCTAACCGCGTCAATACATTTTTCATAGCTGTCCGCGCCCATAGCCGACACCTGCTCGGCAGTAAAGGTGACAAGCCCCTTGTACTTTATGTTCTGCTCATAATGCACGATTAAATCGTACACCGACATACCGCAGGGGCGCACCCTATGTATACTCTCCATTATGCCGTTAAGGTTTTTGCGGAGTGCGTGAAGCTTTTCGGCGCACTCGGCATAGCCCTCGGGTTCTTTTATTTTACCGATGTTCAGAGTGCTTTCAAGCTGACTTAACACCGCGCGCTTCTGCGCCTTGTTTGAATGAAGCTCAAGGCAGAACGGCGCAAGTCCGATTTTCGCGAGTCTTTTCTGTACCACCGACAGCGCCGCCATTTTCTCCGCTATAAACAGGACTGTCTTACCGTTGTACAGCGCATTTGCTATCATGTTTGTGATAGTCTGCGACTTACCCGTGCCCGGAGGGCCGTGCAGTACAAAGCTTTCTCCCTGCGCCGCGCTGTAAATTGCCGCAAGCTGCGACGAGTCGGTACTGGTAGGTATCGCCATCTCGGACGGCGACAGCTTTTCGTCAAGCTCGTGTGCCGACATATTTATATCCTTTGCCGTCCACTCCATCTTGCCGGAAATAAGGCTTGCTACCACCTTGTTCTTTTTCAGGTCGTCCGAGCGGTTGCGTATATCGTTCCACATGATAAAGCGGCTAAAAGAGAACTGACCGAGAAATGCGTACTCCTCTATATCCCAGCGGCTTTTTGACATTACGCCTTTTCTAACCGTGTTGAACACAAGCGGGAGGTTCACTCCGCTCTCGTCCTCGGGTAGCGGCGACAGCCCCGTTATATCAATACCGAAGTTCTGCCTCAGCATTTCGAGCAGGGTTATGTTCATCTGTGTGTCTTCATCGCGCACCCGCAGGCTGTAGCTCCTATCCTGCACCTTTTTTACAATATCCACGGGTATCAGCACAAGCGGCGCATAGCGCGGCCGCTCGCTCTTGTCGGTCTCAAACCAGCGCAAGAAGCCGAGCACGAGATAAAGCGTGTTCGCGCCGTTTTCCTCTATGCTGACCTTTGCCGCGCGGTGGAGCTTTTTCATAGTGCGCTCAAGCTCGTCATCCGACACAAAGGTACGCATTCTGCCGCTCTTGAACTCCGATTCTGCAATAGTCGAGATAACGTCCTTCTTGGTCTCAATCTCGTAAATTCTCGAGTCGGAAAGCTCTATCGTAAAGTCCGACGGCGCAGGCATGACCTTGAACTCTCTGCCGTCCGCTATTTCGTCCTCAAGCAGTCCTAGATCCGCAGTCATAAGCTGTAAATTTGCGCTTGTCGGGCGGAAGTTCAGTAGGCTGTTTCTAAGGCTCATATCAAGCAGCTTTCGCTCCCATACCGTCTGCTTGGTTATTTCCCTGCCCTCGGCGGTTTTAAGGTGCAGGCTCATATCTATCTCGGACGGTGCGCCGGTTATTTCCTTTGCCGTGCGCTCGCCGTAGTCCGCCTGCTTGTATGTACCGTTTTCGATAACGCGCGAGGGCATCGGCCGTATTCCGCTGCCGCGGCAGCGTGAGACATCGACCGCGAACTGAAATTCCTCGTGCTTTTCCATCGTGTCATTTGCGTGCTTTACCGCGTGGTCAAAATCGGTATTTTTCCCCGCGGTAAAGTCGATGCACTCTACAAGACATAATTCGTCTATGCCGACCGCCGTGCGTTTTGTCAGAGCGGAAAAATCATACACTACGCACTCGGGGAAGGTTTCTTCTTCGAGGTGACAGCCTGCAAAGGCGTGACCGTCGGTGAATATAAGCATAGGGCTAAGTCCCACGCTTTCAAGGCAGGCGCAGTACAGCACAGCAAGGTCAAGGCAGGTGCCGCCCTTTTCCTGCAATACATCTGACGGCAGACGCACCCTCTGCGCGCCCTCAAAGCTTGCCGGCGGTAGATTGTACGCGATATTCTTCTGCTGTAAAGCGGCATAAATCGCCGCCATCTGTAATTTTACGTTGTTCGGGTTCTGGGTCTGATACGCGGTATAGGACGGGTCGTTCGTCCATTTTTGCAGGTACTCTCCGCCGAGCGCGGCGATTTCTCTGACCGCCGGGTGGTTCGGCGTGATAAAGGCTGTTATAAGCTCGGGCATAAGAGAAGCACCCGTCCACTGGTCGTATGCCAGTATGTCAATCTGCTTGCTCTCAGAGCATAATAGCCCCTCCGCGCTGAAAATCTCAATGCTTATGCTGCCTACCGTTCTCTCGGTCATGGAAAACAAAAAGTCGGTGGATAATATAATGTTGACAGGTGATACTTCAACCGTGACATTCGGCATAAGCGACGAAATAACCGTTTCGTACGGCTTTGCAAAGGCAGGGTCAAAGCTGATTCTCAGCGTCGCGTCCTTTATCTCGGTATCGGTGATGTTGGTGAGCAGGAGATTTCTGAACAGCGGCACATAGTTTTGCTGTAGAGAAAAGTTCATCTGCGACATCATCGCACCGTCAATTATAATCCTGTTTTCCATATTATATCCTTTCTTATAAGTAAGCCGTGTTGGCTTTTTATTTTATCACGCTTTTAAAAACCGCAAACTTCTGATAATATCATACCACATATCGGTATTTTTTTCAATATTATTTGTGCAACATTCCACTATTTTTCTCTTTTTTTCTTGACTTTTTAGTTAAATTGCGGTAAACTAAAATCATGGAGGTGCATCATGACACCGCAGGAAATTTTATCGGCTCACAAGCTGAACTACAACGATTTAAAAAAATCCACCGTAAGCTATTTAAGCGAGGTCTGGCTGACCGAAAAATACGCCGTAAAAATCTACGGCAGAAACAAATCCGGCTTTTTAAAAGAGCGCTGGTTCTACGAGCGCGCCGCCGCGCCGTACGCCCCCGCGATGATAGACTACGGCGAGGATTATATAATAATGGAGCGCATTTACGGCACGTCCATCTACCGCACCTGGCACAAGCTCACAGACGCTAAGCGCGAGAGCTACGCTAGGCGGATAGCCGATATTGCGCTTGACCTTACCTCCCGCGGCCTTGACGGCACCGGAGATATTTTTGCCGTGCCCGAAAACTGGCAAAATCACATATCCGGCAAAATTCTGGATTTATGCGCCGAGCTTGACGGCGCGGGAAAAATCCCGCACATACTCGCAGACCGCGTTCGTGATTTTGCGAATGAAAACGCGGACTGTCTCGCTCCGTGCGACTACGGGCTGTGCTACAGCGACCTGCATTTTGACAACCTGCTCGCCGACTCAAACGGCAAGGTCTGGCTGCTTGACTATGAAACACTATGCGCCGCGCCGAGGGATTATATCCTCGATATGTTTGACCGCATGAGCAAAAATCCTTTTGTCCCGCAGTCGGATAATAAGCAGTCGGGCATGGCGCTTACAAAGATGCTCGAAAAATTCGCACCCGCGCTGTTTTCCTACCCCGACACGCACAAGCGGGTTGCGATGTACTCGCTTTTGTATGAGCTGGATTTATTACGGTATTATCCGAATGACAAGCTGGCGCTTGGGAGCGTGGAGGAGTGTATGATTTTGTGAATAAAAAGTCCCTTGTCCGAATTGACAGGGGACTCATAATTAATGTCTGCTCATCAACAGTAGGAATACCGCTTTTCAAATCGTCGGGTAAATGCGTAGTTAAGCGTTCTTGCCATTCAGCCGCTCCGATATGATTCTGATGCCCGATAACGAGTATTCTACTACGGTTTTATTTTTTCCTTTTACAAGTAACAATCCAATGGTCGGCTTACAAAGGAAAAACCTACTCCGAAATTGACGACTTATACTCCGCCATAAACGGAAATTAACCCCAAAAAACCACCCCGCGCCCTGTACATCGTACAGGGCGCGGAATTTATTATTCATTTTCCAATATTTAGTCTTGATTATTCAATATTCTGTATCTGCTCTCTTATCTTCTCAATCTCGCTCTTCATATCCACAACCAGCCGTGTAATACGAATATCCGCCGACTTTGACCCTATAGTATTAGTCTCGCGGTTTATCTCCTGAATAAGAAAATCAATCTTTCTTCCGATTTCCTTTTCGCTCTCCATCATTTCGCGCAGCTGTGCTATGTGCGAGCGCAGTCTGACGGTTTCCTCATCGACTGCGGTTTTCTCCGAGAAAATCGCCGCTTCAAGCAAAATCCTCTGCTCGTCTATCTCGGTGCTTTCCAGCACCTCTTTCATCCGGTCCTCAAGCTTTTTGCGGTACATCTCGGTGCTCTCGGGAGAATACTGCTCGATTTTTCCTACCATCTGCTCGATATTTGCCGCTTTTTCAAGCACGTCCGCTTTCAGCGCCGCGCCCTCCGCCTCGCGCATAGCGACAAACTTGTCAAGCGCCGCATTTACGACCGAAGAAATATCCTGCCAGATAGCCTCCTCGTCCTCTTCCTCCATGATTACCGTGAACACGTCAGGTATGCGGAACAAGTCGGTCGCGCAGAGGTTGTCGGTAAGTCCGAGGTCTGGCGCAGCCTTGCGGACAGCCTCGATATAGCCTGCCGCTATGTTCTCGTTTATTCTGACGGTAGTGTCCTTAACATCGATATTGTACACCGAGAGCGAAAGCTCTACCTTTCCTCTGGTTATCTTCTCCTTCAACAGAGTTTTGAGTCGTGGCTCAAGGTAGCTGTAGCTGCGGTGCAGCTTTGCGCTGAATTCAAAATACTTGTGGTTTACGCTCTTGATTTCGGCAAGGATTTCTCTGCCGTTTATAATGGCGTGTTCTCTGCCGAAGCCGGTCATGCTTCTAATCATGGGATATATCTTCCTTTCGTTTGTTGTAGCTTGTAAAAAATTATCTAAACAGCAAGCCGCTTTCCAGCATCGACTGTGCCGCGAGCAGTATGCCAAGTCTGCCTGTGGGATAGGTTATGCCGCCCTGGAGCCATACCGCGTACGGCTCTCTGAGCGGTGCGTCAGCCGACAGCTCAATACTTGCGCCCATAGTAAACGCGCCCGCCGCCATAATGACCTTGCTGTCATAGCCGGGCATATCCCACGGCTCGGGCGCCG
>CAMEKZ010000099.1 GCA_945921635.1 uncultured Clostridia bacterium
CTTTGACGGCGACCTTTACGGACAGAATATAAGGGTCAGCCTGCTGAAATTTATACGCCCCGAGAAGAAATTTGACGGAATAGAGGAGCTTGCACGGCAGCTTGAAGCAGACAAGCTCGCGGCACAGGAATAGTAATATAATACAATAATACACTTTGCTGTCACACAGGTTTCACTTTTTCGGTATACACTTTAATAGTTGTATGCTCTGCCTGCGGGCGGGGCTGTCCGAAGCTTTATTCGGTCTATACGAAAGGAATGGTCACTTTAATGATTGAGGTTAAAAATCTGACTAAGCGTTACGGCGCTAAGCTCGCGGTGGATAACATATCCTTTACCGCCGAGGAAAGCGAGATACTCGGCTTTCTCGGACCTAACGGCGCGGGAAAATCCACAACCATGAATATACTTACGGGTTATCTTTCCTCTACCGAGGGACAGGCGCTGATAAACGGCATAGATATTCTTGAGGATCCGGTAAAGGCAAAGGCGCTCATCGGCTACCTGCCCGAGCAGCCGCCGCTTTATCTCGATATGACGGTCATGGAATATCTGAAGTTTGTGTACAGGCTGAAAAAGTGCAAGCTGCCCATAGCCTCGCATCTCGGCGAGATATGCGAGCTTGTAAAGATAACCGAGGTGAAAAACCGCGTAATCAAGAACCTGTCAAAGGGCTACAAGCAGCGTGTCGGACTTGCGCAGGCACTTGTCGGAAATCCGCCGGTGCTTATCCTTGACGAGCCGACGGTAGGCCTAGACCCCAAGCAGATAATCGAGATAAGAAGCCTTATCAAAAGGCTCGGCAAAAACCATACGGTTATCCTCTCCAGTCACATACTCCCCGAGGTACAGGCGGTATGCGACAAGATAGTAATTATAAACCGCGGAAAGATAGTAGCAAATGACAACGCAGACAAGCTGGTGCACAACCTCTCTGGCGACCACAAACTGACGGTGCGCGCCGAGGGCAACGCAAACGATATAAAAAAGCTGCTTTCTACTATCCCCGATATGCGTGATGTACGCATAAACAAGGAGAACGTAGAGCCGGGTGTCAGCGAGTTCTTCCTCACGGCAAATGACGGCTGCGATATAAGACGCGATGTGTCAAAGCGGCTTGCTTCAAGAAATTATCCCTTGCTTATGATGAAATCGAGCGAGCTTACACTTGAAGAAATCTTCCTTAAAATCACGACCGGTGATATATACGGTCATGTTGACGAGGACAAGGATAAAAATACAAACAAGAAGTCCTCAAAGTAAACGGAAAGGCGGATAACTTAATGCTTGCAATATTAAAAAGAGAATTTAAAGCGTATTTTACTTCTCCGCTCGGATATGTCTTCCTTGCGATATTCTACGCCTTTTCGGGCGTGTTTTTCTGGGTGTTTACGCTGGATATGGGCTCAACGGATATGTCGAGCGTATTCCTGATGATGTTCCTTGTACTTATGGTATTTGTTCCTCTGCTGACAATGAGATTGCTTGCGGAGGATAAAAAGCAGAAAACCGACCAGCTTACGCTGACGGCGCCTGTCAGCCTGCTCGGCATAGTTATGGGCAAGTTTCTTGCGGCGTACTTGATATTCGCAATCGGCGTTGCGGTAATGCCGCTGTACGGCTTTGTGATGTCCACCTTTGCCGATGTATCGTGGCTGCCTATCTTCGGCAATACGGTAGGACTGCTGCTGCTCGGCGGAATTTTCGTGGCGGGCGGACTTTTCGTGTCATCGCTTACCGAAAATCAGATGATAGCGGCAATCGGAAGCTTTTTTATAAATCTCATGGTGCTTTTGCTTGATACGCTCGTAAGTCAGATACCGTCCGGCATTTTCAGAACGGCGCTCGAAAGCATATCTGTCTACTCGCGCTATGCGGAAATCACAAGCGGAATATTCAGCCTGTCAAGCGTGATATTCTTCCTCAGCGTGATATTCATATTCCTGTTCCTCACGGTCAGAGTGCTTGAGAAAAAGCGTTGGGCATGATTAAGGTGAAAGGTAAAATAGAATGAAAAATAACAGCGAAAACACGGTCAAGGCAAAAAAGACGCTGAACCCGTTTAAGAATAAAAAGCTCAAATACGGCGGCCTGTCGGTGCTGTTCACGGTAATATTCATCGTGGCGGTCGTACTTGTAAACATAATTATTACAATGCTCGGCGACAGATTTTCCGCCTCAGCCGACCTTACCGACGCGGGACTTTACACGATAGAGCAGAGCTCGGCGGATTATCTCGCAACAATCACCGATAAGGTGAAGATTACCGTAACAAATGACGAAAGCACGTTTACAAACATGGGTACCTATTTTCACCAGACAAACGAGGTACTTAAAAAGATAGCAAACTGCAACGGAAATATCACCCTTGATTATATCGACATTATTTCCAACCCCGGCTTTCAGGCTAACTATTCTGAAACCATATCTCAGGGAAATATCGTAGTCGAGAGCGAGGGCACGGGACGTGTCAAGGTGCTTGACCAGTACGACTATCTGTCTGTAAACTACAACGAGACCTATCTGCAGTACGGCTACTATCAGATTGATTCAGTAGACGCAAACTGCGAGCAGGCGGTAGTATCGGCTATCATGAACGTAACCGACACCGACCCCGTAAAGGTTGCGGTGCTGACAGGCTACGGCGAGACCGAAAACCAGACGCTTAAGACCCTGCTTGAAACAAACAGCTATGTTGTAGAGAGCGTGAACATAACACTCACCGACAAGATAAGCGAAGATTATGACTTCGTATTCATATTCGGCCCCGATAAGGATTATGCGGTAGCGGATATAAACAAGCTCTCAGCATGGCTTGACAATGACGGCAAGTTCGGCAAGAACCTGATATACGTTTCAAATCCCAAGCTCGGCGACAGCCCGAACCTTGACGGACTGCTTGATGACTGGGGACTGAAAATCGAAAAGGGTACGCTCTATCAGACCGACGCAAACTACGCGTACGAGTCACAGCGCACCTATCAGATGTTCCAGGTACCCGAGACCGATTTTTCCGAATTTTCTAACGATTCGGCGGTATTCGGCGAGAACATGAGCGCAGTCACCACAAAGTGGGAGGGCTACGGCAACATGACCACGCAGGTACTGCTTTCTACCTATGACGGCGCGGTAATCAAGCCGCAGAACGCGGGCGACAACTGGGAGCCTGACGCAAACGCCGAGAAGAAGTCCTACGGCGCTGTCGTACAGTCCTACAAGATGAGATTTGAGGGCACCGAGCCTTATACGAGCCGTATCGTGGCTGTCGGCGGCATGGAGCTGCTGAGCAGCACCTTCCTTTCTGCGGCACAGGCTAACAACGCGCAGTTTATCATGAATATCTTCAATGTAAGCTGCGACAAGGAGGCGGGCATCACACTTACCCCCAAATCCTACTCGTCCTCGACCTTTGAGATAACCGAGGCACAGAAAAACGCCCTTGTTATCGCGTTTGTAGTTGTACTCCCCATACTGCTTATTATAACAGGCATTGTAGTATGGATAAGAAGAATACACAAGTAATTCCGGCGCACAGCTGCTTTAGAGAGGATTTTCCCCGATGAAAAAAAACACAAAAATTCTGATAGGCTCAGCCGCGGGCATTGCCGTACTCGGTGCGGCGGTGCTTGTACTGGTGCTTACTCAGCCCGCTGACGAAACGCAGGCCTCGTCCTCCTCGGACGAGGAGCTGACGCTCCTGTCGTACAAGGCGGACGATATATCCACGCTCACAATCAAAAACGAAAACGGCGAGTTTACGATAAACCGTCTGGGAAGCGAAAAGTGGGGTATCGACAGCATACCCGAGGAATACGCGAACAGCTCGTCCTATTCGTCTGCAATGAGCGGCGCGGGCAGTATTGAAGCAAAGCTGCTTGCGGAAAAGGACGCGCAGGATTTAGCCAAATACGGCTTTGACAACCCGACAGCGACCTTTTCAATGACCTTCAAGGACGACAAGTACGAGCCGATAAGCTGCTCGGTCGGAATCAATAACGAGGGCGAAAGCGCGTGGTATTTCAAGACCAATGAAAACAACGATGTTTACCTTGTGACAAATTCACAGCTGAGCTTTGCGATGGGTGATGTGCTTGATTATGTACAGCTATCAAGCCTTACAGACGCATACGATTCGGAAAACGACACGGTAGACCGTGTCCGTATCGAGCGCGCCGACCTTGAAAACGACCTTGTGCTTGACAAGGTAGAGCAGGACAGCGACAAGGAATTTGCCACGACCTATGCCACCTACAAGATGTCGAGCCACAATAACATTCTTGTCGATGATGAGAAGTGTCAGGATATAGTATACGGACTGTTCGGCCTGTCCGCAACAAAGGCGGTTGCGGTAAATCCCGACGAGCAGACCAAAAAGGACTGCGGCTTTGACAGTCCGACCTGCACGGCAAGCATGGTAAACGGCGAGGAGGTAACCAAGCTGTATATCGGCGCACCGGTTATCGAAAAATCGACCGATGAGGAGACCGGCGCGGTGACCGAAACCGTAACCGGCTACTACGGCATGGTTGCGGGCAAGGATGTTATATATGAGTTTGCCGCCGACTCCCTGCCGTGGCTTGATATACAGCCGGAAAATCTGCTGTACAGACTGTTTTTAAGCCCTTATATCTACTATGTAGATAATGTGACGGTTGTTGACACGGACAAAAACGAGTACAAGTTCTCTATCATAGGCGACTCGAGCAGCTCGGAGATAAAGCTCGGCGACACGGTGATAGACAGAAGCAGCTTTACCACATTCTATCAGTATATGCTGTCGTGCTATGCGGATAAGATTTATGTAGAGGATTTAACCGACGAAAACAAGTTTATCTGCAGCTTTACCTACAATTATCGCGATGAAAATGACGGTGTAAACGGAAAGGACGTTGTAGAGCTTTACAGCTCCGAGAGTGACAGAACCTGCATAGTTGTTGTAAACGGTGATGTGCGGTACAAGACATATCAGATTTACGGCACAAGATTTTTAGACAATCTGCAGGCGCTGTTAAACGGCGGAGAGATTATATCCGATTTCTGATATTGAATATATAAGCGGATTTTCGGCGTACCATTAAATTACGCACATGGTATGCCGCCGCGATTTGCCGTTGTGCGGCGGCGGAGGTTATTATGACAGAGCAGGAATTTTTCACTTACCGCGGTTTCCCGCTTGTAAGAAAAGACAATGTTATCTACTATGGCAATATGTCGGATAAGTATGTCACAATGCTGACTATTTTATCGACACATAAGGTGAAGGATCTGGATATTGCCGATAAGACGAGGGTACAGCTGATGGCGACCGACCCGACGGTACCCGCGACGGAGGTCATTGCCAAGACGAGCGAGAGAGGAAGCCTGTACGAGGCGCTGGATGTGGCGAGTATATGGCTTGCGAAGAATAACTGATTGACAGAGTGCCGGCCGCAAAGCGGTCGGCGAATTTTTTTAATAAAAATCAAAATTCCGTCCAAAAATTTCAAGTTATAATTTTTTCCCCCGCGAACATAATATTGTTGCAAGGTCAAAAGACATTGCTTAACGTAAACTTAATGGAGGAAATTATAATGGCTAGCAACAGCAAAAAGAATAAGGCAGCATTAAACGGCATTAAGATGCAGGCTGCTAACGAAGTAGGAGTACCTCTTAAAGACAATGGCTACAACGGTGACCTCACTGCTAAGCAGGTAGGCAGCGTCGGCGGCCAGATGGTTAAGAAAATGATCGAATCCTACGAGAACTCTAACAAGTAACTTCACCATCAATAAACAAGCGACCCGCCGCTCTTTTCGGAGCGGCGGGCTGTTTTTGCGGTGGTCGGGAGAGAATATTTCAAAAATGAATTTTTGCAGTGCGGTAAATCTATTTCTGCCGGATTTGCCAAACAGGCAGGCTATTCACAAGGTGAATTTTACCCGCTTTCGGAGTATATATCGTCAGTTTGTATGAAAGAAATCCGTTTAATTCTTTCAAAATATGCAAAAAATATATTTACTTTTTTTAAAAAAGGTGATATAATTTTCTTTGTACAATCAAAAGGTACGATAATGCTGTGCGTACAGACGGCGACACATGATAAAGCGGCGGCTTTGTCATCTGTGGTCGCCTGACAGGATATGCTAAGGGCGCATACCGCGAGCACAGCGGAATACATATTTGAGAGGTTTTTGTTATGGAAATCAGAATTGAAAAAACAACGGCTCCTAAGGCAAAGCCGACCGACGAAACAAAGCTCGGCTTCGGTCACATTTTCACTGACCATATGTTCATCATGGACTATGATACCGGCATGGGCTGGCACGATGCGCGCATAGTGCCCTACGGCGAGATTTCGCTCTCTCCTGCGGCTATGGTGCTTCACTACGGTCAGGAGATATTCGAGGGCTTGAAGGCGTACAGAACGCCCGATGGCAACATTCAGTTCTTCCGCCCCGAGGAAAACTTCAAGAGAATGAACATCTCCGCAGAGCGTCTTGTTATCCCTCAGCTGAATGTCGATGACTGCTTACAGGCACTCCACGAGCTTGTAAAGGTTGACGCGGACTGGGTACCTCATACAGACGGCGCTTCGCTTTATATCCGTCCGTTTATCTTCGCGGCTGACCCGTTCCTCGGTGTACGCCCCGGTGATAAGTACTACTTTATGATTATCATGTCGCCCTCGGGCGCTTACTACGCTTCGGGTCTTGACCCCGTAAGCATCTACGTTGAGACAAACTATGTCCGCGCGGTAAGAGGCGGTATGGGCTTTACAAAGACAGGCGGAAACTACGCGGCTTCTCTCGCAGGTCAGGACGAGGCGCACAAGCAGAACTACTCGCAGGTACTTTGGCTTGACGGCGTTGAGCGCAAGTACATAGAAGAAGTCGGCGCGATGAATATATTCTTCGTTATCGACGGAGAAATCGTTACTCCTATGCTTCAGGGCTCTATCCTTTCGGGTATCACCAGAAAGTCCACTATCGAGCTTTGCAAAAAGTGGGGCATGAAGGTAAGCGAAAGACGTATCACAATACAGGAAATCGCTGACGCTTATGACGCAGGAAAGCTTGACGAGGTATTCGGCACGGGTACTGCGGCGGTTATCTCACCCGTAGGTCACTTGAAGTGGGGCGACAAGGTTATGGAGATAAACGGCAACAAGATAGGCGCTATCTCGCAGAAGCTGTATGATACAATGACAGGTATGCAGTACGGCAAGCTCCCCGATGACATGGGCTGGATTGAGCGGCTGTGAGCCGCCCCAAACTCCGACCTTGCGGCTGTGAGCCGCCCCAAATTCCGACCTTGCGGCTGTGAGCCGCCCCAAGCTCCGACCTTTTAAAACGGTGGATATATATTCATGGTAGATGAACGGTCGGGGGCAAACGGTAGTAAATAAATATACAAAATAACACGGCTGTAATATAACGAATTACGTTGGGAGATTAAAATTGAAAAAGACATTATCTGCGGCTCTTGCCGTGATTATTGCGATGCTGGCGCTTCTTGCCGGCTGTTCCGGTGAGCAGAAGCTGACCGAGCAGCAGTATCTTGACGAGCTGATGGCCGCTTTCAAGCAGTACAAGAACGCTTTAGTCGAGATAAATGATTTGATTTCGGCGAAGAACTACGATGTTGACAAGGTAAAATCAGCGGCAGAATCGGGCAGCGAGGCGCTTGACAAAACCGAAAAGCTGAAAGCGCCGAGCGGCTATGAGGACTATCAGGAGAGGCTTATTAAATCGCTTGATACCGAGCGCAAGTTTATTTCTTACAATATAAAGATCTGCGAATACGGTAAAAAACAGCAGGAGGGCACTATCTCCGCAGAGGAAGCAAATGAGCTTATAAAGCTTACAGATGAGCTTACCAAGATGTTTGAGGACGAAGATGATTTATCATCAAGCTATCCGTCTGTTATTCTTGAGCTTGTCAAGAAGCTGAAAGAGGCGGGCTGTACCGTCAGCACATCGGGTACATCCGGCGCAGCTGCATAAGAAACAGGAAAGGAAATATTATTTTATGAAGAACACAGAAAAGACCATGGACAAACTCGTCGCACTTTGCAAGGGCAGAGGCTTTATCTACCCCGGCAGTGAGATTTACGGCGGACTTGCCAACACATGGGATTTCGGTCCGCTCGGCGTCGAGCTGAAAACCAACATAAAATCCGCATGGCGCAAGAAGTTTATACAGGAATGTAAGTACAACGTAGGCCTTGACAGCGCGATACTTATGAACCCGCAGACCTGGGTTGCGTCGGGTCATAT
>CAMEKZ010000100.1 GCA_945921635.1 uncultured Clostridia bacterium
CTCTGAACCTTGAACAGGACTTTGTCGGTGCGGTTATGCTGGGCTCCGACGCCGATATCAAAGAGGGCGACACGGTAAAGCGCACAGGCTCTATCGTATCCGTACCCGTAGGCGAAGAGCTGCTCGGAAGAGTAGTAAATTCACTCGGTCAGCCTATCGACGGCAAGGGTGCGATACTCGCAACCGAAACAAGACCGATTGAAAAAATCGCTCCGGGCATTATTACCAGAAAGTCGGTAAACGTGCCGCTGCAGACAGGTATCAAGGCTATAGACTCAATGATACCGATAGGCAGAGGTCAGCGTGAGCTTATCATCGGCGACAGACAGACGGGTAAAACCGCTATTGCGATTGATACAATCATAAATCAGAAGAAGACAAACGTACTTTGCATATACGTTGCAATCGGACAGAAGGCGTCCACGGTTGCAAATGTAGTAGAGCAGCTCGAAGCCGCGGGTGCTATGGAATATACCATAGTAGTTTCCGCTACGGCAAGCGAGCTTGCACCTTTGCAGTATATCGCGCCCTATTCGGGCTGTACAATGGGCGAGTACTTTATGGAGCAGGGCAAGGACGTACTTATCATATACGATGATTTGTCCAAGCACGCTGTTGCATACAGAGCACTTTCGCTGCTGCTGAAGCGTCCGCCCGGACGTGAGGCATACCCCGGCGATGTATTCTATCTTCATTCACGTCTGCTGGAGCGTGCCGCAAACCTTAACGAAGACTACGGCGGCGGCTCGCTTACTGCGCTGCCTATTATCGAAACGCAGGCGGGCGACGTATCGGCATATATCCCGACAAATGTTATCTCTATCACCGACGGTCAGATATTCCTTGAGACCGAGCTGTTCCACTCGGGCGTACGCCCCGCGGTAAACCCCGGTATCTCGGTATCGCGTGTCGGCGGTAACGCTCAGATAAAGGCTATGAAGAAGGTAGCGGGCACTCTGAAGCTCGACTACTCGCAGTTCAGAGAGCTGCAGTCCTTCTCGCAGTTCGGCTCCGACCTTGATAAGGATACAAAGGAGCGTCTGGCAAAGGGTGAGCGCATAGTTGAGGTATTAAAGCAGGGACAGAATGCCCCCGTAGCGGTAGAAAATCAGGTAATGATTATCTACGCTGTTATCAACAACTATTTAAAGGATGTTCCGCTTGAAAAGGTTTCCGAGTACGAAAAGGAACTGTATAAGTACATGGCGGAGACCCACCCCGAAATACCGGGCGCTATAAGAGATGAAAAGGTACTCAGCCCCGAAAACGAGGAAAAGTTGAAAGCGGCTCTTAAAGAATTTACCGAAAAATTCATATAATGCGGTGCGGCGCGTGCCGCAGAGTTATCGGCGGGATAAGCCCGCATAAGCTATCGGAAGAAAGGAACTAACGTTATGAAAAAGGCTTCTTTGGTATTAAGCATTGTGGCATTAAGCATTTCCGCTCTCACACTTGCTCTGACGGTACTGGAGCTGTTTTATAAGAAAGTGACTTATATCGACAGCGACAAAATTTGATTTAAGGAGGGATTTGCTTGGCTTCCGGAAACATGAAGGACATAAAGCGCCGTGTAAAAAGCGTTGAGTCCACCATGCAGATTACAAAGGCCATGGAGCTTGTCGCATCGTCAAAGCTCCGCAAGGCTAAACAAAAAGCCGAGGACGCGCGTCCGTTTTTCGAGGCGCAGTATTCTCTCATGTGCCGTATTGCCGGCGAAACCGAAAACCTGAGCACCGTATTCACGCGGCGCAGAGAAGTAAAAAACAGACTGTTCATAGTTATCGCGGGCGACAGAGGACTTGCGGGCGGATATAACTCAAATGTGCTGAAGCTTGCCGAGCAGGCGCGCACAGCAGGTCCGGAACCGAAAATCATCGCGATAGGAAAAAAATCGGTCGAGTATTTTACAAAGCACGGCTATGATGTGATAGCGTCATACCCCGGACTTGCCGAGCATATCAAGACGGCGGACGCGGCGGACATCGCGCGTATGGCTGTAGATATGTTTTCAAGCGGCGAGACCGATAAAATTGAGCTGTTCTTCACGCAGTTCGTTTCTCCGCTGGTGCAGAACGCGACGCAGATGGCGGTGCTCCCTGTAGAGCCTCCGGTCGGCGGCGTCACCCCCGAAAACAAGGCGGGCACGACCTACGATCCAAGCCCCGAGGCGGTGTTCAACCGCGTTATACCGAAGCTTGTAACGAGCCTTGTCATGTGCGCGGTAAACGAATCCTATGCGTCGGAGCTCGGAGCACGCAGAACGGCAATGGAAAATGCCACCGATAACGCAGAGGAGATGATTGGCTCGCTGTCGCTCATGTACAACCGTGCAAGACAGGAGAAAATCACCAACGAGCTCAACGAAATTGTATCGGGTGCAAACGCGCTGTAATACAGCATATATTTAGAGAAAGGATTGGTTTGACCTTATGTCTCAGAACATAGGCACAGTTGTGCAGATTATCGGCGCGGTACTGGATATCAAGTTCCCTCCCGAGCATCTGCCCAATCTGCTCAATGCCATAGAAATCGAACACGAGGGCAAAAAGCTGACCGTTGAGGTAGCCCAGCATATCGGTGACGATATAGTGCGCTGTATCGCAATGGGAAGCACAGACGGTCTTGTCCGCGGTCTGCCTGCCGTTGATACCGGCGCGTCTATCCGCGTGCCTGTCGGCAGAGAAACTCTCGGCAGAATATTCAACCTGCTCGGCGAGGCGGTAGACAACAAGCCTCAGCCGCAGACAGAAGAAAAATGGGAAATTCACCGTCCCGCTCCGGCCTTTGAGGAGCAGGAGGGCTCGACACAGGTACTCGAAACGGGTATCAAGGTAGTTGACCTTATCGCGCCTTATCTGAAGGGCGGTAAGATAGGTCTGTTCGGCGGTGCCGGCGTTGGTAAGACGGTTCTTATCATGGAGCTTATCAACAACATCGCAAAGCAGCACGGCGGTCTGTCGGTATTTACCGGCGTCGGCGAGCGTACCCGTGAGGGTAACGACCTCTACAACGAAATGACCGAGTCGGGCGTTATCGAAAAGACTACGCTTGTATACGGCCAGATGAACGAGCCGCCCGGAGCGAGAATGAGAGTTGCACTTTCGGGACTTACGATGGCGGAGTATTTTCGTGATAAAGAGGGACAGGACGTGCTCCTGTTCATAGACAACATATTCAGATTTACACAGGCAGGCTCGGAGGTTTCCGCGCTGCTCGGCCGTATGCCGTCAGCGGTTGGTTATCAGCCTACCCTTGCCACCGAAATGGGCGCTTTGCAGGAGCGTATCACCTCTACAAAGAAAGGCTCTATCACATCGGTACAGGCGGTATATGTACCTGCCGATGACCTCACCGACCCCGCGCCCGCGACCACGTTCGCACATCTGGACGCAACGACGGTACTTTCGCGTAACATTTCGTCAATGGGTATCTTCCCTGCGGTTGACCCGCTCGACTCTACCTCGCGCATACTCACCCCCGAAATCGTAGGCGAGGAGCATTATCAGGTAGCAAGACAGGTACAGTCTATCTTACAGCGTTACAACGAGCTTCAGGATATTATCGCGATACTCGGTATGGACGAGCTGGACGACAACGACAAGCTGACCGTAGCAAGAGCGAGAAAAATCCAGCGCTTCCTCTCACAGCCGTTCTCGGTTGCAGAGCAGTTTACGGGTATGCAGGGCAAGTATGTACCGCTTAAGGAAACAATACGCGGCTTTAAGGAAATTATCGAGGGCAAGCATGACGACCTGCCCGAGTCGGCATTCCTGTTTGTAGGAACGATTGACGAGGCGGTTGAAAAGGCTAAAGCAGAAGCAAAATAAGCTCTTGATACAGATAAACGGGTAAAGGAATGGTCCTATGACACCTTTTAAATTGAAGATACTAACACCCGAGGGTGTTGTTTTCGACGGAGAAGCCGAAAGCATAATCGTCCGCACCACGGTCGGTGATAAGGGCATACTCGCAAAGCACGAGCCTTATGTCGCGGCTCTCGGTATCGGTCAGGCAAAGGTGCGTATTGACGGAAATGTCCGTATCGGCGCTGTTTCCTCGGGAATCGTCGAGGTCACAAAGGAATGTACCACCGTACTCGCCCAGTCCTTTGAGTGGGCTGACGAGATTGATGTAGAGCGTGCAGAAAAGGCGCAGAAGCTCGCCGAGGAGCGCATGGAGCAGTACAAGAACGACAAGCGCAACCTTGACATCGCCGAGTATAAGCTGAAACGTGCGATAAACAGAATAAACACGGCGAATATAAAATACTGATAAAGTATCCCCCGATGCGAGCGCATCGGGGGTATTATTATGGCAGACTTCACCGAACCTTTTCTGCGATGGCTTTTTTACATAATAATATCTGTCACCGGGCTCACACGGCGGGAGAATACCGTCCTTATCCAAAAGTACAATATACATCTGCTCTTCAAGGTCTTGCTGAATACCTTTTTGGGTGCAGACGTGCAGATCAATCCGGTTTCCGTCGGCAAGCTGCATAAGCCAGCCGTAGCAGGTTTCCTTGTCGCTGTCGCCGTAATCGCAGTTTTCATCGGGGTACTGCATAAAAAGCCGCTCGCCGAAGCGGTCTATCCAAAGCTTATCCTCAATAAACGATGCCGTGCAGTCTACGACATATACGACATCATAGTCCATGAAAATATCTCTCGGCGCATTCGGGTTTGCGCGCGAGCCGCTGATATATGCCGCGCGTATTCTGTCATCATCTTTCGCTGTATTTATTATCAGCTCGTACATCTCTTTTTCACTTCTCACGGCTTTCACCTTTATCCGCGATACCATTTAAATAGCCGAGGACAAATATAACAGGAGAGTTCCAGTAAATCGCGACCTCATTCAGTGAATAAAACGGCATCTCATCGATATAACACTTCATAGGCGGCGTGCCCTTTGGCAGGCGCGTACGCGCCTCGGGTTCGCATGGATGCGGGTTTGCTCCTCCGACCACAAAGCCGGGCATACATTTTTCTATTTTGTCGGCATGGGCGGGGCGCAGGTGGGGATAATTAGCCGAGTGCTCGCCGCAGCCTGTGATATAGCTGTAGCCTGTCGCATTTACGCCAAGAAGATAGTCAAGCTGCGCCGCCGCATAATCTCCGTACTCGCCCTTTCCGCTGAGATAATCGGAAATAATAAAGGTCATGGCGGATTTTCCGACATTCATATTACAGCCCCAGCAGTACTGATATTCTTCCAGAGCTACAAAGTAGCCGCAGCTGTCGGAGGTCTGCTTATAGCTGAGCGCGTTTTCATAAAACGCGTTTTTCATTTTATCCGATAACGCGCTGTCGGTATTTTGGCAGCACAGCAGATATGCAAGCGTACCGAGTCCCGACACGCAAGCATACCCAAGCTCGGCAAGGGGCACGCTGTCGGCGGTGATTTTAAGTGCGTTGTGATAGCTTTCGTCACCTGTCAGCGCGTACAGCTCGGCATTTGCCCAGAAGCGGTTGTCGGTGTCGTTATGCTCGCCGTAGCTTCCGGTGTTACAGCCCTCGGGATTTTTAAAACCGATAAAATCGGGGTTTTCTCTCAGCCATTTATCCGCCTTTAACGCTGCGGCAGCAAGCCTTTCGGAAAAATCCTTATCAAAAGAATACACCCTTGCGGCAAGCGCGCACACCGCGGCAAAATCCGCAGTCGCCGAGGACGAAACATCAAAAAGATAGAGCTGACCCAAGTCCTCCTGCGGCATGACGAATGCCGCGTGATTTGCGGTCGTGACCTTGTGCCATACGCCGCCGTCCTCTCTCTGCATTTTAAGCAGCCACAGAAGCTCATAGCGGCACTCGCTGAGTATATCCGGCAGTTCTCCGCCGCTTTCGGGGATATTTACATTCTGATTTTCATAGGCATCGGGGAACATGATGTAGCCGTACAGCAGATGTGCTACGGTGCAGGCGGCGGCGGTGACATACCTGCCGTAATCTCCCGCGTCGTGCCAGCCGCCTCTGACATCGTATTGCTTTGCGTTTTTGCCGTCCTTTTCGCTCCATACCACGGCTTTTGACAAATGGCAGGCGGGGTGGGTGTACTCTCCCGCGTGCTTTTTATCAAGCTCACAGCCGCACCGCAGGAAATACAGTGCCTTCAGCGTGTCGTCAAGCGCGTTTTTGTATACACAAGCGGAAATGTTAAATGCAGGCGAGCTTTTCCCGTTTGCATATACCCGATATTCTCCGTCAGCGCAAAGCGGCGAAAAATCGGCAATATACACATCGTCACCCGAGCTTTTATCAAAGCCAAAATGCGTGGGTACACCCTCGAAAACGACCCTGCCGCTGTTATCCTTTACGCAAAAGCTGTCGCACGGCTCGGTGATAACCGCGCGCTTTTTCAAGCGCGGCAGATAGCCGAGCTGATTTACCAATATATTAAAGGGTGCTTTTAAGTCCGCGCTTTTCTCATGTCGGCGGATGCCGAAAAAGGTTTTATCCATAAAAAGTCCTCCGCAAAACTGCAATTTTGGATTACCGCTTTTTGTATCTTTAGTATAGCAGGAATGTGTTTTCGGCACAAGGGCGGTATTTTGCACAAAAATAAGGGCGATTTTTTGGATAATAGCAATAGAAATAAGTCAGCGGTTTCAATACCTCGCTTGCAGATTTGACTCGATTTTTCCGTATAATTTCCGAAACATCAGCAAAATTTGTTTATTTTTTATAAATTCCGCATAAAAAGGTAAATTGTGTTAAAAATAACCTTGCAGAAAAGTTTTGCCAGATTTGAAAGGAAGTTTATATGGACAAGATAAAATTTGCAAAGGTTAAAAGCTTTTTAAAGGGCAAGGGCTTTATCGGTGCGCTGTGTCTGAGCATTGTGGCGATTGGCATTTCAACATATATCGCTTATGACAGCGCGCTCGGTGACATAGCGTCACAGGAGAGCCGCAGTCCCGAGACCTCGGCGGCGGCTGTTGACAACAATGTCAGCGGCGTGCCGAAAACCGACGAGCAGTCATCTGATGCCGTGCAGAGTGACGCCAGCTCGGCAGAGCAGGTAAACAACTTTGTCAGCAGTACCGCGGAGCGCGTCATGCCGATTGAAGGTGAGATAATCACCCCGTACAGCAACGGAGAGCTTGTAAAGAGCGAGACCCTCGGCGTATGGAAAACCCATGACGGTATTGACATAGCAGCCGAGTACGGCACAGAGGTGAAATCCGCTACTGCGGGAGTTGTGACAAGCATAAAGGACGACCCGCTGTGGGGTATATGCGTTGTTATCGACCACTATGACGGCTATGAGGGTCACTATTACGGACTTGACAAGAACCTGTCGGTAAAGGAGCAGTCCGAGGTCGAGGCGGGCGAGATAATCGGAAAGACCGCGGCGTTTGACTGCGAGTCAAAGATGGAGCCGCATCTGCACTTCGGTGTAAAGTGCGACGGCAAGTGGATTGACCCGTCGGGGTTTGTTTCGTAATCTACCGGATAAACACAAATAACCCGGGAAGGAAAGCCTGTCCTTCTCGGGTTGTTGTTTTGCTTAACTTTCTATCTTTTCACTTATATACTCACTTACCTCTGAGCAGTCAATCCCAAGCGCATAGGCGAACTCCTCGTTTATCAGCTTTTCGGTATCGGATAAAAGCCGCTCGTCCGCTATCGGCAATGACTTGTTTTTAGCAATAAGCTCCTGCTTTTTTAGATATATACATCTCATAAGCGACAAAATCTGCTTTATATCACCGCCCCCGATGATATTCCTGAAATAAATCGGGCGCTCTTTTTTATCATCAATCCACTCGGTGCGGTACTCGCCAACTCCCGATAAAAGCTCATCAATCTCGGCTTTGCTGAGCGGCGGGCGCATAAGCTTTGTCAGCTTTTCATTATCGCACGGCACATAAACGGTCGCGTTCTTGTTTCCGAGCGGCTTTAATATATAATAATCGCTTCTCCTGCCGTCAAAGCTACGGCTCTCGATATCCTCGATACGGCATACGCCAGAGCGCCCATAAATAACGCAATCGTTGATTTTATAACTGTTCATAGCACAACACCCCGCAAAAGGCACATTTTCCCTTATACTTTTATTTTAGCACTTTTGCGGGATATTTTCAAAGGGAGTTTTGTACAAATATAAAGCACCCGGTATTGTTAAAAATGCCTGTATTTAAGCATAAGCGGCTATTCTCTCACTACAACTTTTTTTCCGTAGC
>CAMEKZ010000101.1 GCA_945921635.1 uncultured Clostridia bacterium
CGCGTGTTTCTCGAAGTCTGACAGCTTGTCGAAAAATCACTTTTTCGACAAGCTGGTGCCGCCCCGCGAAAACCGCGGAGCGGCTTAATGTTATTAAAGATAAATCTAAAAGCTTACTTCATCTTTTCGATAGAAAGCAGTATCTTCTCCATCTTTTCCTGTGCCCGTGCAAGCTTTGCACGCTCATTTTCTATCTGCTGTGCGGGAGCCTTTGACAAGAAGCCCTGATTATTAAGCTTGCCCGATAAAAAGTCGATGTCCTTTTGTGCCGCCTTGCGCTCTTTTTCGAGCCTTGCAAGCTCCTTTTCCTTATCGACAAGCTCGCCTGTCGGCATGAAAATTCTCGCGTTTGCGGTAACAATAGTCACCATATCGTCACCTGTCGGTGCGTCTTTTGATACAGTCAGCTCGCCCGCGCCCGCAAGACGCTCGAAGAACGCCTTTGCACCCGAGAACAGCTCTGTTTCTGCTGTTTCGATGTGCATTGTTACCTTCTTTGACGGCGGAACATTTAGCTCGTTGCGCTGTACTCTTACCGCACGGATAGCGTCAACAACCTTTGCAAAGTCCTCCTGCTCTGCCTTGAAGCTGAGCTTTTCGTCATACTCCGGCCAAGCGGAAATCATTATGCTGTCGGGGTTGTTGCCCTCTCCGCTTACCGGCATCGACTGCCATATTTCCTCTGTGATAAACGGCATAAACGGGTGGAGCAGCTTTAATACGCCCTGCATGATGTATACAAGTACATTCTGCGCGGCGAGCGCCGTCTCTCCGCCTGCGGCGATACGCGGCTTTGTAAGCTCGATATACCAGTCGCAGTAAATATCCCACACAAAGTCGTAGATCTTCGAGATTTGAGGTTACGTTCTTTATAAGGTCGTTGTACAGGCTCAGCACCCACTTGTCCTCGATAGGCAGGCTCTCAGGGAGCGTCGCGCCCTGCATATCATCGGGCAGGTTCATCAGTATATATCTTGCGGCGTTCCACAGCTTGTTTGCAAAGTTGCGGGAGTTTGTAACCTTTGTCTTTGTCCAGCGCATATCGTTGCCGGGCGCGTTTCCGGTTACGAGCGTAAGTCTGAGCGCGTCCGCGCCGAACTCGTCGATTATCTCCAGCGGGTCAACGCCGTTTCCGAGCGATTTTGACATCTTTCTTCCCTGCTCATCGCGTACAAGACCGTGAATAAGCACATCGGAGAACGGCTTTTCGCCGGTATGCTCAAGTCCGCTGAATATCATTCTCGCTACCCAGAACGGGATAATGTCATAGCCTGTTACAAGCGTGTTTGTCGGGTAGAAGTAGTCATAGTCCGCTGTCTTTTCCGGCCAGCCGAGTGTCGAGAACGGCCACAGCGCAGAGGAGAACCATGTATCGAGCGTGTCCTCGTCCTGCTTCATCGGTGCGCCGCATACGGGGCACTTGTCTATGCCGTCAAGCGTGATTTCGGTGTGTCCGCAGTCCTTGTTCTGACAGTAATATGCGGGTATTCTGTGACCCCACCAGAGCTGACGGGATATGCACCAGTCGCGTATATTTTCCATCCAGTAGAGATAGCCGTTTTCAAAGCGCTTTGGGATAAACTTCAGCTCGCCGCTCTTTACAACATCGATAGCGGGCTTTGCAAGCTCCTTCATCGCTACAAACCACTGATAGCTTGCGGTAGGCTCTACGGTAGTACCGCAGCGCTGACAGCAGCCTACATTATGCTTGTGCGGCTCTACCTTTACAAGTAAGCCCTCGGCTTCAAGGTCGGCTACCATAGCCTTTCTCGCGTCATATCTGTCCATGCCCGCATATTTTCCGCCGATGCCCTCTTTTATAGTGGCATCATCGTTCATCATGCGGATAATAGGCAGGTCGTGGCGCTTTCCTACCTCAAAGTCGTTGGGGTCGTGCGCGGGGGTGATTTTTACAACGCCGGTACCGAACTCCATATCAACGTATTCATCGGCAATAACCGGTATCTCCCTGTCGGTAAGCGGGAGCTTTACCATCTTGCCTACTATATTCTTGTATCTCTCATCATCGGGGTGTACCGCAATCGCGCTGTCGCCGAGAAGCGTCTCGGGACGGGTGGTCGCTATTTCGACAAAGCCGCTGCCGTCGGCAAGCGGGTAGTTTATGTGCCAGAAAAAGCCGTCCTGCTCCTCGTACTCGCACTCAATATCCGAAATAGAGGTCTTACAGTTAGGACACCAGTTGATTATTCTTTCTCCGTGGTAGATAAGACCCTTGTTGTAAAGGTCGATAAATACCTTCTGTACTGCCTTTGAACAGCCCTCGTCAAGCGTGAAGCGCTCTCTGTCCCAGTCGCAGGACGAGCCTAATTTTTTAAGCTGCTGTACTATGCGGCCGCCGTATACGCGCTTCCACTCCCATGCGCGCTCTAAAAAGCCCTCTCTGCCGATGTCGTCCTTGGTTATGCCCTCCTGCTTCATCGCGTTTACTATCTTCGCTTCGGTCGCGATAGAGGCGTGGTCGGTGCCGGGCAGCCAAAGGGTGCAGTAGCCCTGCATTCTCTTCCAGCGGATAAGTATATCCTGTAAGGTGTTGTCAAGGGCGTGTCCCATGTGGAGCTGACCTGTTATGTTCGGCGGGGGGATAACTATTGTGTACGGTTTTTTCTTAGGGTCTATTTCCGCGTGGAAATACTTCTTTTCCTCCCATTCGTGGTAAAGCCTGTCCTCAAAATCCTTAGGAGAATAGGTCTTTGCAAGTTCCTTCTTCATTTATTTATGTCCTTTCTTTTTTTAGCTCAAAATAATCTATGCTTCTACCCGACCGAATAAATCCTCGTCGGGGTCTACAAGCACGGTATAGTTATTTGAAAATATCACCATGCCCGGCTTTGCGCCGTTAGGCTTTTTGACAAAGCGCACGCGGGTGTAGTCAACCGGCACCTTTGTGCTGTTTTGCGCCTTTGAGCAATACGCCGCAAGGCTCGCCGCTTGCAAAATCGCGTTGTCGGAGATTTCGCCGTTTTTCGCCTTTATTATGACATGAGAGCCCGCTATATTCTTGGTATGCAGCCACATATCATCGGGATAGGCGGTTTTTAATGTCAGCCTGTCGTTTTGCAGATTGTTCCTGCCGATATATACGTCATATCCGTCATCGGTGACAAAGTGCATCGGAGGCTTTGGCTTTACGGTGTTTTTCTTATTCTGCGCGCCGTTTAGATAACCGTTTTGCGACAGCTCCTCGCGTATTTCGCTTATTTCCGCGTTTGAGGTCGCACGGCTCGCCGCATCAAATACGCTGTCGATGTAGATAAGCTCGTTTTCTCCGTCGGCGATAAGCTTTGTCAGCATTTTCTCGGCTTTTTCGAGCTTTTTGTACTCGGCGTAGTATTTCTGCGCGTTCTGCGATGGTGTCAGTTTTATATCAAGCGGCACGGTTTCGTTCTCGCCGCTGTAGTAATTCTCTGCGACAAGCTCGCTCATGCCCTTTTGCATCTTATATATGTTTGCACTGATTATGTCACCGCGGACTCGGAAAACCTCCCGCTCGGAGCAGGCGGCAAGCTCCTGCCTTTGTATTTCAAGCTTTCTTGATATTCTGTCGTAGGTGTTTACCAGCATTTTCAGCAGATCGCGCGAGCGCTGCTTCATGCGCTCGTTTTCCGCCTTGCTGCCGTAGAATTTGTCAAGCAGCGCGTTTGCGCTCTCGGCGGGCGAGGTGGTAAGCGCCGCGCCGTACTGCTCTATCGGCATAAAGCAAAAATCCTTATACGCGCCCTGCAAATCCCGCAGAATGGTATAGCCCCCGCCGTTTTCGGCGTATCCGCGCGCCTTTTTGATAAAAAACAGCAGGCGGTCGTAGTTGTCCGCAGTCATATCGTCTATAAGTGCGTCGGTATCGCGGCAGGCATAGTACGCGCACTCTCTCGAAAATACCGGAGATACGCCCTCAAGACAGGCGGTGAGGTGCTTTGCGAGCCTTTTGCCCGCCCCGCTTTTTACTGCCGTAACAAGCGCGTCATTTTCGCAGGTGAGAAAGTTTATCCTGCTAAGGTCGCGCGGCGGCGTCTCATACACGATATTCGGCAAGATACGCCGCACCGAGGAAATATCATCTGTTATCCGCTTTATGCTGTCGATAACGCGGTATACCTCGTCCTTTTGTGTCATAAGTATTATATTGCTGTGTCTGCCCATTATCTCGGCGGTAAGGCGGTTTATCACCATATCGCCGATTTCGTTCATACACTCAAAATCAAAATTTATTATTCTTTCAAGCCCGTCCTGCGATATATCGATAAGCTTTCCGCCGCTTAAATGCTTGCGGAGCAGCATACAAAACATAGGCGGCGCGGGCGGATTTTCCGCCGCCCTGTCGGTAAGGCTTACCCTAGCCGACATCGAGTTTGCGCTGATAAGTATTTTGTTGTGCTTTCCCGCCGCGCGAAGTGAAATTATGATTTCCTCGCGCGAGGGCTGATATATTTTATCAATCCTGCCGCCGATTAAACCGGCTGACAGCATTTCGCGCCTGATACAGTATAAAAATGTGCCGTCAAGTGACATACGGCGGCTCCTTTCCCGTCGTCAGATAATATACGAGCAAGGGTCCTTGCTGTTTTCGGCGACGAAAATCTCGGTATTATGGAATTTTCTCGACAGAGTGCCAAGCAGATAGTTGCAAAGTATATTCTCGGTATGAAAATGTCCCGCGTCTATAAGGCAAAAATCGCTGTTTTCCGCGTCTATCCAGATATTGTGCTTTACATCTCCTGTGATAAGCGCGTCACAGCCCGCCGCAATTGCCCGATACAGATTGCTTCCTCCGCTTCCCGAGCAGACGGCAACCCGCTTTATCGCTTTTTCAGTGTCAATAAAGCGCACCGCGGTACATTCAAACGCCGCCTTGCAGCTTTCCGCAAGCGCCCTTGCGGTAGTGGCTATCGGCAGGTCGCATATTTTTCCGTAGCCTGTGCCGTCGGGCATGACAGGCTCTAAAATAACCGACGAGCGCTCAAAGCCGAGCAAATCCAGCATTATATCGGTCACGCCGTTTTTTGTCATATCGGCGTTTGTGTGCATACATATTGCGTTTATCTTATTTTTCATAAGATTGTAGACGGGCGTACCTGCCGTCACGCTTTTAAGCGGGTCGAATATCACGGGGTGGTGTGATATTATCAGATTCGCCTTGCGCTTTACCGCCTCGTCTATGACCTTGTTTGTTATATCAAGGCAAAGGCAGACCGATTTTACATTGGCGTTTTCGTCACCGACTAAAAGTCCGCAGTTGTCAAATTTATCGCATACCTCAAATGGCGCGTATTTATTCAGAAAATCGTAAAAGCTCTTTACCTTCATAGTATTTCCCTCATGGAGACCTCATATTGTTTTTTGTTTTATCTGCTGTGCAACGCTAAAAAGCCTTTCCGCTTTTTCGGAGCAGGAGCTTTTGCAGGCATTTGCCGCGGCAAAAAGCGCGTCAGCCTGCTTTTGCAGATATTCTTTATCGGTAATAAGCCCCGTGTAGGAAAACGCGGGGGATATTTCCTTCTTTACTCCGCTGTAATTTACGCTCATAACGGCATACAGCCTGCCGCTGTCCTTTACGGCGCACTCCTCGGTTATCTCAAAGCCGTTTGCGTAAAGCTCTGTTCTCAGTATCTCAGCCTTTGTCATCGGTTGTAGGATAAAATGAGTGTCCGCACTTAAAAATCCGCACCCGCAGACAATCCGCGCGATAAGCTCGCCGCCCATGCCCGCGACAATAATCTCCTCGGCAAAGGGGATATTGTCCAGCCCGTCGGATTTTACAAGCGTTATTGCTGTTTCGTCGCCTATGTAGCGGCGAACCGTTTCTTTTGCACTGAGTAGCGGCCCGTCGTTTATATCCGAGGCAATTATTTTCCGTGCCCCGTCAAGGTAAAGACTGCACGGCAAAAGCGCGTGGTCGGTGCCCACATCGCAGATAATTTTATCACGCCGCACAAAGGACTTTACCGCCGCAAGGCGCGGTGACAGCTTTGGTGCTGTCATCAGTTTCCTACTGCCTTGTTAAGCTTTTCTACCATCTCGTCTGCGTCAACGCCATGTACCATGCACGCCTGTCCTACGCTCTCGCCTCTTGCGGAGGGACAGCCGAGGCAGTGCATACCCATCTCGATAAAGTAGGGCGCGGTCTGTTCTGCGTGCTCGTCAAGAATATCTCCGATAATGGTATCTTTTGTAATAATCATTTTTATTTTCCTTTCTACCCGCCGGCGGCGGGCTGTCACAGCATAAATATACATTATTTATTATACACCAAACACACGCAAAATACAATACTTTTTTGGACACTCACAGGATAAATCGCGGCAGGAATTAAAATTTATCTGTTGTACTGGAAAACGGACATGAAATATGCTATTATATATATAATAATTCTGATTTTCGGAGGACGGTTATGCTACGATTTATTCTCGGTGCGGCAGGAAGCGGCAAGACGTCGCTTATATATGACGAAATATGCAAGGAAAACGGTAATGTACTGCTTTTTGTGCCCGACCAGTTTGTCTTTGAGACCGAAAAGCTTATTGCAGAGAAAACCGATGAAAAATCGCAGAATATAAAGATAAGCGGCTTTTCGTCCCTGTCCGAGGAAATACTGAAAAAATACAGTCCGAGAAAAGCGTATGCAGACAGTACCGCAAAGTTTATGATTATGCTGAGGGCGGTGCGAAGCCTGCGCGATTCGTTTAAATATTACGGCTCGGCGGCATATAAAAGCACGTTTATCCCGTTTTGCCTCAGCGCTGTGTCCGAGTTCAAGAGTGCGGGGATAACCTCCGACAGGCTGAGCAATACAGCGGACAAGCTCTCGGGCGCACTCGGTGACAAGCTGTCGGATATGGGTATGCTGATGTCGCTCTACAACGAGCTTTTACAGCAGATTTATGATGACAGGCAGGATAACCTCCTGCTTGCGGCAAGGCTTGCGGAGGAAAACGACTGTTTTGCGGGGTACAGCGTATATATTGACGGGTTTGACAGCTTTACCGGCGCACAGCTTAAATTCCTCGAGCCTATGGTACGCCAGAGCGACAGCTGTACCGCTGCGCTTTGTATTGATAATAACAGCTCTTGCTTTGAAACGGTGCAGAAAACCAGAGCCGCGCTGTCAGCCTTTGCGGAAAAAGAATTTGCCGAGATAAAGGAAATACGGCTTGACGGTGCGCCGAGATATAAAAGCAAGGCTATGCGTGCACTTCGAGACGGACTTGCGCAGGATATACCCGCGCCCGCAGATATACAGTATAACCCCGATGATATAGTCACAGCCTACAGCGCGGATAAAAGCGGCGAGGCGGATTTTGTCTGCTCGTGTGTAAAAAAGCTGATGGCTGAGGGCATGAGATGCCGCGACATAGCCGTGCTGTGCCCCGCGTCCGCAGATTATCTGTCAGCGGCGAAAAGCGCCTTTCTGCGCTATGATATACCGCTGTTTGCCGATATACCCGTACCGATAAGCGAAAAGCCGCTGATGAAGTATATCGAATATCTCCTGCTCGCGGCGTACTCTCCGACAGGCGAAAACATCATGCGGTACATAAAAAGCGGCTTTGTGAGAGTAAAGGCAGAGGATGGCAAAACAAGACCAGTCACTCTCCGCGAGATAAACGCAATAGAAGAATACGCAAACCGCTGGGGATTGTATGACAGAATGTGGACAAAGCCGTTCGCACGTATTGAGGGCGAGGACGAGCAGGCGGTCGAACGACTGCGCGGTGAAATCGTAAATGCGCTTGTACAGCTAAAATCCGACTGCGAGGGCTGTGACGGCAGAGAGATAACCAAAAAATTCACCTCGTTTTTATTTAGTCAGGGGGATATATCTGCCTCTATACAGGGAAAGTGTCAGGACTATACCACCCGCAGTCTTATGTACGACAAGGAGCTCACCGAAGAGTACAACTATCTGTGGGAGACGGTGTCGGGTATGCTGACCGCCGCATACGAAACGCTTGACGGTACGGCTCTGTCACTTAAAGAATATGCGCTTGTACTGCACAGCGCGGCACAGCAGATAACCATGTCGCAGCCGCCGCAGGTGCTTGACAGCGTGCTCTTCGGCGACCCTGACAGGACAAGGACTGCCGAGGTAAAGGCGGTATTTGTCATGGGAGCGA
>CAMEKZ010000102.1 GCA_945921635.1 uncultured Clostridia bacterium
CATTTTCAAGCAGCTCCATAACAAGCCTTGTGGTGTGGTGCTGACCCGTGCCGAAGGACGAGGCGGGGTCTATCTCCAGTATCTTTCTGCCGCCTGTATTCTGCACGTCCTCCCAGCTCGGCTTTATAATCAGCTTTTCGCCGACGGTAAAGGGCTTGTAGTACTGCTTCCAGTTGTTCGCCCAGTCCTCCTCGCGCACGCAGTCGAGCTTTACTTCAAGCGAGCCGTAAAAATTGTCGGTATCGTTTGCCTTTAATTCGTCAAGAGTGCCCTTCAGCGCCGAGAGCATCTCCGCACCCTGCTCGTTGTCCTGAACGTAGCAGGTGATGTGGGTCTTTACGTCCTTTAGTCCCATAAGGCTGTCGTCAACGTAATCCCAGTTGTATTCTTTATTTTCGAGAAATTCTTCAAAATCCGCCGCGTCATGGATAACAAAGCCGTTGAAGCCAAGCTCGGATAATCTCATTGTGAGTATCTGAACCGCCGTGCTTTCGGTATAGATGTCAACCTGTCTGAACTGCATATTATCACGTTTCCTTTTCAAAATAAATATCTCTATATATTATCGTACATTTCGGCGAAAAAAGCAAGTATATTTTTAAAAAAAGTACGGCTGATAAAATTGAACAAATCAGCCGGAAGAAATTGTTATAAATGCCGAAAATGAAAAAAACTATTGACATATTATGGGCGGTATAGTATTATAAAATCAGGCAGAAATATCCTTACAGCTTTAACAAAACATTCAACTTTACGCAAAACAATTTTGGAGGAATCATCATGAAAAAAATTTTCACAGCAGCATTGGCACTAATCACGGCGGCGGCTCTTTCCGCCTGCTCACAAAACACGGACAGCACGCAAAGCTCTCAGACCGCTTCGGAAAACGCTTTGTCCGTGGACGGCTCTTCATCGGCAGAAAACAGTTCCCTTGACGAGAAGCCAAAGGACGAGCAGGGCGAGGGTGAGGAGCTTTATTCCTTTAAGGCGGGGGATAACGAGGTAAGGCTTATACTTCAAAGGAAATATTCTGAGGACAGCGAAGCATATCACGGACAGTTTGCGCTGAAAACCGCAGGCAGCTCGGAGCTGCTTACTACTCCGATAATATCCGAAGCGGGCTGTACTGTATCAAAAACGCCCTCGGACAGCTTTCAGACAGAAAAAATATCGGTAGGCGGCAAGCAGTACGATTTGGTTATTTTCAAGTCGGATAAAAGTCTTGAACAAAGGCTTGCAACCTGCTATGTCATTGATGAAAGCGGAAAGATAACAATACTCGCAAATGTGTTCCCGATAATCACGGGGGATATAACGACAGACGGAGAGTATATTATTTTCTCTGATGTTGAAAAATACATCATCGATATTGAAAAGGGCGTGCTTGTAAAAAGCAAAGGTGAGACGCTCGGCGAGGAAATCTACGGCTTTAATGCGGGCTTGCACCGGATAAAGGTAGTCATGATAAGCGGCACAGGTGATGATGAAGCCTACAGAGGTTCTTTTGCGCTGAAAACCGCAAGCAGCTCGGAGCTGCTTACTACTCCGATAATATCCGAAGCGGGCTGTACTGTATCAAAAACGCCCTCGGACAGCTTTCAGACAGAAAAAATATCGGTAGGCGGCAAGCAGTACGATTTGGTTATTTTCAAGTCGGATAAAAGCCTTGAACAAAGGCTTGCAACCTGCTATGTCATTGATGAAAGCGGAAAGATAATAATACTCGCAAATGTGTTTCCGATAATTACGGGAGATATAACGACAGACGGAGAGTATATTGTTTTCTCTGCTGAGGAAAGGTATACGGTGGATATCGAAAACAATGCGCTTGTAAAAGCGGAGTAATTAAAATAAGCGGACAAGTCCCGCGGACGGTGTAAAATGCGCCGTCTGCGGGATTTTTTACTCGAAAATTTCCCGCGCGGCGGGAGAATACCGAAAAATTTCCTTAAAAGCAACAATATAACTGCCGTCTGTCCTCGGAAAACGCTTGCTATTTGCGGCGGTTTATGTTATAATCTATTTTGGTATACTATAAATAAAAGCTAAAGAACACAAGAGTGGAGGATTTGTTTGACAAGCGAGGTAACACAGCAGGAGCTGGAGCTTCAGCGTGAATATATAAAAAAAGTAAAAGAGATAAATTTAAAGCGGGCGGAGATACCATTAGCGCACGTCCACAGCTTCGGCTGTCAGCAGAATGTAAGCGACGGCGAGAAGATAAAGGGTATGCTTGCGCTCATGGGCTACGGCTTTACAAGCGAAACCGAAAACGCGGATTTAATTCTGTTCAACACCTGCGCGGTGCGGGAGAACGCCGAGGACAGAGTTTTCGGCAATATCGGCGCGCTCAAAAAGCTAAAAGCGGCAAAAAAAGATTTAATAATAGCGGTCGGCGGCTGTATGGTACAGCAGGAGCATATCGCCGCAAGGATGCGTAAATCCTTTCCGCAGGTGGATATAATCTTCGGCACTCATGTAATGCACGAGCTGCCGCGCATGATATATGAAAAGCTGAGCGAAAACCGCCGCACATTGTCTATCCCCGACAGCGACGGAGTAATAGCCGAGGGGCTGCCGTTGCTGCGCGAAAGCAAGGTAAAGGCGAGCGTGCCGATAATGTACGGCTGCAACAACTTCTGCACCTACTGCATAGTGCCGTATGTAAGGGGCAGAGAGCGCTCGCGCAGACCCGAGGAGATAATTGGCGAGGTAAGGTCGCTGATAGCAGACGGCTACAAGGAGATACTTCTGCTCGGGCAGAACGTAAACTCCTACGGCAAGGAGTATGATGTAAGCTTTTCCGAGCTGCTCCGCAGGCTTGACATGATAGACGGCGAGTATAAAATCAGCTTTATGACCTCGCACCCCAAGGACTGCACCTAGGAGATTAGCGATACGATAGCCGACAGCAGGCACATTTCGTATCATCTGCACCTGCCGGTACAGTCGGGCAGCGACAGGATATTAAAGGAGATGAACAGGCACTACGACATCTCTCATTATCTCGATCTGATAGAATATGCCAAAAAGCGGATACCCGATGTCGCACTGACTACCGATATAATAGTAGGCTTCCCGGGGGAAACCTACGAGGACTTTCTCTGCACTCTGCGGCTTATGGAAAAGGTGAAGTACGACTCGGCATACACCTTTATCTACAGCAGGCGCGAGGGTACAAAGGCGGCTCAGATGCCGGATAATATAAGCGATGAGGAAAAGGGAAAATGGTTTCGCGAGCTGCTTGATGTACAGAATAAAATCGGCGAGCGCGCATACGACAGATTTGTCGGCAGGACGATTGACGTGCTGTGCGAGGGGGTTGGCAGAACCGCCGACGGACTTATGACCGGTCACTCGCGGCATGACGTGATAGTGGATTTTAACGGCACCAAGGACATGATAGGAAAATATGTCAGGGTAAAGGTAAGCAAAGCCCTGCCGTGGGCGGTAGTAGGAGAATTGGTCGGCACAGCCGATTGATGATAAATTTAATAAATAAGGAATTGTCCGGAAAATCGGGAATTTTTCGGACACGGGGCTTTTCGGCGGGAAACTGCAAGCCCCGAAAAAGAAAGGATGGTCACAATTATGGACGCAATTAAGGCAGCAAGAGAACTCGGAAAGGCAATACAGGCAGACGAGCGTTATATCGAATATAACAAGGCAAAGCTTGCAAACGACAATGACAGCGAGCTTCAGGATCTTATCGGCAAGTTTAATTTAAAGCGCCAGCAGGTAGGTCTTGAAATGAGCAAGTCCGCTGAGGAGCAGGACAAGGCAAAGCTTGACGAAGCAAATAAAGAGATGCAGAGACTGTACACCCTCGTTATGCAAAACGAGCACATGGCTGATTTTACAATGGCAAAGCAGGGAATGGACAAGCTACTGCAGGAGGTAAACGGCATAATCGCGCTTTGCTGTGACGGCGAAGACCCCGACACCTGCGAGTATACAGCCTGCACAGGCTCGTGTGCAACCTGCGGCGGCTGCCACTGATTTTAGACATCTTTAAATAATCGGCAGAGCCGTTAAATTTACGATTTGCGCCGCGGGCGTGAAATATGCAGCTGCATAAAACTACGCGTAAGGCGTGAAAGGAATGAAGTCTGTTGGCTGAAAGCAAAAAAAGCGGGGAAAAGCTAACCCCGATGATGCAGCAATACGAGGATATAAAAAGCAAATACAAGGACTATATCCTGTTTTACCGTCTCGGCGATTTTTACGAGATGTTCGGCGAGGACGCGCTTGTCGTGTCAAAGGAGCTGGAGCTGACGCTGACTGCCCGTGCGGGTACGCCCATGTGCGGAGTGCCGCACCACAGCGCCGAGGGGTATCTAAAAAGGCTGATAGACAAGGGCTTTAAGGTAGCTATCTGCGAGCAGACGACCGACCCCGCTTTGTCAAAGGGACTTGTCGAGCGCGATATAGTAAGGCTTGTCAGCGCGGGCACGGTGATAGAGGCGTCTATGCTCGAGGATGGTGTAAATAACTATATCGCCTGCATCTACGCAGGAAAAAGCGGCACGGGACTTGTCTTTGCCGATATATCGACGGGCGAGGTGCACGCCTTTGAGAAAAGCCTGTCAAAGCGAATGAACGACGAGATAATCAGCGAGTTTTCGCGCTATACGCCTGTCGAGCTGCTGTTCAATCAGGATTTTCTCGACATGGCGCAGGTGTACAATTTTATAAAAACCCGCTTTGGAAAATGCTCGGCGGAGCTTTTGCCGGACGAGCAGTTTTCCGATGAGGATATATCGGAAATCACCGGGCAGTTCGGCGGACAGAGTGCCGAGGATATAGGCCTTGCGGGAAAGGAAAACGCGTTCAGGGCGCTGTGCGCCTTACTGCGCTATCTCTACAAGGCACAGCGGAGCGGCGCAAAGCGCTTTGTAAAGCTTAATGTGCATGACGGGCAGGAGTATATGGAATTAGGCCTTACCGCACGGAGAAACTTAGAGCTTACCCAGACCATGCGAAGCGGCGAGAAAAAAGGCTCGCTTTTATGGGTGCTTGACCGCACATCTACCTCTATGGGCAGGAGAAAGCTGCGGCAGTGCATAGAGCGGCCGCTCACCGATACGGCGGCTATTATACGCAGGCATGACGCGGTAGAGGCGCTTATAAACAACTCGGCGGCACTGTATGATATAAAGGCCGACCTTGAAAGGGTGTACGACCTTGAGCGCCTTATGACAAGAATAGTGTACAAGGCGGCAAACCCAAAGGACGTATACGCGCTCGGGCTCACCTGCACGGTGCTCCCGCAGCTTAAAGAGGATTTGGGCGCGGTAAAGACGCAGCTTACCGACAGCCTGAACAGGAAAATCAGTCCGCTTGACGATATAGCAAAGCTTGTAACCGATGCGATAACGGACGACCCGCCGGCTCTTACAAAGGACGGCGGCTATATCAGAAAGGGCTTTAACGAGGAGCTTGACCGACTGCGCGGTATAACCGGCGGCGGAAAAGAGCTGCTCGCACAGATAGAGCAAAGAGAAAAAGAGCTTACCGGTATAAAAAATCTCCGCGTGGGGTACAACCGCGTATTCGGCTATTATATAGAGGTGTCAAAGGGAAATATCTCGATGGTGCCCGACCGCTATATACGCAGGCAGACGCTGACAAACGGGGAGCGGTACATAACCGATGAGCTTAAAAAGATAGAGAACGAGATACTCGGCGCAAACGACAAGATACTCGCGCTTGAAGCCGAGATATTTGCCGAAGTGAGAGAGTTTATCACTCAGCGGCTGGATTTAATTCAGCAGACCGCGGAAGCGATTGCGGCGCTTGACGTGTTGTGCAGCTACGCGGATATATCAATCGAAAACAACTACACAAGGCCTATGATGACCTCGGAGAGCGTGATAGAGATAAAGGACGGCAGACACCCGGTAGTCGAAAAGATGGTAAACGATGTGCTGTTTACCCCGAACGATGTATACCTTGATTTAAAGTCAAACCGCCTTATGATTATCACAGGACCTAATATGTCGGGTAAATCAACCTTTATGCGGCAGGTGGCGGTGATTGTGCTGATGGCGCAGATAGGCTGCTTTGTCCCCGCGTCTTATGCGAGAATAGGCGTAGTGGATAAGATATTCACCCGCGTGGGCGCAAGCGATGATTTGTCGGCGGGTCAGTCAACATTTATGGTGGAGATGACCGAGGTAGCCGAGATATTGAGCGAAGCAACCTCGCGCAGCCTTGTCATACTTGACGAGATAGGCAGGGGCACGTCCACCTTTGATGGAATATCCATAGCAAAGGCGGTAGCGGAGTACATAAACTCAAAGGCTATCGGCTGTAAGACGCTGTTTGCCACCCACTATCACGAGCTTATATCCTTAGAGGACGAGCAGAGCGGTGTGAGAAATTTCAGCGTAAAGGTAAAGCGCAACGGTGATGATATAAAGTTTTTACATAAGATAGTCGAGGGCGGAACGGACGACAGCTACGGCATACAGGTAGCAAGGCTTGCGGGACTGCCGCAGAAGGTCATCGACAGGGCAAAGGCACTGCTGTGCGAGATGGAGAAAGCGCCCAAGACGCAGCGCGAGCTGGAGCTTCGCGAAAAGGAAAACAGCGAGGAGCAGATAGATTTTGAGGCTATCGGCAGGCAGAATGTCATAAACGAGATAAAAAATCTTGATCTGGACGATATGACCCCGCGCGAAGCGTATGCAAAGCTTGAAGAATTAAAGGGTATGCTGACATGATAAAGCCCTCAGGTGGGTTGTCACATACCGGAATATAAAGGAAGAAAAATGCCGACGATAAAACTGCTTGACAAAAGCGTAGCCGAGCTTATCGCCGCAGGCGAGGTCATAGAACGACCCTCCTCGGTGATAAAGGAGCTTGTCGAAAACTCCGTTGACTCGGGCGCAAAGCATATTACAATTGAAATAAAAAACGGCGGTATAAGCTATATGCGTATCACCGATGACGGCTGCGGTATCGCGTTTGACGAGATACCGACGGCGTTTTTGCGGCACGCGACAAGCAAGATACGGACAGGCGAGGACTTAAACTCGATTGACACCATGGGCTTTCGCGGCGAGGCGCTCGCTTCTGTGTCGGCGGTAGCTAAGATAGAAATGCTCACAAGGCAGCAAGATGATGAGCTCGGCGGCAGTTATAAGGCGCAGGGCGGCGAGATGACCGAGCATGAGCGACGCGGCTGTCCGTGCGGCACTACGATGATAATACGCGACTTGTTTTACAACACGCCCGCGCGGCTTAAATTCCTCAAAAAGGACGTGTCGGAGGGAAACTTCATCTCGGCGGTGGTGGACAGGCTTGCGCTGTCAAACCCGCATATATCCTTTCGCTTTATAAGGGATAACAAGACCGTAAGGCTGACCTCCGGCGACGGGTCGGAGCATTCGGCAATACGCGCGGTGTTCGGCAGGCAGTTTGCCGACAGCCTTGTGCCGGTTGATTATTCGTTCAATAAAATAGATGTCACGGGATATGTGTCCTCTCCGCTTTTTTGCAGGGCAAGCCGCAGTATGCAGACCTTTTTTGTAAACTCGCGGTACATAAAGAATACGACCTGCATGGCGGCGCTTGAAGAAGCATACCGCAACAGCATGATGGTCGGGAAATTTCCCGCCTGCGTGCTGAATATAAAGATAGCGCCGGACGAGGTGGACGTAAACGTGCACCCCGCCAAGACCGAGATACGCTTCGCACATGAAAAGCCGGTGTTTGACGCGGTGTATCTCGCGGTCAAGAACGCGCTGGTAAACTGTGCTAATGACAAAAGGCAGATAGAGCTTGAGAGCAGACAGAAAAAAAGCTCGTATACAAGTATACAGAATTATTATGATAAAAACCCGCAGGTGACAAAGGTCGAACAGCAGAGCTTAAATACCGCAGTCCGGCCGGAAAGCACCGACAGCGGCAATATAAGCATACAGACTGTCTACGGTGAAAATCCGATAAGGCAAACCGCGTTCAACAGTCCGCGGGCGGAATATAACGCGGGAAAACATGACGAAAAGAGCAAGGCTGACATTCTTACAGCGGATAAGGC
>CAMEKZ010000103.1 GCA_945921635.1 uncultured Clostridia bacterium
AACGTTCATAGTATCACCCTAAACAGCAATTATCCCTGCGGCAGCACCGATAAGAATACCGAGCGTGCGGTAGAGCTTTCCTTTTCGTCTGCGGGCGTCCTCTGCATCCTCAATACAAGCAGACAGTCTGCTCTGTGCTGCCTCAATAACGGCTACCTGTCCTTCGGTATCGCTTTTTCCTATGCTGTCACCAAGACTGTACAAAACATTTTTATCATCAGGCTTTAAATATTCAAGACCAAGTACGCAGTTGTTCCACTCTTGCCTGAAGCACTTTCCGTTTGCGGCGGAGCTTATCAGCTGTTCGGTCACAAAAAAGCATTTCTCATTTCCGACCTTTCGGAATATTTCGGACAGCTGGAGTCGGTTATATCTGATATATATTTCCATTTCCCTTAACATATCGGAAACTGAATTCAGCGAATTACAGCGCTTTGAGAGCAGTCCCGAGCAAAACATACCTACAGTAGCACCACAGGTTGTAAACAGTAAAAAAATACATATCTGGGTCATATTTATCATTCCTTTCATGTTTTACATTGATAAAGCACTGAACTGCACAGGACTTTTGAACAATTCTTTGGTTGTTATAACTCTTTCAATACACCCGATTTTATGTGATGACAGCACCGCAATATGACTAATAGCACCGCTTGCCAAAAAGCTTCTTATCGGGAGATTGTCAAGCGCCTGTTCAGTTCCATCGGCGTGTGCTGTCATAATTATTCCCGTTCCGCTGTTAATACAGCATTCAATGCTTTTGAAATCAGCGCCGAGCTCGTCCAGAACTACATAATCTGGCGACATGGTACGCACCGCCCTTATTATCCCATCGTCCTTAAGAAATCCGCTAAAAACATCGGTAAGCAGTCCCACATCAAACTGTGCCTCGCCGTCGGACACTGCCGCAATTTCTCCGCGCTCATCTATAAGCGACAGCCGATAGCGAGTACCTATGCTTCGGCATAGGTCGCGCAATATCGTAGTCTTTCCGCTGAGCGGCTTTCCAATAACCAGCAGTCCCTTTGGCTGACTTGCTCCGAAAAACAGACAGGAAAGGCTGTCTGCGCAGCCGGTATGGCATCTTGCAATTCTTATATTCACCGAGCTGATATTTTTAATAAATGAAACCGCACCGTCTGTATATACGGCAGTACCGCAAAAACCCGCCCTGTGCCCGCCTTTTAAGGTGATATACCCCTGCGACAGCTCTTTTTCATAGCTATGCACCGACTGACGGCAAAACGCCGCGACACAGCTTTCTATATCGGGATAGGTTATATGTACCTGCAAAACATGATTATATTTACCACAACGTATGACAATAGGCTGTCCTGCACGAAGGCGTATTTCTTCAGCAGATGCCTTTATCTCCTGCGGCTGACTGCCAAGTGAGGGAATAATGTGTAAAATTCCGTCTACCGCCGAGTCATATTCATTCTTCTTTGTAAAAATCATTTGTTTATCACGTCCTTGCCGTTTTGTTAATAAATTCTATGCGGACAGGTTATGCGATAGAACAAAAAAACCGCGCAAATTCGGAAATCCCGAATTTACGCGGTTAATACCGGATATTAAATTGTTACAGCTCAAATTTATCAATGAGCGATTTAAGAATAGAAGCCTGACTGCTGAGTTCCTCGCTTGAAGCGGCGCTTTCCTCAGCCGTAGCGGTGTTTGTCTGAACAACATTTGAAATCTGTTCAACACCCGCAGAAATCTGTTCAAGCTCGGCATTTTCTTTTTCAGCATCATCAGCAATTACATTTACAAGGTCTACCGCCTGCTTTGCACCGTCAACAAGTGAAGCGAGCGACTGAGCGGTATCGCCTGTCAGCTGTGTTCCGTTTTCTATTGCGGCAACTGCTTCTTCGATAAGCTGTGTAGTGAGCGCGGCCGCCTCTGTCGTCTTGCCGGAAAGGTTGCGTACCTCGTCTGCAACAACGGCAAATCCTTTGCCCGCTTCTCCTGCTCTTGCAGCCTCTACTGCCGCATTGAGAGCGAGAATATTAGTCTGGAAGGCTATATCTTCAACTGTCTGGATAATCTTTTTAATTTCATTTGATGTACTGCCGATTTTCTGCATAGCATCTGTGAGCTGTTGCATACTTGTGTTGCACTCGTCCACCTTAACGCCCATATCGGAAACGATATTATTTGCAAGCTTGGCATTTTCAGCTGTAGCGTTTACCTTTACGGTAACCGATTCGAATGTTGACGAAAGCTCGTCAACTGCACTTGCCTGCATGGTAGCGCCGCTTGACAGCTCCTGCGCTCCGTTTGCGAGCTGTGCCGAGCCGCTTGATACCTGTGCGGACGCACGCTCGATTTCCGAAAGAGTATTTTTGAGTGAGCTTTGTATCTCCAGAATCGACGACTTGATATTTACAAAATCACCGATATAATCAAGCGTAATATCGTTATTGAACTTACCCTGTGACATATAGTGAAGTTTTTCGTCAATGTCATTTACATAGTTTAAAATCTTGCCGTTTGCCTGCTCAATTGCAAGACAAACATCGCCTATTTCATCATTCTTGCGATAACCGCTTTTATATGAGAGATGACCGTTCAACATTGCATCGGATGCAGACTTAAGCTCGGAGAGCGGCGAAAGTCTTTTTCTGATGATATATCTTAAGATAAATATATCAACTATCAGGAAACAAAGCAAAGTACATAAATAGAATGCAATAATTCCAATCTCGTCACCGTAGAAAGACAGCTGGTCGGTAACATACATAAAATGCCAGCCATAATCACCGATTACATCTTTTGCGAAAATACTTGAATTTCCGTTATAATCATGTGATATGAAAATTGAAGAATCTGCCGCATCGGCATAACCGGATACTCCGATATCACCTATGTTTACAATGACCTCAGTTCCCTGTTCATCAAGGTGCGGTATGTATTCATTATTCTGATGGACAACGATATTTCCAGATTTGTCTAAAAGAATCGGATATCTGTCAGTGCTTTCATTTTGATTTGCAATATCAACAACCGATGTGACAAATATATCTGCCGCCACAACAGCGGTAACTTCATTGTTCTTTCTGATAGCCTTGGAAATTGTAACAACCATATTGTTGGTGCTCATGTCAAGATAGGGGTCATAAACAACAGTACTTTCCGATTCAACTGCCGACTTGTACCAATCCCGTGAGGTGGGGTCGTAATTCTCGGCGGCGGCATCCCATTGATCGGAAAAAACGCAGGATTTATCGGGTCTGCCCATATAAAATACATACACGTTTTTATCTACAGGCAGCATATCAATCAAATACTTCTCAGCAGAAGAAAAGTTGTCAGTATCATAATTTCCCTCAGCGACATTAAGCGCAAGCATATCCAATGTTCTGGCCTGGACATCAAACCAGCCGGATAACTGCTCTGCCTTTTCCGATGCAGATTTAAGATAAAGCGTCTGCTTTTCAGCCACAATCTTTCCTACAGCAGATATGCAGGAAAGAAGCACAATTATAGTTGCTGTTGCGCCGAACATTAAAAATATTCCTCGTGAGAGCTTTCTTTGAATAGAATTTGAACCCTTTGCCTTTTTATTTGCTTTTTTTACATTAGTAGTTTCAGCCATTCTGCGCCCTACTTTCATTACTGATTGTCGCTCAGTACGGTTTTAATATGAAGCTCCTCGAGCTGCTTTTCGTCAACCTCTGACGGACACTGTGACATAAGCTCGCTTGCGTCCTTCACCTTCGGGAAAGCAGTTACATCACGCAGGCTCTCAGCACCGCAAAGCAGCATAGAAAGTCTGTCAAGACCGATGCCGAGTCCTCCGTGCGGAGGTGCGGCATACTTATATGCGTCAACCAGAAAGCCGAATTTGGCTTCGATTTCTTCATTTGTAAGACCGAGCAGACGGAACATCTTCTCCTGAAGCTCGGGGTCGGTAATTCTTATTGAACCGCTGCAAAGCTCAACTCCGTTTAATACAAGGTCGTAAGCCTTCGCTCTTACCTTGCCCTTATCGGTGTCAAGATAATCAAGGCACTCCTCCATAGGCATCGTAAACGGATGGTGCATAGCGAGCCAGCTTTCGCTCTCCTCGTCCCACTCAAAGAACGGGAACTCGGTAATCCAGAGGAAATTATATCCGCTGTCGGGTACTATGCCTATCTGCTTGCCTACCTTTAATCTCAGCGCACCGAGTACAGGGAGAACCACCTTGTTCTTGTTCGCGACCAATAGTGCAACATCGCCCTTTTCACAGCCAACGGCCGAGAGTATCTTTTCAAGCTCGCCCTCTTTCATAAACTTTGAGAAAGAGCAGCTCGGCGCATCATCTACCCAGCGCACATAAGCCAGTCCCTTTGCGCCTATACCCCTTACAAACTCAACCAGCTTGTCTATTTCCTTGCGGGTGAGCGTACCAGCGGCGTTTTTAGCCACTATTCCCCTTACACTGCCACCCGACTGAATTGCAGAAGAAAATACGGAAAAATCGCTGTCCTTTACAAGGTCGGAAATATCTGTTATCTCCATACCAAAGCGTGTGTCGGGCTTGTCCGAGCCATAGCGCTCCATAGCGTCCTTGTAGGTCATTCTTACAATAGGTGTCTGTATATCGACATCAAGAGTTTCCTTCATGAGCTTTTTGATAAAGCCCTCGGTAAGCTCTAATATTTCATCAACATCCATAAACGACATTTCAAGGTCAATCTGAGTAAACTCAGGCTGTCTGTCAGCTCTTAAATCCTCATCTCTGAAGCATCTTGCAAGCTGGATATAGCGGTCAAAGCCGGAAATCATAAGCAGCTGCTTGTAAATCTGCGGCGACTGCGGAAGTGCGTAGAATTTGCCCTCGTGTACTCTTGACGGAACAAGATAGTCGCGCGCCCCCTCAGGGGTGGATTTCATCATCATAGGCGTCTCTATCTCTAAAAATCCGTTGTCATAGAAATATTCACGCGCAACCCTTGCTATTTTATGGCGCATGATAAGATTGTCCTGAAGCTTTTTGCGTCTTAAATCGAGGTATCTGTATTTAAGTCTTAATTCTTCGTTTGTCTTGGTATCGTTTGTAATCTCGAACGGAGGAGTCTGCGCCTTGGACAGAATTCTGAGGTCATTTACCAGAATTTCGACATCACCTGTCTTTATATCGTTGTTTACACTTTCACGCTTACGCAGAAGACCTTTCGCCATAAGAACATATTCACTTTTTACCTGCTTTGCTTTTTCAAATACATCTGCTGCGGTCGTATCGTCAAAAACAAGCTGAACTATGCCTGTACGGTCTCTTAAATCTATAAAAATGAGGCTTCCTTTATCTCTTACTCTCTGTGTAAAGCCTGCTACGGTTATTTCGCTGCCTATTCCCTCAACCTCACCGCAATAGTGAGTACGCTTTAAGCCTTTCATTGTATCTGCCATTTTTTTCTTTCCTTTCATTATGGAGAAGATATATTCCGAAAATCGGAAATCAGACAAGCCGCAAAGACAAAATATGGATTATTTTATCATATTTTTGCGGCGACTGTCCAATTAAATATTTTAGCACATTTTATCAAAAAAAACAAGTGTATTTTACACTTTCGTTGAGTGAAAATACACCTGAAATATTTTATTAAATAGCTAACAGCAGAGACTTTTCTGCTTCGTCTGCTTCCTTATGTGCAATAAGATAACAGATATTGTCCTTGCGCCCTGTAACGGTAGCCTTTGCCGATTCCTGCTGTTCAGGATAGAAGCTGAGCTGATTTATCAGCATATCACGGCGCTCTTCAAGTGCTATAAGCGCCGACTCAGGGTCGCTGCTTTTCAAAATTATTATCTCATTCAGATGTACGCTCATCATCTGCTGATATACATAATAATCAGTTATGCCGTATGCAGAAAAATCAATGATATTTTCCAGCATGGCACTGTCTGTGACCTCCTGCATATCAGGGAACTCTATGCTGTTTAATACAAGCTCAGCAAGCTCTTTACAGCTAAACTCACTCTCCGAACTGTTGTCAGCCTGAGAAACCGACGTGCTACCGGCTGGGCTTACCGCGCTTTGCGGCTGACCGCCTTGCGAGCATGAACAAAGCAAAAAAGAGGAAAGCAAAACACCGGTAAACGCAAAACAAAACTTTTTATCCGTCAAATCTTTTTACCAAGCCTTTCAAGGTTATCGCAAAGGGCGGTCGGGAGCTTGTATTTTTCATTGCTCCACCACGGTAAATCCTGTAATGACATAACATTCTCGTGAGAAAATACCTCTTTTATAAAATCCGCAGTCATGTATTTTTCGTTTATCGCAGGATAGCCATCCTTATCCATAACAGGCTTATAGCCTTCTCTCGCATAGACAAACTCTCCCCACCACGGAAGCCACCACAACCACTTTACACCGTCTTTTTTCATTTCATCGGGGTGCGGAATATAGCCGCACTCGGACAAAGTTATCAGCTTGCCATGATTATACTCGCACGCATAGGTAAATCTCTCTTTTTGTGACGAATGGTCATACGGCTTTATCGAATAAATATCGTCACCGTAAATATCGTAGGTGTTAGGATTTACCTCCATGCACTTATCCTGACCGTTCCATACCCAGATAAGGTTTGTCAGCTTGTGATAATTCTCCATGCGGTCAAAGATAATGTACCACAGCTTTTTATATGCTTCTCTGTGAGCCTCGTCATGGTTGCCCCACCAGAACCAGTTGCCATTTGCCTCATGGAGCGGTCGCCATAAAACGGGTATATCAAGCTTTGCCATACGGGCAAGCTCGGCGGATACCATGTCGATTTCTTTTATTATAAAATCATATTCCTTCGTGCCCTCAGTCACCGCTTTTGTGATGTCGAACGAGGTCTTCTGGTCGTACTCGGTAGTTTTATAATAAAATGCCGAGCCCTTTGAATAATCATCCATATCATTGGGAGCATACCAATGCCAGCACATTGTTACAATACCGCCGCAGCGGGTCGCCCACTCTATCGCCCTGTCAACCTGGTTATCCTTCTTTTTGCACGAGCTGACGCCCATAAAATCATATCCGCGCACCGCGGGGAGCTTTCCAGTAAGGGGGTAATAAACCATATCCTCAAGCTCATCGGACCACAGATACTGCTGACCCGACAAATGCTTTTTTCCGTATATGCTTTTTAAAAACTCAAACAGTCTTACCGTGTTTTCACTCGGCTGCTTTGATACAAGCTTATCGGGGTCTGGCTTATGGTCAAGCTCTTTAAAGAGCCTGTCAAAATTCGTAGTGTACTTCATAAAACCTCACTGTTATTTATTTTTCTGCTCCTGTATGTTGCGGACAGTTCTTAAAAGCAGCTTTGTCGGTGCAAAGCGCGAGCCTGTTGCCGCCGCCTTTGTAGTCATACCGGGTATAATCATAAGGTCGCCGCAAAGCAGCCGCTCAATAGCATAATCGGCTACATAGCAATCAGATACGGACGGCATGCCAAAGCTCTTTACTCCGGCTACGCTGTTGAACTCGGTATCAACAGGTCCGGGGCACAGCGCGCTGATTACTACTCGGCTGCCCGTACTGCGAAGCTCTTCGTAAATTGCCTTGGTAAGCTGGATTACATAGTTTTTGGTTGCATAATAAGTCGCAAGCAGCGGTCCTGGCATAAATCCCGCTACCGACGCGGTATTAAGTATATATCCGCTGTCGCGCTTTACAAAATCCTGTAAAAACAGCTTTGTAAGAATATGAACGGCCTTTATGTTTACATCAATCATATTAAGCTCGTCCTCTAAATCGGTCTCAATAAAACTGCCGTACAGTCCGAAGCCCGCATTGTTGAACAGAAAATCAATGTTGTAGTCCTTTACCTTGTTGTAAAGCTCAAAGCATTGGTTTTCCTTTGACAGGTCGGCGGTGATTGTCTTTACCTTTATGTGACTGCAATTGAACTGTATTTCCTGCTTGAGCTCAAGCAGACGCTCTGTACGTCTTGCGACAAGTATAAGGTGAACACCTCTTGAAGCCATATTTTTTGCAAGC
>CAMEKZ010000104.1 GCA_945921635.1 uncultured Clostridia bacterium
GTCCTGTGATAACTACTCTGCTCATTATGTCAATTCCTTTCGTATATTACATTGATAAGCCGCCGCTGATTTCGATGACCTGTCCGGTCACATAGCTTGCGTCCTTTGACGCAAGGAACGAAACAACGCCCGCTATTTCATCAACCTGTCCGTATCTCTTCATAGCAATCATTCCGAGTATTGCCTGCTTTGCCTCGTCGGAAAGCGCGTCGGTCATGGGCGTCTGTATAAAGCCCGGGGCTACCGCGTTGCAGGTGATGCCGCGCGAGCCGAGCTCCTTTGCTGTGGTCTTTGTCATACCGATGATAGCCGCCTTTGACGCGGAATAGTTCATCTGACCCGCGTTTCCGTACAGACCCGCTACCGAGGAGAGATTTATTATCTTGCCGCTTCTCTGCTTCATCATAACAGCGCCCGCGAACTTTGTCATATTGAATACGCTCTTCTGATTTACCGCGATAACAAGGTCGTAGTTATCCTCGCTCATGCGAGCAAGCAGACCGTCGCGGGTGATACCCGCATTATTTACCAGTACGTCTATGCTGCCGAAGTCAGCCTTTATCTGCTTTACCATAGCCTCGCACGCCTCGTGCTTTGATACATCGGCTATGTACTTCTCGCACTTTACGCCGAGAGCCGTAATCTTATCCATGATGTCGTTGTTTTCAAACATCGCCTCGCTGATGTCATTGAGTGCGATGTCATAGCCGTCCTTTGCAAGACGGAGTGCAATCGCCGCGCCGATACCGCGCGCCGAGCCTGTGATTATTGCTGTAGCCATAAATATTTTCCTTTCAGATTATTTTGACAGAAGCTTTTCCGCCTCGCCGAACATTTCCTCGATTATTTCCTTTGCGGGCTGTACCTTTTTTACAAGTCCTGCGATAGCACCGCAGAGGAACGAGCCCTCTTCGAGATTTCCGTCCTGTACCGCTTTTCTGAGTGAGCCGAGTGTAATCTGCTCGAACTCATCGGGGGTTATTGTGCCGTTTGCCTCGCCGCTTGCAAGCTTCTTTGAGAACTTGGTCTTTACGTTGCGGCAGGGGTGACCGGTATATCTGCCGGTTACTATGCTGTCGGTGTCCTTTGCGTCAACGACAAGCTGCTTATAGATGGGATGTATCTGACACTCCTCCGCCGCGAGGAATCTTGTGCCGACCTGCACGCCCTGGGCGCCGAGCATAAAGCTTGCCGCTATTCCTCTGCCGTCTGCGATACCGCCCGCCGCTATTACGGGGATAGATACCGCGTCAACTACCTGAGGTACAAGACACATGGTGGTGTTTTCACCGATGTGTCCGCCGGACTCGGTACCCTCTGCTACTACAGCGGCTGCACCCGCGCGCTCCATACGCTTTGCAAGAGCCACGCTCGGTACTACGGGGATAACCTTGATACCCGCCGCGAGCCAGCCCTCCATAAACTTGCCGGGGTTTCCTGCACCGGTTGTGATAACCGGTACCTTTTCGTCGATTACAAGCTGAGCCAAGTCCTCGGCATTGGGTGACATCAGCATGATGTTTACGCCGAACGGCTTGTCCGTCAGCTCCTTGCAGCGTCTTATCTGACCTCTCAGATAATCAATCGGAGCAGAGCCGCCCGCGATAAGACCTACGCCGCCCGCATTAGATACTGCGGACGCGAGTGTGCTTTCGGCAATCCACGCCATACCGCCCTGTAAGATAGGGTACTTTACGCCAAGAAGCTCGGTTATTTTTGTAGTCATATTCTATAGTCCTTTCAGTCTATCAGTCTATAAATCCGCAGAGCGGAATAAATCAATATTCAAAAATGCTTGCTCCGTAGGTAAGACCCGCGCCGAAGCCGACAAGACAGATTTTCATACCGCGCTTTAGTCTTCCTGCTTTGTCAAGCTCCGCAAGGCACATGGGTATACATGAGCTTGAGGTGTTTCCGTGGGTTTCAAGATTTGTGTATACCTTGCTGTTATCCACGTTCATCTTTTTGAGAGCCGACTGGATGATTCGTATATTCGCCTGATGAGGTATAACAATGTCTATATTGTCTATTCTGAAGCCCGACTGCCTGCAAACCTCCTCAACGGCGCTTGCCATCGCGTCAACGGCAAATTTATACACCGCCTTGCCGTCCATCTGCAAATAGCGCTCCTTTTGAGGGGTGTCGATAATATCGTCAAGCATCTTATCCCCCGTGAAAAACGGGTTGTTGCGGTCATAATAAACCTTGCAGTACAGATTTTCGAGCATATCGCCCTCTGCGCCCATGTGGCTGTAGTAGAGCTTGCCCTCGCCCTTTTCGACAACCACCGCGCCCGCGCCGTCGCCGAAAAGTATGCAGCTGCCTCTGTCCTCATAGTCAATCTGGCTTGTGAGGCGCTCGCTCGCTATTACAAGTATTGTTTTGTAGGTGTTTGCCGCAAGATAGACCTTTGCGATATCAAGCGCAGATATAAAGCCGGTGCAGGCGGTGTTTACGTCCATGCACGCACAGGGCTGTGCGCCTATTATGTTCTGCACAAGGCAGGCGGTGCTGGGATAGAAAAAGTCCGGCGAGCAGGTTGATACAATTATGCAGTCTATATCCTTTGCCGTCTTTCCCGCGTTTTTTAGCGCCATCTCCGCCGCCCTTGCCGCCATGACAAAGTTAGGCGTATCAGGGCTCATGCGGCGCTCTTTTATACCCGTACGGGTATAAATCCACTCGTCGCTTGTGTCAATGAATTTTGTGAACATCTCGTTTGTCGCGGCAACGGGGGGTGTGTATTCGCCCGTGCCGAGTATTGTTATTCCGTCCATATACTTTTCCTTTCCTGACCCGTACCCGCCGCGCATACAGCGCATGGCACAGTACAATTTATAATTATATATTGATTTTAAGTCGGTTTTGTTGTATAATAAATCAGTAAATGCAGAAATCGGCCGGCAGAGCCAACGTCTGATGATAACAGATCAATGTTAATTGCGTATAAAGCGTAAATCCGCCGCAGGCATAAATTTAGCCTTACTATTCATTTTACCCTATTTGTATGCCTTTTGTCAACATTTATTTAACCGATTTGTCGCAATATCGGCAAAATACGCTTAATATGCACAATTTTTCTGCAATATATAACAAATTTAACATTTACGGAGGAATTAAAAATGGCAGATACAGGCAAGACCATATTTTTGTTTTCGGGACAGGGCTCTCAGTACAAGGGAATGGGCAAGGAATTTTACGACACAATACCCGCCGCAAAGGAAGTAATGGACACAGCGGAGAATGTGCTCGGCATAAAGCTGTCGCAGATTATTTTTGACGGTGACGAGAGCGAGCTTTCGCGCACTGTCATCTCTCAGCCCGCTATACTCGCTATGTCGCTTATGGCGCTTGAGGCGGTAAAATCGAGAGGTATAGACGCGTCAGCGGTAGCCGGTCACTCGCTCGGCGAATACGCGGCTATGGCGGCAAGCGGGATGCTCAGCTACGAGGACGCATTCAAGGCGATTAAATACCGCAGTGAGGCTATGGAACAGGCAGCTAATGAAAACCCGGGCGGCATGGCGGCGGTACTCGGTCTGCCTGCTGACGTAATCGCAGAGGTATGCAAGGAAATCGAGGACAGCGGTGACTATATCACCCCCGTAAACTATAATTCGCCCGCACAGACTGTCATCGCGGGTACTACCAACGCACTCGCAAAGGCAGAGTCAGCGCTCACCGAAAAGGGTGCAAAGCGTATAGTAAGACTTGCGGTCTCCGCCGCCTTTCACTCAAAGCTTATGAGCGGCGCGGCTGACGAGTTTTTCGAAAAGGCAAAGGGTATCGGCTTTGCCGCTCCGAAAAAGGCGTTTTACTGCAACGTATACGGCAACAAGCTCACCGATTTTTCGGATATGCCGTCTTATCTTGCAAAGCATATCTGCTCACCCGTAAAATTCACCTCCGAGCTTGACTGCATAGCAAAGGACGGCTATGACACCTTTATCGAGCTCGGTCCCAACAAGGTGCTTACCGGTCTTGTAAAGAAAACGCTTGACGGCGTGACCGCGGTAAATGTAGAAAACCTCAAAACACTCGACAAGGCAGCCGAGCTATGATAGAAGCGATAAACTCTTTCGATTTTACCATACTGAATTTTATCAGAGAAAACATCGCAAACCCCGCGCTTGACGTGATTATGACATTTTTCACCTATTGCGGCGAGTGGGGACTTGTGTGGGCTGTATCAATCATACTCTGCATCATTTTCCCTAAGACGCGCAAGGCGGGTATCGCGATGGCTGTCTCCCTCCTGCTAACCCTGCTTATCGGCGAAATCGGGATAAAGCACCTTGTGATGCGTGCAAGACCCTTTACTCTCAATCCCGATATAACGCTGATTATAAAAGCGCCGAGCGGTTATTCTTTCCCGTCGGGGCATACCGCCTCGTCCTTTGCGGCGGCGGTTTCGCTGTTTATCTTTCACAGGCGGCTCGGCTCGGCAGCGCTCGTAATGGCGACTTTTATCGGTCTTTCGCGGGTTTATATGTATGTACATTATCCCACCGACGTGCTGTGCGCGATGGTGCTCGGCACTCTGATTGCTTTTGTGGGGGCGTTTATCGCGGATAAGGCGTATGAAGCGGTAAGGCGCAGAATATCGCGCGTCAAAGTCAGCAACGATACCGAAATAATACAAAAGGACGAAAGAAAGGATATATCATAATGAAAAAATACGGAATTTTAGGCTATCCTCTGGGACACAGCCTCTCCCCGCAGATACACAAGCGGCTGTTCGAGCTGTCGGGCGTGACCGATTATGAATACTCGGTTATGGAGATACCCGAGGATAAGCTCACAGAAAGCTTCGACAAGCTGAAGTCAATGGCGGGCTTCAATATAACAATCCCGCACAAAATAAGCATAATAGATATGTGCGACGAGCTTGACAGCACAGCAAAAAGATACAACAGCGTAAACTGTATAGCCTGCGGCGAAAAGGTTGTCGGCTACAACACCGATTGCGTAGGCTTTACCATGTCGATAAAGGCTATGGGCGCAAGCCTTGGCGGCGATGTGCTTCTGCTCGGCTGCGGCGGAGTAGGACGCATGATGGCTATTGAAACCGCACTTGAGGGCGGCAGGCTGACTATAGCTGTCCGCGAGGAGGATTTACCCGTCGCAAAGGCGCTGTGCGAGGAGCTGCGCGAGATGAAGAGCGGCGCAGAGGTGAGCTACTGTCTGCTTTGCGACGCCGAGGGGAAATTTGACCTTTGCGTAAACGCAACGCCGGTAGGTATGTACCCCAAAACCGATTTTTCTCCGCTGACCGAACAGACACTTGACAAGCTGTCGCTCACCCACTTTTTCGAGGTTATATACAACCCCGGCACGACAAAGCTTATGCGGCTTATGAGCGAGCGCGGAGTAAATGTATCGGGCGGTATGGATATGCTTGTATGGCAGGCGGTTGCCGCTCATACTATATGGGACGGCTCGACCTATAAGGACGAGGATATAAAGCAGCTTATCCTTGACATGAAGGAGCTTGTGTAATGAGGCCTATATATCTTTGCGGCTTTATGGGCTGCGGAAAAAGTCACATAGGCAGAATGCTCGCAAAGGAGTGCTGCGCGGTATTCATCGACCTTGACAAGTACATAACAGAAAAAAAGAAAATGACGATACCCGCGATTTTTGAAAAGTTCGGCGAGCCGTATTTCAGAGAGCTTGAGGCTAAATATATAAAAGAGTTCAAGGGTAGGACGGTCGTTGCCACGGGCGGCGGAGCTATGCTAAGAGATGAAACCGCCGCGTTCGCCAGAGAAAAGGGACTTGTTTTCTTTTTAAATGCGTCGTTTGATACCTGCTACGGCAGAATAGCGGGAGATACAAACCGACCGATAGTTATGAACAACACTAAAGAACAGCTGAAGGCGATATATGATACCCGACTTCCGATTTACAGAAAAAACAGCACCTACGAGGTAAATGCAAACACCTCCGATAAGATAATCGCGCAAGAGATATTAAAGCTCGCTGCTCTATAATAAATCAGAAAGAATAGACCTCACGGGAAGCCGGAGAAGCGCCGGATGGCGTAGCAATTTTGTCGTCAGGCGAAGTTCGTTTTTCGTAGAAATACTTGGTGTATTTCAAGGAAAACGAACAAAGCTTGGCGGCAAAAGGGCAAGCCATACAGTGCTTTGGAGGCTTGCCGTGAGGTCAAATGAAGGTATAGATATGCTGATATACAACGCAGAAATAATCACTATGACCGATACCGACTGTAAAAACGGCTATATTGAGATACTGGACGGAAAAATAGCCGATGTAGGCGAGATGGAAAATCTGAAAAAAGCGCCGCAGGACGGGGATATTGATGCAAAGGGCAAGACCGTATACCCCGGCTTTATCGACTGTCACAGCCATATCGGCGTATGGGAGGACGGACTCGGCTTTGAGGGTGATGACGGAAACGAGGAGACCGACCCCGCCACCCCAAATCTGCGCGCAATTGATATGATAAACCCGATGGACCGCTGCTTTGACGAGGCGGCGGCGGCAGGTGTCACCTGCGTAATAAGCGGCATGGGAAGCGCTAACCCTATCGGCGGCGCTTTCCTCGCCATGAAAACCGCAGGCTCAAAACGCATAGACAAGCGCGTGATAAAACAGCCCGCCGCGATAAAATTTGCCCTCGGAGAAAACCCGAAAAGCGTGTACAAAGATAAGGACAGCGCTCCGATTACCCGCATGGCTACGGCGGCTATTATCCGCGAGCAGCTCTACAAGGCGCGGTGCTATCTCGATGATATGACCGAGTACGAAAATACGCTCGGCACAGATGACGAGGTAGACCGCCCCGACTATGACGCAAAGTGCGAGGCGCTTATCCCGCTGCTTAAAAAAGAGATACCCGCGCACATACATTGTCACCGCGCAGATGATATTTTCACCGCGATACGGCTTGCTAAAGAATTTGACATAGACTATGTGCTGATACACGCGACCGAGGGGCATCTGATAGCAGACGAGCTGAAAGAGGACGGCTGCCGCGCGGTCATAGGTCCGGTGCTTTGCGACCGGAGCAAGCCCGAGCTTAAAAACCACACGATAAAGACCGCCGCAGAGCTGTATAAGGCGGGGGTAGAGTTTGCGATATGCACCGACCACCCTGTAGTGCCCGAGCAGTATCTGCCGCTTTCGGCGGCGCTCGCGGTACGCGGAGGACTAGACGAAAAAGAAGCACTTAAAGCCATCACGATAAACCCCGCAAGGATAGCCGGCATAGCCGACAGGGTGGGCAGCATAGAAAAAGGAAAGGACGCCGACCTTATAATCTTCGGTGGAAATCCGCTCGGCGCCACCTGCGTGCCCGACATGGTATTTATAAACGGCAAGGCTGTCGATTTATCATAGAAAAGAAAGGGTTATAAAAATGCGCGAAATAAACGTAAGCGAGATAAAGCAGACAATAAGCCGCCTGTGCGTAGAGGCTAATATGTATCTGCCGCACGGCATGAAGGAAAAAATCAGCTCCTGCATAGAGTGTGAAAAGAGCACGCTTTGCAAGGACGTGCTTTCGGATATTGTGAGAAATATTGACTGTGCCGCAGATATGCAGGTGCCTATCTGTCAGGATACGGGCATGGCGGTAATATTCATGGATATAGGTCAGGATGTGCATTTTACCGGCGGCAGTCTGGAACAGGCGATAAACGAGGGTGTATCCGACGGCTATGTAAACGGAAAGCTGAGACTATCTGTAGTAGAAGACCCGCTTTTACGCAAAAACACGAACAACAACACCCCCGCGATTATCCATACTAAAATCACCGAGGGCGACAAGGTACATATAATGGTTGCGCCAAAGGGCTTCGGTAGTGAAAACATGAGCGCGATGAAGATGTTCACCCCGTCGGCTACCGAGGAGGATATAATCGCTTTTG
>CAMEKZ010000105.1 GCA_945921635.1 uncultured Clostridia bacterium
TGCGGAATTGACACGGTCGATGAACGCCTCGGGGACGTTGTACTTGCGCGCCAGGATTTCGGCGGTGGACATGGTCGCGCAGCAGACAAGCAGCTTTTCCATAAGCTGATAGTTGCTTATCGTAAAGTTTCTGAAGCGGCCGAGTCCCGTTCTGGGATCCATCAGAAATCCTATAAGTATCCAGCCCTCAGGGTGAAGTATCTCCTCTGCGGTGAGGTTTCCGCTGTCAACCTTGTCTACAGCGAGCATAAGGTCGTCAAAATTCGGAAAGCGCTCCTTTCCGCCGTAATAATCGTAAATAATTCTTGCGGCGCTCGGTGCTATGCGGCTTTCGCCCTTGTATTTTCCTTTTATTTTCAGACGCTCTTCTTCGCTTGAGTGGTGGTCAAACCACAGACCGCAGCCTTCGGCAAACGGTACGTTTGCGAGTACGTCGTTTTCGGTTACCGGTACAAGTCCGTCCTGTATATCCTTGGGGTGAGCAAAGGTCCAGTTGTCGATAATACCCGCCTCAAGCAGCAATGCGCCGCAGGCAAGTCCGTCAAAATCAGAACGTGTAATCAGTCTCATAACATTTCCTTTCTAAGAACCGTTCTTCACAAGATGCCGCATACTTATTTCCGGCAAATATTGCGGGGATTGGTTCTAATAAAGCAGTTCTCCGCTGTAATAATTATAATTATAGCAGATTTTGTCCCGTTGTTCAATAGAATATTGCATAAATTGTTAAATTTTTCACCAGAATCAAAGAATAATTTTCAGATAAACGCGCTTAATCCGACCAGCAGATTTCAGAACGAGATTATACAGCATTTCGGTGTATTTATATACCGTCTGCCGCTCCTGCTCGGTGATTCCGCTGTCCGAAAACTCCGCCTTTTCTATAATCGTCATTACTTCGTAAAGATTATTTTTCATGCCGGTTATTTTCATAAGTGCGTCCACCCTCAGCGCAAACTCTATGGGCAGCTCGGTTTCCTCGGGCGTTATATCCGTTTTGTAAAACAGCTTCATTATAAATTTATACATCGCTTTCACGGCGGCTGTCGGCTCGTCCTTTTTGAAGCGTACAAGCCGCATACGGTTTTTCTTCTTTACATTCAGAATAAACAACGTTATTGCCGCGGCAATAACAATAACCGCAAGCACAGCAATAAATATAATGATAAGCGTATCAAGGTCTGCGGGCGTTTCAACACCGGTACCACCCGAGCTGTCCTCGCTTGTATCAATCGGGGTACTGATTTCGCTTGTCGATGATGTTGTCGACTGAACGGGTGTTGTCAGGGTCGTGGTCGTTGCCGGAGGCGTGGTCGCGGGCGGGGTAGTAGTTGTCGTTTGTGTTGTTGCCATGGTTTCGGCAGGATTATCCGGCGAGTCACCGCTTCCGCCGCCTGTCGGGTCGTACGCAAGCCAGCCTATGCCATCAAAGTATACCTCTACCCATGCGTGCAGATCCTTTTCGGTCAGCGTTTTCTCATAATATCCGGTCTGGTTGTTTTTCTCCAGCGTACCGGTAGAAAATCCGGTGATATATCTTGCCGGTATGCCCTGCTGCCTTAATGTAAGCACCATTGCGCTTGCATACAGCGCACAGTGTCCCTGCTTTGTTTCAAACAGAAAATTGCCGAGTACGGTATTGTTTTCGTCTGCTGTATTATCCGCAGTCAGCGAGTAGGTGTAGTTGCTTTTCAGATAATCGCATAAAGCAACAACATAACAGTAATAGTTCTCGGGTGATTTGTTGTATAAATAATACTGCACGTCGGAATTGCCCTTGTAATAGCTTTTCAGTTCTTTGTCAAGCCTTATCGCGTTTTCCTTTTCACTCTCGGGTACAGACAGATATGTGTCGTACACATAGCTTTGATAATTCTTTTCGTTTTCGAGTATCTGCGATATTTTGCCATCGTCATATCCCACGTCGGAAAGGATAATTTTTTTTGAAAAGTCGTCATAGGCACCGTAAATCGGGTTGTCCGAATACGGTATTGTAACATCCGCTTCAAAATTCTTGACCCAGTTCTTCCTGTCCGCTACACGAAGAATAGTATCACCGTAAAATGTGATATTCTCTTTATCATAAGCATAAGCGGGATTTGTCAGCATAAACGGATTGAAAACAATATCGGTGTTTTTGAGATATTCAATATTTATGTGACATTCTGTGGTATAATTGTTAAATTCATTAAGCTGTTTGCATAATATATAATATTTAAAAATATCGTCGGGGCAGAAATCGTCGCTGAAGGTATAACCACCGTCTGTAATCTGATTTGCACCGGCCTTTTTCTTTATACTTATCCAGCTGCCCCCCGTAAACTCATAGCCTATATCTCCGACAAGAAAAATGCTGTCGGGCGCAGTCGAGGTCACTTTGAGCACCGGTGTATTCGAGGTGGACGGCGGCGCGTTAAGCTCTATATCGTTGTTGATAAGGAAGTTGTCCGAGGAAAAATACCCGTTGAATAATTCGCTCGGATTATCCGAAAACAAGGTTCCGATATATTCGCCGATGTCATTGGCAATTGTTACAACGTTGTTTATTATTTCATCGGCATTGATAAATGACATACCGGGAAAAGCGTGCTGTGCGCCGACAGCAACCGAAACCGCAATAGCCGCGGCAAGAATACCGCAGACGCTGTTTTTCCCGAATTTTACGAGATTGCCGAGCGCCCTGTCGATAGCCGTTTCTTTTTTTCCGCGGCTTTGGCGCTTTTTCCCTTTCTGAACATTTACTTTTCCCGCCTTTGCAGCATTTGAATGGCACTGTGTAAAAACGCTGTTTGACGAGGAGATGGCGAGCAGTCCGAAAAATGCGGGGATAATCAGCAGAATATAGTTGTTGTAATCCGCACGCTCGGCAACAAATGCGGCGGCGTACACGGCGCACCACATCAGTATTACTGCTATCGGTCGGAATTTCTTATAACAGCAAAGCACGCAGATAAGACAAATAATTCCCGTGAAAATCAGCATTGCAAGATTCATAGCCGATGTAAAGTCCTGCGTCCGCGGCAGATATGCGTAGCTGTCGGGGGATACAAATTGCTCTGTCGCGAGCAGACGTCCTTCAAGCTGAATAAATATATAGTCGAAAAACAGCAGGACAGCGTTATTTATAACATTGTGCAGAAAATAGTACAGTATTGCCGCGATTGCACCCGTGACCGGAAGTACATATCGCTTTTTAAATAAAAACAACAGCGGGAAAAAGACGGTTACAAAAAGTACGGTCTGAAGTATCAGCGCTGGTATATCGCACGGTATGTCATAAAAGCAGGTAAAGCACATGACCGTGCCTATGGCGAGCATAAGTGTAAAGGCAAGCTTTACGGCGAGTATTAAAAGCAGATTATGCTTTTTTCCTCCCGTATTGCCGATAACTATAACCGGCTGTTCTATATCTTTATGTTGTTTGTTTTTTTTCACGTTTCTGGTTTTCACTTTGGTTCTCCGTGATTACAGCCGATTCGCATAAGCGTAGAGAATATCATTATGCGGACGTGCTTTAGTGTTTGTTGTAAAGTTCTATTGCGTTATTGAGGGACGCGGCTATATCATTTTTATCTATCCGCCACAGCTCAATTCCGGCTGAGGTCTTTATCGCGTCTGCAAGCTCCTCCTGTTGCTCCGACAAAAGCGGAGAATCAAGCAGAAGAATACGGATTTTCCTGTTTTTAAAAAGTTCTATACCGCTCATCTTCACAATAAAGTCACGCCGTATCTGCGAGGTGATAAAATAAACGGTTGCGGCGTCGGTAGGTATGTCGGTACAGCTTTGTGCGACTGCTTCGGGCAGAAATGTCTCGTCCTGCCTTTTAAGAATTGTCATCATGTCATAAAGCACCGAAAAATCGCCGTTGTCCTTTACGGTAATCTGCTCACACGCTTTGTTCTCCGAAGAATACCATAGGTTTACGCAGGTTTGCTTTCTGGAAATAAGCGATAGATTTACGGCAAGCATGGCTTCGATTATGCAGTCGGTACATTCGGCATTGTCCTCGTCAAACGGGAAATACTCGTTAAAATCGGGGATAATTATGCAGGCACCGCCGATACTGCGCTCAAACTGCTTTACCATGAGCTTGTCCTGCTTTGCGGACATGGTCCAGTGGATATGCTTTATCGAGTCCTCTGGACGGTATTCTCTGATACTTGAAAACGAATTTTTATCGAGAGAAAAGCTGTTTACCGATTCTGTCTCGCTGTCGCTGTCGCTGGTGTCATATATCGGATTTATCATCAGCTTTCTGGGCATTATCGTAATCTTTTCAAAGCGGTTTATCTTTTTGCAAAGCGAAAAGATTTTAAGCAAATCAAAAATTCTGACCTTTTCAATTCCGCAGTCAAAAACACCCCTGTATCTGATTGATGAATTGAACCCGATGGATACTTCGGAAAACGGGGCTACGGATATGAGAATGTTCTGATATTCAAATAAGCCGCTTGCTTTAAGCGGAAGTGTGCCTATGATTATCGCAGGGGAAACCGGAATAATAAAACGGTTTTTGATACGCACCGTTATTCCGAGGTTTTCGTATTTTTCCGCCGATAAGGTGCGGTACTCAACCCTGACCTTCAGCAAAACAAGCGATAATATACCGAGCAGCAGCGAAACGGCCGGCAGTACAACCGAAAATACGAAAAGCACAGATGTAAGCTTGCTTTTATAGGCAATCATAAGCACCGCAGAGGTCAGGAAAAACAACAGATAAAATGTTTTGTATTTGTTCATGTTAAAAGATAAATTCCTTTCCGACCCGCCGCCGGCAGGTCAGACAGAGCTTTACTGTGCACTGCCTCTGAAAGGAGGCTTTACTGATTTAAGTATATTGTTGATAACAATATTTACATCTGTATGCTTTACCTTGGCTTCTTGTGTAAGGTGTATTCTGTGGGATAAAACATAAGGCGCCATCTGCACAATATCCTCCGGCGTTACAAAGCTTCTTCCGTTCATGAATGCGATGCTCTGTGAGGCTCTCATAAGCGCGATTGACGCTCTGGGACTTGCACCGAGCGCAATAAGAGGATTATTTCTGGTAAGGGTCACTATATCAACTATATATTTATAAATAGCAGGGTCAAGATGAACCGACTTTACTGCCTCTATACAGCGCATAATGGCATTCGGACCGCATACGGGTACAACCTCGTCAAGCGGATTCGCGGTTTTGCGCTTGTATAAAATCATCATTTCGTCGTTGGGCGAGGGGTATCCCATGCTGAGCTTCAGCAAAAATCGGTCAAGCTGTGCCTCGGGCAGGGGATATGTTCCTACATAGCCGAACTCGTTTTCGGTAGCTATGACCATAAATGGGGAGGGAAGATTATGGACGATTCCGTCAACGGTGACTTTGCGCTCCTCCATCGCTTCGAGCAGAGCAGACTGTGTTTTCGGTGAGGTACGGTTTATTTCATCGGCAATAAAAATATTGCTCATAACAAGACCCGCGCGGTATTCAAAGCGGTCTGTTTCTTTATTAAACATCGTAAAGCCGGTTATATCCGATGCCATTACATCGGGGGTAAACTGCACGCGCTTGCACGACAGCGAGGTTGCCTTTGCAAGGGCGGTGGCAAGTGTGGTTTTTCCGGTTCCGGGCATATCCTCAATAAGGACATGACCGCCGCAGATAAGAGCGGCGATAAGCATTTTTATAACGCTTTGCTTTCCGACGATTACTTTTTCGATTTGTGTGACAAGATTTGATACAAGTTCAAACTGTTCTGAGTTTTCGGCAATATTATTTTCCATGGCTTTTCCTTTTTCAGCAAAGTATTTTATTTATCGGCATTTAAGCTTGAGGCTGTGCGGCTCGGATAAAAATCACAAAATATTTCCTATATGCACAGCTTTATTTAATTATACCAAAAAAGCAATTAAAAATCAACAGTTTTTACTCTTTGTAACATTGTAACTATTTCGGCGGAATATTGCGAAAATACCGCCGCTTGATTATTTGGGAATAGACAGAAGCAGAAATAAAATGTAAAATAATATAGCATCATAGCCTTGCAGTAAAAGTATAGGACAAAAAAGAGTGCCCTCCTTTGACACGGCGGAGCGATTTGTCCGCAACATCAGCAGAGGGCAATATCAAATAAATGACACATAGTTTATCACAAAATATAGTTTAATATATTAAGAACAAAATTGCAAGCGGTATTCAGCGTTTGTTTTTCGATAACAAAATCAACCTTTCGTATATATCCCGGCATGGCGCTTCATAGCCTCAAAGGTCTCATCACTTATATCGTGCTCCATCTTGCAGGCGTCCTCGGCTGCGGTCTCCTTGCTGACGCCTAGCTTTATCAGAAAATCGGTCAGCATGGTGTGCCGCTCGTAAATCTTCTGTGCCACCTCAAGACCCGCGTCGGTCAACAGCAAAAAGCCTTCGGCGTCGGTTGTGACAAAGCCGCCGTTTTTCAGAATACCCATAGCACGGCTTACGCTTGGCTTTGAAAAGCCCATGTATTCGCCGACATCGACAGAGCGCACGGCATTGCTTTTTTGTGACAGTATATAAATGGTTTCAAGATACATTTCTCCCGATTCTTTCAGGTGCATAACAGTTCCTCCCGAAAAGAAAGACTTTGATTTAATGCTTATAGCATAGCACAAAATTCTATAAAAATCAACAAGAAAATTCTTCAATATGGCATTTTCAAATCTATAAAATCCGTAGACAGCATAGACACTTTGCACAAAATCATCGGTTAGTTTATGCTAACTTATTGTCTGACCTGCCAAAACTGAACGTGACAGGCAAATTTGTGAGAAAAACTATTGACAATCCGGTCGGGTGAGAATATAATTATACTTGGTTAGCGTGAGCTAACCTATTATTAAAACCTGTAGTTAGCTATAGCTAATCGCAGAGACATCAGGGAAGGTGGAGAAATTGATGCCGCTTACACTTGCAGATGTAGGAGAAGAAAACATAATAAAGAAAATCGGCGGAAAGCAGGAGGTCAGGGCGCACCTTGAAAATCTCGGTTTTGTGGTCGGTGGGGCGGTCACGGTGATAAACGCCATCGGCGGAAATGTTATTGTAAACGTAAAAGAGTCGCGTATTGCTATAAGCAAAGAAATGGCGCAGAAGATAATGATTTGATTTTATGCTTAAATATAATATTCAAGGAGGAAAACGGTATGAAAACGCTGAAACAGACCAAGGTCGGCGATACGGTAAAGGTAGTAAAGCTGCACGGCGAGGGAGCTGTCAAGCGCCGCATAATGGATATGGGGCTTACTAAGGGTACAGAAGTGCATATACGAAAGGTTGCACCGCTGGGCGACCCGTTTGAGGTTACCGTGCGCGGCTATGAGCTTTCTATCCGCAAGGCAGATGCTGAAATGATAGAGGTTGAGTAAACATTTTCGGGGTTTTCCCCCGTATTATTTAAAGCGTTGGTTAGCGTACGCTAATTTGATGACAGAGAAGCGAGGTTATGTTTTTGCCTCAGCAGGAAAGGAATGGTCATAATTATGAATTTGCGAATTGCCCTTGCAGGTAATCCGAACTGTGGAAAAACCACTTTGTTCAATGCTCTGACAGGCTCAAATCAGTTTGTCGGAAACTGGCCGGGTGTTACGGTAGAGAAAAAGGAAGGAAAACTGAAAAAGCACGACTGTGTCATTATCACCGACCTGCCGGGTATCTATTCTCTTTCGCCGTACACGCTGGAGGAGGTTGTCGCACGAAACTATCTGATAGGTGAGCGCCCGGACGCGATACTGAATATAATTGACGGCACAAACCTTGAAAGAAATCTGTATCTTACCACACAGCTCACCGAGCTTGGCATACCTGTTGTAGTTGCTATCAACATGATGGATGTCGTAAGAAAAAACGGTG
>CAMEKZ010000106.1 GCA_945921635.1 uncultured Clostridia bacterium
CGAGGTCGGTGTCACCTCACTGCAGCCCGCGCCGCCAAAGCAAAGGGCGCATACGGCCACAATGCACAAGGCAGAGGTTATTATATTTTTAGTGCGGTTTTTCATAGTTTCTCCAATATGCCAATAGGATTTTATGATTTATCAGCTCTGCGAGAGCAGATTGTTCTTTATGCCCTCGGCGTTTTCTCCGACAGCGGAGAAGGTGCACATCGTAAACAGCACGTCTGTAATGCCGTTTTCCTGTATAAAGTCGGGTGCGTAAAGGTCAAAGTATCTTACATCGCATACATAGATTTCTTCAAATGAATCAATATAGAATGGGATTTCGGCGTTGCCGTAGCTGTCCTTGAATACGCAGAGCTTTCTGCCGTTTTTATTCTCGGTCTCAATCTTTACTATCTTCTTGTCTCCGCCCATAAAGGTAGAATATGCGCCGCTTCCTGACTGCTCTACAAAGATGCTTGTATAGTACTTTGCGTCCTCGTCAATCTGAAAATCGGTGGTATAGTAGGTCGCGGTGTACTCGGTGGACGGGATATAATAAGTGAAGGTGTCGGGGTCGTTCTTTATCCTCTCGTTATAATCGGTAAATGCGTACATCGTGCCGACAAAATCGGGGATAGTTTCCTCGGTATAGGTCGAAAGCTCCTTTACCGGCACCTGTGCCGCCTCGCAGAACGCCATAGCGGCATAATATGCGCCGAGCGGCTGCCAGTGGTGGTCGGTGCGGGTGTAGATATACTCGTCTGTGTGTGCCTCCAAAGCCGCATACCCGTCAACGTTTATTACATTTACAAGCTTGTTTGCTATGCTGTTTATCGAGTCGCGGTGGCTTGCGTTATAGTCCTCGTATCCTGCGGGCATATAATATGCGCCTGCTGTCGGAACTACCATATTGAACACGTTTACCCCGGAGCCTACCTTTTCCTTGAACTCGTTGAGGTACTGTGCGTAATTTGCACCGTCACCGCCGCCGTAAAGCGAGATGCCCCATGTATGACCGTCTATATCAACTACAAGCTGTCCGTTTGTCTGCACTCCGTCAACACCTACAGGCTTATTATTTGCACTGCTCGACTGTTCGGACGAGGTCTCTGCTTGTGAGGAGTCCTCGGATGATACCTCCGAGCTGCTTTCTGTGCTTCCTGTGCTTTCAGAGACCTGACTGCTCTGCGAAGCTGTAGAGCTGTCCTGTGCCGATGACTGTGCAGAGGTGCCTGAAGAGGCGCCCGAATTATTGCAGCCTGTTGCCGCAGTAAGCAGCGAAGCGCAAAGCACCGCCGCGAGTATTCTTGTCTTTTTGTTCATTTGTTTGTCCTTTCTTTATTAACTGTGTTGTATCCCGTACAAAATCGGTATACACAAACTGCTTTAAGCTCTGCTTTTCAGTATATCACATAACCCGAGGTTTTTCAACCGTTTTCAACTGATAGTATGATTTTTCATCAGCTTGTCATTTTCCACACTGTTTTTCGGACTGTCGCCGAGCTGCAGCTGATATTTGCTGTAAATATCACGGCTTACGACTATTCCGTTTTCGAGCCGATATTCCTTTTGCAGGTAGTCATAATATGAGCCGGGACTTATTATTCCCGCTATATTCACAATATCCGTGCCCGCCTTGCTTAAAACGCTGTCGGCGAGCAGTACGCAGTTTGTACTCATTACGCAATATGACTTGAATTTACCGCTTTTAAACTTATAGAACTCTGCCTTTGTTCCGTCCCAAAGCCTGCTACAATAATCCTTGAAGTCGGAGAGCTTGGCTTTGCTGTCCTTTTCCCTCGCAAGCTGAAACGGCGGCTCCCAGCGGTAGGCTATGGATTTCAGCCGCGCTATCTCGGAGCGTACCTTTTCAATCTGCTCGTCTGAAAGCAGCAGTCCGTAGTCAAATATCATCTGATTGTCGTACTTTATGCCGTATTTGACGTAGGTTTCAAAATCCACGGTAAACATTACTCCGTCGCCCAGCGCGCCGAACATACGCTCGGAGCTTGCGTCATAGTTTCCGTAGGACAAGACCTCGCCGTCAAAGTACAAGTCGCAGTGACCCATCATACCCACGCCGTCGTCCGAAACGTGGATAAGCACATGGATATTCGGCTCGGAGTTCTTGTCAGCGATTTTTTCCTCGCTGAGCAGCTTTTCTATATCGATTTCTCTGGAGTCGAGACGCTTCTGGTAGTTTTTCAGTACGCCGAGCGGAACGAATGTAGAAACGAACAGCGGGAGCGATACACGCACCTTTCTTCTGATTGCCGTTTTCGCCCTGTTCGGAAGTACCTCGCGGATAAAATCCTTTATCTCGGTCGCGCCGTACATTATGCAGTATATGCCCGCGATAACAAGCAGTCCGCGCTGGTCGTAAAACGAGCCGAACAGCATAATTACACCAAAGGTGAGGAAGAAAGCAAAGGATATAAAATTGACAAATACATCATTTGTCTTATTTCTTACAGACGCGATAAAATCTATCAGCTTTACCGTGGCGTTCAGCAGTACATACAGCGAAAAAATCATTGTAAGTATGCCTAGCGTCATGGAAGGTGCTATCATGGTAACTGCGCCTATAAGTATATTTCCTATACCGTTTAGCAGCCGCGGGTTTGCCTTGAGCGTGCTTATTATCTGGTGCACGCCGTTTACTGTGATAATAGCTCCACCGATTATTGCGGCGGGGGTAATCAGAAATTCGCCCTGAACAAGTATTATTATTCCGAGCGTTATCATAGCCGCGCCGTAAACAAACAGCCACGCCTTTTGTATGTATTCGCGTTTCATCTGTTTCATTCTGTATCTTTATCTCCTAAGCTGCGATTCTGCGAAAATTTTACTCTTGCATATTTAAAATTTATATGATAAAATAGTAATGCAACTTTATTGTGCGGTCGCGGGGTATATCCGTGAGGAAAGTCCGAGCATCACAGAGCAGGATAGCTGTTAACGGCAGCCGGAGGTGACTCCAGGGCAAGTGCAACAGAAATATACCGCATTTATTTTAAGTGTAAGGGTGGAAAGGCGAGGTAAGAGCTCACCGTAGACCGGGTGACCGAGTCTACCTGTAAACCCTATCCGATGCAACGCCGATTGGTTTCGGGAGTAAGCCGCTTGCTCGGCGGCCCCGGATTAAGGCGGCTTGAGACGCGCGGCGACGCGCGCCGTAGATAGATGACCGCGCACGACAGAACTCGGCTTACAGATAAAGTTGCATTCTGAATATTACTTGTTCTCACAGGAGTAAGCGCACGTCTTTCCGGCGGATTTATCCCTATGAGAACAATTTCTTATTTCTATACCGTGTATTTACACGGTATTTTTATTTTATGCCTTTCTACATATAAAACATTCTTGCGGTTTATTTGTTGCCCGTTATGATTTTCCTTGCTGCGCCCGCAAGGTACAGCGAGCCGGTTATCATGGCGTAGCCGCCGTCCTTTGTTTTTTCCGCGGCATATTCTATCGCGTCATAAAGTCCCGCTCCGACCTTGCATTTTGCACCGTGCAGCGTTGCAAAACGCGCAAGCTCCGTTGCGCTGACGCTTCCATGTATAAAATTATCTACAAAAACTATTTCCTCAAAGCATGGCATAATCTCCGGCAATGCGCTCTGCCAGTCCTTTTCGGAAAGCATACCGATTACCGCGCATTTCGGCGCGTTTTCGAGTTCAAGAAGCCCCGCGGCTGCTTTCATCGCGGACGGATTGTGCGAGCCATCGATAATGTATTTTACATTGCCCTTTGTGATTACTTCCATTCTTGCAGGAAGCGCGGATTTTTCTATACCCGTAAACACATGGCTGTACTCTATGCCAAGCACTCTGCACGCCTCTATAGCGCAGACCGCATTTTTTATCTGGTGCTTTCCCGACATACGAGTGTGATAATTCATACCCTTGTACGAAAAGAACGCGTCGCCTATATCCATGTGCAGAATCTGCACTCTCGACATATCGGGGACAATCTCCTCGCTGTTGAACTCCCTGCACTTTGCGTCAAACACCTCCATCGCCTCGCGCTGCTGCTCCGGAGCGATAACGCACGGCACCGACGGCTTTATTATACCCGCCTTGTGCCATGCTATGTCCGAAATGGTAGTGCCTAGAATATGTGTATGGTCGTAATCTACAGAGGTTATGACCGAGACGGCAGGGTCTAAGATATTCGTGCAGTCAAGCGCGCCGCCTATGCCCGTTTCAATAACAGCGTATGCCACCTGCTCCTTTGCAAAGTACAGAAAGCCGATGGCGCAAAGCACCTCAAACTGAGAATATCCGTCAAAGCCGCTTTTGTCTATCGCGCGGCGCACCTGCTCGCAGATTAGTGCAAACGCGGGTCTTGAGATATTCTTTCCGTTAATCTGTATGCGTTCTTCTATGCAGTTTATATACGGAGAGGTAAACTTTCCGACGGTTTTGCCGGATGACTGTATCGCGTTGCTTACATACTCGCATACGCTCCCCTTTCCGTTTGTACCCGCGACGTGCACTATTTTCATATTGCACTGCGGATTTCCGAGTAAGCGCATAAGTATTACAAATCTGATAAGGTCCTTTACCGGCTTGCCTGATTTTGTAAAGCCGCCTACATATTCTATAGCCTGTTCATAGGTCATCATAAAGCTAGTTGCTGCCTTTCTTCAAAAGTTACTCCAAATCATCATAAGTCTGCCGCCGCACACAAATCAGGCGGCAGATACCCGCGCGCGGGATTTAAATTCATCATTTCATAAGTGCGATAAAGCTCTTAGCCTTATTAGCTATCAGCTTGTCATTATCGTATGCAAGCAGATTGTGTGCCTGCCCGATTTCTACCCAGCGTATCTCCGCTATTTCCTGGGGCTGCGGCTTATAGTCGTAATTTCTGGCACGCGCCGCAAAATACACTACATCCTTGCGGGTGTCCTTGCGCGGCGAATATGTCACCGTCTCGCGAAAGCCCGGGTCAATATATACGTCAATATTGGTCTCTTCCTTGATTTCGCGCCGGGCGGTTTCCTCTTCGGTTTCGCCCTTTTCTACATGACCCTTGGGAAATGACCAATAGCCCGATTTTATATGCTTTATAAGCAATATTTCGGTGTTGCCGTGAAATTTCCTGTAAACTATACCGCCGCAGGATTTTTCATAGGTCATACTGCGTTTTCTGCCCCTTTCCTTTTTCCGCCGAAAACGTGCGGAATTATTTCTATATTCCTATTAAGTATACCATAAAACGAACCGCTTGTCTATAAAAATTGTAAATTTTTGCAGTATAAAAAATCCCCCGTTTATAGTACTGTATAAAACAGCACCGTATAAACGGGGAAAATATTCAGGGATCGTTTTTAAGGCAATACCGCACAAAGATTGTGTGCGGATTGCGCCGACAGATTTTTCGTCAGATTGTATAGAAATTTCGCAGGCATACTGTCGTATGTCAAGAAATGTCTGTGCAATATCACGGAAAAGATGCAAGCAAGGTGTACGCTAAGCCGTAAGGCGGTCTTTGTGCGGTGTTGCCTTAAGCTTATGAAAGCTTGTAGTTATTCGGCGTTCTGTGCCACAGGTCATCGGTCTGCTCGTAAATCTCGGTAAAGGTCATTTTACGGAAGTTTATCTTACAGCGTCCGCCGTAATTTGCCTCATACACCCATATTCCGTCCGACTCGACCGAATAGATGATTATATAGTGTGGATATCCGTACATTATGTTATCGTATGCCAGATAATCACCGGAGCGAAAACTGCTCGTCATCCAGTTTTTAAGCGCTTCCTCAGTCCAGTTGCCGTCAGAGCGTCTCTTTATGGTGAGCGTGTTTTCGCCGGCTCCGTTGGTGCCTCCGAATAGATATTCAAACACTTCCAAAGTAAATCCGCAGCACTGTATACCGGTGTTATTCAGCACGGTGCTCCGTCCGATAAGGCAGGTACAGCCGTCCTCGTTGCCGGTCGCACAGTAGCTGTGACAGGTGCAGGGCGAGGTCATCATAGTGTTGAAATAATTGCCCAGCTTGTAGCTGTGGATATACGAATTTATCTGTCGGTCGTGCTCTCCTGCCATCATCTCGTCAAGACGTGCCTTTACTGCTTCTTCCTCGGCGTTTTTCTCCTTTATCGCAAAGCTTATCTGCATACTGCCGGTAAAATTGCCCTTTGCCTTAACATATATTGTTCCCGTGCCGGCATTTGTGTTATTGACATAGGAAACTATGTCATAATCAACAGTATTCTGCAAGGTATAGCCGCCGAAGGTTATTGTCGGTACGGGGCAAAGCGCGCTTCCGGTATAGGTCATATCCTCACAGGCCGACTTGCAGAGGGTTATTTCAGCAGGCGTGATTATAAAGCTTGCCGCTTTTTTCATTCCGTCATAATTATTCTTACCGATAATTCTGACAGTTGCCGTGCCCGCGTTTACATTGTCATAATACTCCGCGGTAAAGTCGGTATTTTCTGTGAGCACCGCTTCGCCCTGAGTAATTTTTATCGCAGGACGCAGATATTCGCCGGTATATACAAGGTCGGAAATCTCCCCGACAACTACATCACCGTACTTGCTCAGCACATCGCTCGCCGCAATCTCCCGAAGAGAGCCGCAGTAGTTGTTTATTCCGGCAATATCCGCCGTAACAAAGCCGTCCTCCTCGGTAAATGATACGGTGAAATCGGTATCCTTCACAAGTACATGACCGTTATAGCTTACCGATACGCCATAGCCGCTTTCCTGCCCGTCCATTATTATATCCGCGTCGGCAAAGGATAAATTGGCCGGCGCTATCTCACAGCTGACTGTCTTTGTGCCGGTGAAATTTCCCGTGCCGCTGAATACTATATCATGCGTGCCTGCGGCGGCGGGGTCTGTAAAGGTGTAGTCACTATCAGCCAGCTCATATTCGCCAAGCCTTGCGGCAACCGTATATATCACGCCGTCCGGACTGTATGTGCCGCTTGCTAAAATATCCGCACCGCCTATAGACATAGGCGCTATTGTGAAATTCTTATCAGCGCTACCGGTATAGTTACCTTGTCCGGTTATTACCGCGGTAGCCGTACCCGCCTTTATATTGTTTTCATAGCTCAGAGTATAGTCACTGCCCGCTGTAAGCGTCCTGCCGCCGAGTGTTACCTTTGCAGACGGAGTTATTTCCTGCCCGCTGAACAGCATCGTGCCAGAAAATGTAACAGACGCATCCGATACAGGCGCCTTATTTACCGTAAAGGTCACCACTTTGCTTCCGCTGAGGTGATTTTTTCCCGTGACCGTAACAGTAGCCGTTCCCGCGTTTATATTGTCTTTGTAGGTCAGCGTGTAGTCGGTTCCGCTTGTAAAGGTAAAGCTGCCGTATTTTACGCTGACCGCCGGCTTTTGCGCGCTGCCGTTATAGGTTGCAGCCGCAACCGTCACAGTCGCGGCGGTTACAGGGCGTGCAATTATGTTGAAATATACTATTCCCGTACCGGTAAAATTGCCCTTGCCCTTTACCGTAGCTTTAGCTTTTCCTATATTGGTATTTGCTGAATAGCTTACGGTAAAATCCGTACCGCTTTTCAAAGTGCTTGTGCCGAACTTAATCGCAGGCACCGCCTTTATCGCGCTGCCGGTATAATATTTATCCGCTATTTTATAAAAGGTTGCCGACAGTATTGACGCGGGATTTATCTTAAAGGTCTTTTTTGCCGTTCCGCCGTAAATTCCTTTGCCCGTCACCACTATAGTAGCCGTGCCCGCATTTGTGTTATTCTGATAGCTTACGGTATAATCCGTATTCTTTTTCAGCGTCTTCGTGCCGAGCTTTACCGATACCGAGGGTGTTATTGCTTTTCCGGTATAGGTTGCGGATGCTATAGAGGACACCGTCGCTTTTGATATAGATATAGGCG
>CAMEKZ010000107.1 GCA_945921635.1 uncultured Clostridia bacterium
CTGCAGATAGACGGACGGATAAAGGACGTAATGTCTCCGTACCCGATTGATGAGAAGTTCAAGGCGTTCGGCTGGCACGTCATCACGATAGAAGCGCATGACTTTGACCAGCTTGAAAAGGCATTCAACGAGGCTGAAAAGGTTATGAATCAGCCTGTCATGATAGTACAGAAGAGTATCAAGGGCAAGGGCGTATCCTTTATGGAGGACAACGTTTCGTGGCACGGCGCGGCTCCGAACGAGGAGCAGTACAATCAGGCAATGAGCGAGCTTAAAGCGCATCTTGCCGAGCTTGAAAAGTAATCGAAAGGAATAATGATACAATGGAGAAAAAGGCAACACGCGAAAGCTACGGCGAGGCACTTGTTATGCTCGCCGAAAAGAGAAACGACCTGGTAGTGCTTGACGCTGACCTTGCGGCGGCTACAAAGACCGGCATATTCAAGAAGGCTTATCCCGACCGCTTTTTCGACTGCGGTATAGCAGAGGCTAATATGATGGGCGTTGCCGCGGGTATCGCGACGACGGGCAAGCTTGTTTTTGCAAGCACGTTTGCTATGTTTGCGGCGGGCAGAGCTTATGAAATAATCAGAAACAGCATCGGCTATCCTCATCTTAACGTAAAAATCGGCGCTACACACGCGGGTATCTCGGTAGGCGAGGACGGCGCTACACACCAGTGCAACGAGGATATTGCACTTATGCGTACTATACCGGGCATGACGGTAATAAACCCCGCGGACGATGTGGAGGCAAAGGCAGCTGTGCTTGCTATGGCTGACTTTGAGGGTCCGACCTATATGCGCTTCGGCAGACTGGCAGCCCCTATTTTCAATGACAAGGACACATATAAGTTTGAGCTTGGAAAGGGCATACAGCTGCGTGATGGTGACGACGTGACAATCATTGCTACGGGTCTTATGGTAGCCGAGGCTTTAAAGGCGTCGGACGAGCTGAAAGCACAGGGTGTAAACGCGCGCGTAATCAATATCCACACGATAAAGCCTATCGACAGGGATATTATCATCAAGGCGGCAAAGGAAACAGGAAAAATCGTAACTGTTGAGGAGCACAGCGTAATAGGCGGCCTCGGAAGTGCTGTTTGTGACGTTGTAAGCGAGAGCTGTCCCGTACCCGTTACAAAGATAGGTGTAAAGGATACATTTGGTCACTCGGGTCCCGCTGTCGCATTGCTGGAAGAATTCGGGCTTTGTGCTGAAAATATTATTAACGTTACTAAAAATTTCATAGGTAAATAGTTTTTAAACCACCGCTTTTGCGGTGGTTTTATTTTGAAAATCCCGCATACAAAGTAACGAAAAGCGGAGCTTTTTCATAACATAAAACGAGGTGTTCCACCTTTATCACGTTATGAAAGGACGCGCTTGCCATGAAAAAAATACGACCGCTCAGCACCCTTTCCATCGGCGAAACGGCAACGGTCGAGCATTTGTATACAAAAGGCTCTATGCGCCGCCGCCTTCAGGACATCGGCCTTGTTGACGGAACGCGGATAGAATGTGTGCTGAAAAGCGCAGGGGGCGACCCCGCCGCCTATCTGATACGCGGGGCGGTGATAGCCATAAGGTGCGAGGACAGCTCGACTGTTATGGTCTGCGACTGACTTGCCGGACGGCGTACAAAATTTATCTGCCGAGAGGTTTAAATTTTGTGCGAAAAATAAAAAATTTTTTTGAGATTTTTGTAGACAAAGTGTAAAAAATATAGTATAATAAAATGACTATGGAAATACGCTGAAAACACACGGAGGATTTGTAAAAATAAGGATATAAGCAGACGGGTAAAACCGCCGAAAACTCCTTGAATAAATTCTCTAGCCATGATTTTTTCCTTGTCACCGAAAAAATCGTGGCTTTTTTTGCAGAATGTGAGGTGCTTAATGACGTTATTACTGAAAAACGGATATATAGCGGATTATGTAAACCGCTTTGAGGGAAAGAAAGACATTCTCATAGAAAACGGTATAATAAGGGAGCTCGGCGATAACCTTGAAAGCAAGGACGCGCAGGTCATAGACTGCGAGGGTCTTGTGATAATACCGGGTATATGCGATATGCACGTCCATCTGCGCGACCCGGGTCAGACCCACAAGGAGGATATTCTTACCGGCTGTGAGGCGGCGGCGGCAGGCGGCGTGACTGCGGTAGCGTGTATGCCTAACACAATCCCGTCCGCGGACAGTCCCGAGGTTATAGAATATATTCTCAAAAAGGCGGCGGGAGCAAAGGCAAAGGTTTATCCCGTAGGCTGTATCACAAAGGGTCTTAAAGGCGAGGAGCTGTGCGACTATGACGCGCTTAAAAAGGCGGGCTGCGTAGCGGTATCCGATGACGGCAGACCGGTACAGTCCACAGCGCTCATGGCTAAGGCTATGGTAAAGGCGCACTATGCGGGTATGAAGGTAATATCTCACTGCGAGGATTTAGAGGTAATAGACGGCGGCATAATAAACAAGGGTAAAATCTCCCGACAGCTCGGCGTAAAGGGCATGAGCCGCATAAGCGAGGACACGATAACAGCAAGAGAGGTTGCAATCGCGCAGGCGAGCCAGATGCCTATTCACATAGCTCATGTATCTACAAAGGGCAGTCTTAATATAATTAGAGCCATGGCAAATACCGGCGTAATGTGCACCTGCGAAACCGCGCCGCACTATTTCACGCTGACCGATGAAAAGCTGCTGTCGCGTGACGCGGACTACCGCATGAACCCGCCGCTTCGCGAGGAGGAGGACGTCATGGCGGTACGCGCGGCGCTTGCAGACGGAATAATCGACTGTATCGTGACCGACCACGCTCCGCACACGGCTGAGGAAAAGGCGGACTTTGAAAAAGCGCCGAACGGCGTGGTTGGACTTGAGACCTCGCTCGCCGTAACTCTGACCGAGCTTTATCACAAGAATGAGCTTAGCCTTATGCAGATAGTAAGGCTGATGTGCGTAAATCCGAGAAAGATACTCGGCATAGAGGGCGGCTCGCTCGGACGCGGAGATGTGGCGGATATTGCGATATTCGACCCTAATGAGAGCTGGACGGTGCAGCCCGAAAAGCTCCACTCAAAATCGAAAAACACCTGCTTTAAGGGCATGACCTTAAAGGGCAGAGTAAAATACACGATATTAAACGGAAATATTGTATATAAGGACGAATAAGAAAAGGTACGCAAGGAGAAAGGAAGAATAATATGTCACTGGATTTACTTATGGAAGCAATCTGCCGCACGCAGAACCCCACGGTCGCGGGTCTTGACCCCAAGCTTGAGTATGTGCCCGAGTACATCAAGGAAAAGGCGTTCAACAAGTACGGCGAAACCTTAAAGGGCGCGGCAAAGGCGATACTTGAATACAACAAGGGACTGATTGACAGCCTGCACGAAATTGTCCCCGCGATAAAGCCGCAGGCGGCTTATTATGAAATGTACGGCACGGCGGGCATGAAAACCCTCTATAAGACGCAGGAATATGCAAGGAGCAGAGGAATGTATGTTATCACCGACGGCAAGCGCAACGACATCGGCACAACGATGGAGGCTTATGCGGCGGCTCACCTCGGAAAGGTAAAGGTAGGAAACGAGGAGTACAGTCCGTTTCTCGGTGACGCGCTGACGGTAAACGGCTACCTCGGCAGCGACGGAATAAACCCGCTGATAAAGGTATGCAAGGAAAACGACAAGGGCATATTTGTACTGGTAAAGACATCTAATCCGTCAAGCGGCGAGCTTCAGGATTTAAAGATAGACGGCGTACCCGTATACGAGCACATGGGAAATATGTGCGAGAAGTGGGGCGAGGAGCTTATGGGCAAGTACGGCTATTCAGGCGTGGGCGCGGTAGTGGGCGCTACCTACCCCGAGCAGATTGCAGAGCTCAGACAGAAGCTTACCCACACCTTCTTCCTTATCCCGGGCTACGGCGCGCAGGGCGCTACCGCAAAGGATATTGCGGCGGCATTTGACGAAAACGGTCTGGGCGGCATAGTAAACAGCTCGCGCGGTATCATGTGCGCGTACAAGAAAGAGGGCTGTGACGAGCATGATTATGCGGGCGCGGCGTTCAGAGAGGCTATGCGCATGAGAGATGAAATAATGAGCTTTGTAGGAGAAATACGCCTCGGCTGATAGCTGAGATTTAAGTAACATAAATTATCCGAGGGAAGGAATAAAATAAATGAATTTAAATTCGACAAAGGCAAAGACCGCATACCTCATACTTGCAGACGGCACGGTGTTCAAGGGAAAGAGCTTCGGCTGTGAGGGCGAGATAATCGGCGAGATAGTATTCACGACCGCCATGACAGGCTACGAGGAAACGCTGACCGACCCGAGCTATTGCGGACAGATAGTAACGCAGACCTTTCCGCTTATCGGAAACTACGGCGTGAATAACGAGGACTACGAATCGGCTACAAGCGTAGTTAGCGGCTATATCGTGCGCGAGTACTGTGAGGAGCCGTCAAACTTCCGCTGTGAGGCTGATATTGACAGCTTTCTGAAAAAGCACGGTATCATCGGACTTTACGATATAGATACCCGCAGACTTACAAGGATAATAAGAGAAACCGGCGTAATGAACGGCATGATAACGACCTGCGAGCCTACAGATGACTTTAAGGCGCAGGCGCTTGAAAAGATAAACGCATACACCGTAGGTTCGGTAGTGCCTAAGGTGAGCGTAAAGGCGGCGCAGGAGTACAAGAGCGAGGGCGGAAAGTACAAGGTTGCGCTTATCGACTACGGCCACAAGTACAATATCCGCCGCGAGCTTGTAAAGCGCGGCTGTGATGTGACGGTGTTCCCGTATGATGTAAGCGCCGAGGAGATAAAGGCATTCGCCCCCGACGGAATTATGCTGTCAAACGGACCGGGCGACCCGCAGGATAATGTGACATCGATAAACACCCTGCGCGAGCTTATCCCGGCACAGATACCGACCTTTGGCATTTGTCTCGGCCATCAGCTTTTAGCGCTTGCTAACGGTGCGACCACGGTAAAGCTGAAATACGGTCACCGCGGCGGAAACCAGCCGGTAACCGACCTTACTATCGACCGCACGTTTATCACCTCGCAGAACCACGGCTATGCGGTAGTAAGCGACAGCGTACCCGAGAGCGCGGGACGTGTGAGCCATATAAACGGAAACGACAAGACCTGCGAGGGTGTAATATACACAAACGCGCCCGCTTTTACGGTGCAGTTCCACCCCGAGGCGTGCGGCGGCCCGCATGATACCTCGTATCTGTTTGACAAATTTATCAGCCTTATGGAGGAGAACAAGTAATGCCGTTAAGAAGTGATATAAAAAAGGTACTCGTAATAGGCTCGGGCCCTATCGTAATCGGACAGGCGGCAGAGTTTGACTATGCAGGCACGCAGGCGTGCCGCGCGCTGAAATCCGAGGGGCTTGAGGTGGTGCTTATAAACTCCAACCCCGCTACTATCATGACGGACAAGCACATGGCGGACAAGATATATATAGAGCCGCTGACCTTAGACGTAGTAAAGAAGATAATCAAGATAGAAAAGCCGGACAGCATTCTGTCTACCCTCGGCGGTCAGACGGGTCTTACGCTGTCTATGCAGCTTGCCGAAGAAGGCTTTTTAGCCGAAAATAACGTAAAGCTGCTCGGTGCAAATCCCGAGACCATACACAAGGCAGAGGACAGACAGGCGTTCAAGGACACGATGGAGGCTATCGGCGAGCCGTGCATACCCTCAAAGGTAGTTGAAACCGTTGAGGACGCTATGGCGTTTGCCGAGGAGATAAGCTATCCCGTAATCGTGCGCCCCGCGTTTACGCTCGGCGGCACGGGCGGCGGTATCGCGAACACCCCCGAGGAGCTGCACGAAATTGCGACAAACGGTCTGCGCCTTTCGCCTATCACACAGGTACTTATCGAAAAGTGCATATCCGGTTGGAAAGAAATAGAATTTGAGGTTATCCGCGACGCAAAGGGAAATGTTATCACCGTCTGCTCGATGGAAAACTTTGACCCTGTCGGCGTACACACGGGCGACAGCATAGTAGTTGCGCCCGCCGTAACGCTCGCGGATAAGGAATATCAGATGCTGCGTACTGCGGCGCTGAATATCATACAGGCGCTCAAAGTAGAGGGCGGCTGTAACTGCCAGTTTGCGTTAAAGCCCGACAGCTTTGAGTACTCGGTAATCGAGGTAAACCCGAGAGTATCGCGCTCGTCCGCGCTCGCGTCAAAGGCTACAGGCTATCCTATCGCAAAGGTTGCCGCTAAGATAGCTATAGGTTATTCGCTTGACGAAATCGTAAATCAGGTAACGGGCAAGACCTACGCCTGCTTTGAGCCTGCGCTCGACTATATAGTGGTAAAGTTCCCGAAGTGGCCGTTTGATAAGTTCGTGTACGCGAAAAAGACATTAGGTACACAGATGAAGGCTACCGGTGAAATCATGGCTATCGGCACAAGCTTTGAGGAAGCTATGATGAAAGCGGTGCGTTCGATAGAGCTTGGCATGGACACCATGCGTAAAAAGGCGTTTATCAGCCTTACCGATGACGAGGTGAGAGAAAAGCTGCACGATGTCGATGTAGACCGCTCGTTCTGCGTGTTTGAGGCACTCCGCCGCGGATTTGGCGTTAAGGAAATCTGTGATATTACTACTATTGATAAGTGGTTTATCGAAAAGCTGAAAAACCTCGCACAGCTTGAGCTGTGGCTTGAGGACGGAGAGCTTACTCAGGAGAAGTACGACACCGCAAAGAAATACAGCTACCTTGACAAGACTATTGAAAGACTTTCGGGTCAGAAGCTTGCCGACAAGGGCATAAAGACCCGTCACGCGGTATACAAGATGGTTGATACCTGCGCCGCGGAGTTCTCTGCGGAAACACCGTATTTCTACAGCACATACGATGAGGAAAACGAGGCTGCCGAGTTTATCGAGCAGCACCCGACGGATAAAAAGAAGATTATCGTTTTCGGCTCGGGACCTATAAGAATAGGACAGGGCATCGAGTTTGACTACTGCTCGGTACACTGCGTATGGGCGCTTAAAGAAATGGGCTATGAGGCGGTTATCTGCAACAACAACCCCGAGACGGTATCTACCGACTTTGACACGGGCGACAGACTGTACTTTGACCCGCTGACCTTTGAAGATGTCGATTCGCTTATCGCGACTGAAAAGCCGTACGGCGTAGTTGTACAGTTCGGAGGTCAGACCGCGATAAAGCTGACAAAGCATTTGCAGGAAACAGGTGTAAATATTCTCGGCACATCTGCTGAGAGCATTGATGACGCGGAGGATAGAGAGAAGTTTGACGAGCTGCTCGAAAAGTGCGAAATCCCGCGTCCGAGCGGACACACGGTATTTACCACCGAAGAAGCATTAAAGGCGGCGAACGACCTCGGCTATCCGGTACTGCTCCGTCCGTCCTATGTCCTCGGCGGTCAGAATATGATAATCGCGCACTGCGACAGCGATGTAACCGAGTATATGACAATCATCACGGCGACCGAGCTTGAAAACCCCGTGCTTATCGACAAGTACCTTATGGGTACTGAGGTTGAGGTTGACGCTATCTGCGACGGTACCGACTTCCTTATTCCGGGTATCATGGAGCATATCGAGCGTGCGGGCGTACACTCGGGCGACAGTATCTCGGTATATCCCGCGCAGACGCTGTCCGACAGAATAAAGCAGACTATAATCACATACACCGAGCGTCTGGCAAAAGCGCTTAACGTAATCGGTCTTGTAAATATCCAGTGCGTTGTGTATGA
>CAMEKZ010000108.1 GCA_945921635.1 uncultured Clostridia bacterium
TCGCTCGGCTATTTAAGCGTGGACAATGCGCGCAAGATAGCTGTTCAGAGCACAGGCTGTCATAAGGACGGCTGTACGGGATACTGCACCGCCTGCTTTAACGGCGAGTATCCGACCGAGGTTCCCACTGAGATGCACAAGGACAAGTTTGACCAGAAAATCAGTGAGAATAAGAAGTTGTCCTCATAGTGATATATATGCGGATTTTCGAGCACGATTTTGTCGCAGACAAGGCAAAAATCCGCAGAATACTTTTTTATTTCAAGGATTATTAACGCAGTATGCGGCAAAATCTGCCGAAAAGACGTATGTATATCCTATGAGTACAACTTCTCAATCTAACACCTCCAAATGACAAAACCGAAAGGACATTATTATGAAGAACAGTTTTTCCGAAAGCTACAAAGCAGCAGGCGTTGACGTAACAGCCGGATATGAGGGCGTTCGCCTTATGAAAAAGGACGTAGAGCGTACCAATATCCCCGGTGTGCTTACGGGAATAGGCGGCTTCGGCGGTCTTTTCCAGCTTGACCTCACAGGTATGAAGGAGCCTGTACTCGTTTCGGGTACGGACGGCGTCGGCACAAAGCTGAAGCTTGCGTTCCTTATGGATAAACACGACACCATCGGTATTGACGCTGTTGCAATGTGCGTAAACGACATTATCTGCTGCGGCGCAAAGCCTCTCTACTTCCTTGATTACATTGCAATCGGAAAGAATATCCCCGAAAAGGTTGCCACTATCGTAAAGGGCGTGGCAGAAGGCTGTGTTCAGGCGGGCTGCGCGCTTATCGGCGGTGAAACCGCAGAACACCCCGGAATGATGCCCGAGGACGAATATGATATTGCGGGCTACAGCACAGGCGTTGTGGACAAGAGCAAGATTATCGACAACAGTAAGATGAAGCCCGGAGATATAGTTATCGGACTTGCGTCTACCGGCGTACACTCAAACGGCTTTTCACTTGTAAGAAAGATTTTCGACATCACCTCAAAAGAGGTTCTTGACGAGGTACTGCCTACAGGCAAGACGCTCGGCGAAACTCTGCTCACACCCACAAAGATATATGTAAAGCCGGTACTGGAGCTTATCTCAAAGACAGAAGTCAAAGCCATCTCGCATATCACGGGCGGCGGCTTTTACGAAAACGTACCGCGCTCACTCCCCGACGGTCTTACCGCAAAAATCACAAAGTGCAGCTATGAGGTACCGTTTATCTTCAAGCATATGCAGGAGGTCGGCGGCATATCCGAGCATGATATGTACAACACCTTCAACATGGGTATCGGAATGACGGTTGTAGTAGATAAGGATTTTGCTAACGAGGCGGTTGCAATTCTGCGCGAAAACGGCGTAGAGGCATACTGCATAGGCGAGATTATCGAGGGCGACGAGGGCATTATAATTGAATAATATGAAGAATATCGTTGTTTTGGTTTCGGGCGGCGGCACGAATTTACAGGCGCTTATCGACGAGGAAAAGAAAAACGGACTCGGCGGCGGAAAAATAACCTGCGTAATAGCGTCAAAAGCTGACGCATACGCGCTGACCCGCGCGGAGAATAACGGAATAAAGACCCGCACGCTGATAAGAAAGGACTATCCCGATGTTGCGTCCTACAGCAAAGCGATGCGCGACACGCTTATCGAGGAAAAGGCTGACCTTGTGGTGTACGCAGGCTTTATGACGATACTTGACGAGCAGGTGTGCAACGCGTTTTCGAATAAGATGATAAATGTACACCCCGCGCTTATTCCGTCATTCTGCGGAAAGGGCTACTACGGGCTGCACGTCCACGAGGAGGCTCTCAAAAAGGGCGTAAAGGTGACGGGCGCGACCGTGCATTTTGTGACTGCGGAGTGCGACGCAGGACCGATAATACTGCAAAAGGCGGTAGAGGTTAAAAACGGCGACACCCCCGAAATACTGCAAAGGCGCGTAATGGAACAGGCGGAGTGGCATATACTCCCCGAAGCAGTAAAGCTGTTCTGTGAGGACAGAATTACCGTAAAGGACGGAGTTACTGTTATAAGCTGACAGGCTTTGTAATTTAAAGAAACCGATAAAGGATATTCGCAGTTTGTAACTGAACTGCGGAATATCTTCAATAAATTCAGTCGGGACGGTTATGCAACCGTCAAATACAAAACAAGCTGCTATCTAGGCACTTTTTAGGAGGCTATTATGGAGAGTATCACTCTTGAAAAAGAACTTAATTCCTTGCCCTATCACGGCAGAGGAATTGTCATCGGCAAATCTCCCGACGGCAAAAAAGCTGTAATTGCTTATTTCATCATGGGCAGAAGCGAAAACAGCCGCAACAGAGTATTTGTAGAGGACGGCGACGGAATAAGGACACAGGCTTTTGACGAGTCCAAGATGACCGACCCGCATCTGATTATCTATGCTCCGGTACGCGTACTCGGAAACAAGACGATTGTTACAAACGGTGACCAGACGGACACAATTTACGACCTGATGGACAAGCAGATGACCTTTGAGCAGTCGCTGAGAACAAGAGAGTTTGAGGACGACGCGCCTAACTACACACCCCGCATATCGGGTATCGTTCACCTTGAGGACGGCGAAATGAACTATGCGATGTCAATTCTGAAAAGCGCTGACGGAGACGGCTCTTCATGCCAAAGATACACCTACGCATACAGCAACCCGCTTTGCGGCAAGGGCAAGTTTATACATACATATAAGTGCGACGGAAATCCCCTTCCGAGCTTTGAGGGCGAGCCGAAGAACGTGATTATCCCCGATATGGATATCGACGGCTTTACGCAGTATGTATGGGATAACTTAAATAAAGACAACAAGGTATCTCTTTTTACCCGCTACATCGACATAGCAACGGGTAAGGCAGAGTCCAGAATAGTAAATAAAAACAAATAAGAGAAAGGAAACGCACAATGACAGAACTCGAATTAAAATACGGCTGCAACCCCAATCAGAAGCCGTCAAAGATTTTCATGGCAAACGGCACTCAGCTCCCGATTGAGGTATTAAACGGCAAGCCCGGATATATAAACTTCATGGATGCATTCAACGGCTGGCAGCTTGTAAAGGAGCTGAAAAAGGCTACCGGACTTCCTGCGGCTACCTCCTTCAAGCACGTTTCACCTGCGGGTGCGGCTGTAGGACTTCCGCTTTCGGATACTCTCAAAAAGATTTACTGGGTTGACGATTTAGGCGAGCTTTCTCCCCTTGCCTGCGCGTATGCAAGAGCAAGAGGCGCGGACAGAATGTCCTCCTACGGAGATTTTATCGCGCTTTCCGACAAGTGTGACGTATCAACCGCAAAGATGATACAGCGTGAGGTTTCCGATGGCGTAATCGCTCCCGATTATGACGCAGAGGCACTCGAAATTCTGAAATCAAAGAGAAAAGGCACCTACAACATCATAAAAATCGACCCCGACTATGTTCCGGAGCCGGTTGAGCACAAGCAGGTGTTCGGCATCACATTTGAGCAGGGCAGAAACGAGCTTGTTATCGATGACAATCTGTTCGCAAACATCGTGACAGAGAACAAGAACATACCCGACTCGGCAAAGATAGACCTTGCTATAGCGCTTATCACGCTTAAATACACCCAGTCAAACTCCGTAGCTTATGCGTGCGGCGGTCAGGCTATCGGTATTGGTGCGGGTCAGCAGTCGAGAATACACTGCACAAGACTTGCCGGTACAAAGGCAGACAACTGGTATTTAAGACAGTCGCCAAAGGTAATGGAGCTTCAGTTTATCGATACAATCAGACGCGCCGACAGAGACAACGCTATCGACCTGTACATCGGTGAGGACTATATGGATGTGCTTGCAGACGGCGCATGGCAGAACATCTTCAAGGTAAAGCCCGAGGTGTTCACCCGCGAGGAAAAGCGCGCATGGCTTGATACAATGAAGGGCGTTTCGCTCGGCTCGGACGCATTCTTCCCGTTTGGTGACAACATCGAAAGAGCGCACAAGAGCGGCGTTGAATATATCGCACAGCCCGGCGGCTCTATCCGTGACGACAACGTAATAGAAACCTGCAACAAGTACGGCATAGCGATGGCATTTACAGGAATAAGACTGTTCCACCACTGATATTCTTTATGTGATTTACGCATATTCAACGTGCGTGGATTAAATACACGCGGCTGAAAAGCCTACACAACGATTTACAAAAATCGCAATAGGAAAGGATTATATGATTATGAAAAAATTACTTGCAGCACTCTGCGCTATTGCCGTTGTTGTTTCAATGGCAGGCTGCCAGAATGTAAAAATCAGCGTTTCAACGTCAGACAGTTCCTCAAGCGCGAGCGAAAGCTCGGCAGAAAACAGCTCTTCCGAGTCAGAGATATCCTCAGTAGCAAACGTAATAGAAAGCTCAGAGGAAGAGTCATCGGAAGAAGAATCTTCAGTTGAAGAATCATCCGAAGCAGAATCTTCAAAAGATGAGTCCTCAGATGAAAGCTCATCGGCAGAAAGCAAGCTTGACCTCAACTATGTAGGCGACACTTATAAAATAAGCGCAAACGATAAGTGGGAAGCAACCACAACCTCGGGTACAGACTGTGCATTCAAATACATAGCCAAGACAGGATTAGAGCAAGGAACGGTTCTCGGTGTTCAGACGATTACAGCCGGAATAGACACATTTACCCTTGATGAATTTGTAGACGCCATGTTATCACAATATGAAACCATGGACTTCGTGGTAGTTGCCAAAGAGAAAACTACATTCAAGAATATGGACGCATATCTTATCGAAGTATCAAGCGAGGATATGGATGGAATGATACTCAGACAGATTATGTTTAAGACAGATAAGGCTCTGTATGTTTTCCATATTACTTATGTGAAGAGCGTTTATGACAATGTAAAGGACGAAATCGACGAGGTACTTAATACCTTTGAGCTTATCGGCTGATATCAACTACAGAAAAATGCGGCGCAGATATTCACCTGTATTTCGGGCAGATACAAAGGACTAAGCTTTGTATAACCGCAACGAGAAAGGACTATGTTGTTATGAAAAAATTACTCGCAGTACTATGCACTGTTGCCATCGCTGTTTCTATAGCCGGCTGTCAGAACGTTAAAAGTCCTGAGTCATCAGCAAACAGCTCCGCTTCAAGCGTAAGCGAAGCTTCATCACAGGACAGCACTTCAAAAGAAGAGGTATCATCAGTAATCAACTCAGTAGTAGAGTCCTCAAATGAACAATCTTCAAAAGAAGAGTCAAAAATCGAAAACTCTTCCGGAAGCGAGCATTCTCTTGACTATGTGGGCGACACCTACAAAATAAGCGCAAACGAAAAGTGGGAGTCGATATCAATCCCGGGCGCCGACTGTGCATTCCAATATGTTAATGATCCTCAAACAGTTGTCAGCGTCGTGAAAATCGATGCAAGCGAAAAGGCTATTACTCTTGAAAAATTTAGCGATAACTGGGTTGAACAAATTGTAAACAAGGATTATACGATTATTACCAAGGAGACTACCACATTTAAAAATATGAATGCGTATCTACTTGAAGCATCCAAAGATGATTCAAGCGGAATGATACTAAGAGAATTAATGTTTATGCCCGGCAAGACTATTTATTCTTTTAACATCGCATACGCTAAAAACAATTACGACAAGGTAAAGGACGAAATTGACAAGGTTCTCGATTCCTTCGAGCTTAACGAGCCCACCATTGATTATGTCGGCAAAACCTTCAAAATCAGCGCTAACGAAAAGTGGACAGCAACATCCTCAGAAGGTTCGGACTGTGCATTTACTTATAATAATGAGGGAACCGAGCTTGAAAATAATGTAACGATTGGCGTACAGTCGTTAAATGCAGACGACAGTGCTGATTCCAAAGAAATCGCACAAAATATTATAGACGGTTATAAGGAAAGAGGCTACAGCTCTTCTGAAATCGAAGAAATGACATTCAAGGGCATGAAAGCATATTGTTTTGATATTGAATTTGGCAGCACTAACGGAGTGATGGTCAAGGAGATATTATTTAAATCAGATAATAATATTTTGTATATGTTTCATATCGGATGCAGCAAAAGCGATTACGATAAAGTCAAGGACGAAATTGACAAAGTGCTTGACACTTTCGAGCTTATCGGCTGATTTTGTGTTGTTGCCTTATATGCTGAAAATGCGGCGCAGGTTTTCCGCGCCGCATTTTATGTAGCTTGTCGTAAAGGAGCGAATATGGACTACCGCACTGATATTCTTGACGGACGATTTGAGTTTAAGAAAACAGGCTTTTTCTACGAACTGTACCCGCTTGCATGGGTATACCTCACAGTCAGTTTTGTAGTTTGCTTTGCTTTATGGCTGTTTTTATCTGTATATGTATTAAAAATCAGCACGGCCGAATCAGGCAACTTTTTCGTTTTGCTTTGTGAAATAATCATGTCGGCTGTTATCGTTATACTGTTCATGTTCCTGCGTAATATTATAGCAAAAGGCAGAAAGTGGCAGTATGACGCGAACGGCAGATATATGCGTATTTTCAGCGACAAAAAGCAGTATAACTACAGCTACACATCTGTGAAGCTGGTAGAATTTCAACCGCTGAAGTTTTGTTTAAAGCAGATAGGCTTTAAGGTCACTGTATACACAAACAGCTCAATAGATACCTTTAACTATATCGAACCTAGAAAATGTATGATGTTTTCACCTACCGATACGCCGTTTAATATTCTTGAAAACCCGCCTGCACCGTTTGACAAGAACTCCGATAATACCATTACATAGGAAATGGACGGGTATGGAGTACCGCGATGATATTCTTGTGACGGAAGCTTACATATAGCAGCGTCGAAAAAAACTTATTGTCGAATGACATCAAATAAAATAACAATAACGGAAAGGATTTATAAAATGAACATTCTGGTAATCGGCGGCGGCGGCCGCGAACACGCTATAATCATGGCGTTATCAAAATCAGCAAAGGTTGACAAGCTTTATGCCGCGCCCGGAAACGGCGGTATATCAAAATATGCCGAGTGCTTCAACGTAAAGGCTACCGACATCGACGGCTGTGTAAAGCTGGCGCAGGAGCTAAAGCCCGACTATGTGTTTGTAGCGCCCGATGACCCGCTCGTAATGGGCATGGTAGACAGACTTAACGAGGCAGGCTTCAAGACCTTCGGTCCGCGTGCAAACGCCGCTATATTAGAGGGCAGCAAGGTATTCTCAAAGGCGCTCATGAAAAAGTACGGCATACCTACAGCAGGCTACGAGACCTTTACAGACGCGGACAAGGCTATGGAATATGTAAAGGCACAGGACAGCTACCCCGCTGTTATCAAGTGCGACGGTCTGGCACTCGGAAAGGGCGTAATAATTGCGAAGGACTTTGACGAGGCGCAGACTGCTATAAAATCGATGCTGCTTGACGGAAAGTTCGGCAAATCGGGCAGCGAGATAGTTATAGAAGAATTTCTGACAGGTCCTGAGGTAACCGTGCTTGCGTTTACCGATGGCAAGACGGTAAGGCCGATGATTTCTTCTATGGATCACAAGCGCGCCTATGACAACGACGAGGGTCTTAACACCGGCGGAATGGGAACTATAGCGCCTAATCCCCTATACACACCCGATTTTCAGAAGGAGTGCATGGAAAAGATTTTCCTGCCGACTATAAAGGCTATGCAGGCAGAGGGACGGCCGTTCAAGG
>CAMEKZ010000109.1 GCA_945921635.1 uncultured Clostridia bacterium
GGTCTTACCGTAGTCTGCGGCGGATTTGTCTGCGGAGCGTTGGTCTGCGGAGGATTTGTCTGCGGTGCGTTAGTCTGCGGAGCGTTAGTCTGCGGCGGAATTGTCTGCGGTACGTTAGTCTGCGGTGCGTTAGTCTGCGGCGGAATTGTCTGCGGAGCATTAGTCTGCGGTGCAGTAGTCAGTACCGGCGGCGAACCCGTCTGAGGCTTTGACGTGGTCTGTGATGCGGATGTGCCCGGTACTATAGAAGACGGCTTTTTGTTGGTAGCAGACGGAAGAGTGCTGTTTCCACCGGTTGTCGCTGAAGGCTTATCCGTAGAAGGCTTTACGCTTGTCTGCGAAGCCGGCTTTTCGGTCGGGGTGCTGCTCTGATTTGTGTCTGCGGACGGAGTTTCGGCTGGGTTCTGATTTGTGTTTTCGGTAGGAACGCTCTCACCGGGTGTTGAAACAATATCCGATGTGCCGCTTTCGTCAGATCTGCTATCCGTGCCGCCCTGTACGGAGGACGCGGACGAAGAATTGTCGATTATACCGCCGTTATTATTATTTATCGGTTTTCCGTTTAATAAAACAATCACACACGTTACAAGTGCAATAAGCCCGAGCGTCAGTATGATAAGATAAATTATCAGCTTTGCCCTGTCGGAAGAATTATCCTCATGCTCTTCCTCAACCGTTGCTTCCTCGACCTTTTCGACCGGCTTCTGAGTAGCGTAGAACTTACGCGCTTCTTCCGCAGTCAGCGGTCTGCCCGTGCTTTTCTGAACCGACGGTGCGTCAGGATACTGAGCAAAGGCGTCCGAGACCGTCGGGGTATTTTTACGCTTTGCAGATTTGCGCGCCGCCAGAAATACGCCGCCGTCCTGCAAAGGATTATGTAAATCCGCACCGGTTGACACATCATCAAGTGATAACTCAGCGTCACCCGCAGGCGCGGTATCCGGCTGTGCAGTCTTATCAGACTCTGTCACAGAATCCTCAGCCATAGCTGTAAGCGCGGCCGCATAGTTACTTTCTTCCGCTTTAGGATTTTCCGTATCGTTTATTTTAGTATCGGCAGGAGCGACCGAATCCATCTGTGAAAGCTCAAATGTCGGCGCAGGCACAGGCTCGGACACAGGAGCGGTAAAATGCTGTACGCTCGGCTCGCTGCCGACGCTCGGCTCGCTGACGACGCTCGGCTCGCTGCCGATGCTCGGCATATCCGAGCTTACCTCGCAATATACCATCATAGCCTCGTTTTCGGGCAGAGCCTGAACCTCAAACGCCTCGTCAGCGGCATTTTCCGCCATACTTTTTTCGGCCGCATTTTCTGCGGCTTTTATTATCTCGTCAAGCCCTTCCGTCATTTCTGTCATCAGACTGTCTGCATTGTTTATTCCGTTTGTCTGCTTGTTGTCCAAAATAATATCCCCCTGTAGCTTTTTCAGTAATTGTAACATATTTTTTCATGTTTTGCAATAATATTCAGATATATTTTACATATTTGAGAAAAATTTCGGGGAAAACAAATAAGCATACCGTTTGACAACCACCAAAGGTTTACGGTATGCTTGAATTTTTTAAATCTCTTTAACTATTTCTGATTTTGCCCTATCCAATATTCCTTTTACATCCGCTCCGACTATATCAAGTCCCTCTGCCTTAAAGCAAAGCGTTTTTTCTATGCCGAAAAATGTCGCGGCAAGCGCCTTTACATAGCTATAGCCGAAATCCTCATAAATCATACCGCCCGCAGTAGTTACATATATCAGCCGCTTTGCCCTGCACAGCCCTTTCGGCATACCGCCGTCATAGCAAAAGGTTATGCCCAGTACCATGACCGCCTCGAAGTAGCTTTTCAGCATAGCAGGAAAGGACAAGTCCCAGTACGGTGCGGCTATTACCACCTCGTCAGCCTCTGCAAGTTGACGCGCGTACTTTAACATAGAATCGGTGCGGTTTCCTTCAGAGATAAGCCGGTCGCGCTTATTTAAAGTTTCTCTGCACAGCGGCGGTATGTTCTCCTGCGCAAGATTTACTTCGGTTATCTCACCCGACAGACGGGATAACAGATGCTGTGCAAGCGACAGCGTTCTTGAATTTTCACGCACGCAGGCGTTTATAAAAAGTATTTTCATAAAAGCTCCTTTTACTGCTCCGTTTTTCTGTTGTTGTATATAAACATCGCGACAGCCGCGCCGCAGATAACAATATATCCGATTATGCTCCACACATCGGGTATCTGCGAGAACAGGAAAAAGCCGAGTACCGCAGAAAAAATAACCTGCGAATAATCATACACCGATATTTCCTTTGCCGGCGCGTACTTGTACGCCGCAGTAATCGAAAACTGGCCGCCCGCCGCCGCAAGTCCCGCACCGAGCAGAGTGAGCCATTGAAGCGGGGTCATGTAGTGAAAGTCGAAAATAAGAAAAGGCAGGGTCACAAGGCAGGAAAAGCCCGAGAAGAAAAACACGATATACGGCCCTTTTTCACCATGCAGTCCGAGCCAGCGCACCGCCGTATAAGCCGCACCCGCACCCATTCCTCCGATAAAGCCGAGCAGGGACGGGATAAGCTCCATGTTTGTAAAGGTCGGCTTTATGATAAGCAGGCTTCCCGCAAAGGCGGCAAGCACGCCGAGCGTCTGCACAAGCGTGGTGCGCTCTTTAAGGAAAATAAACGAGAATATTATTACGAAAAACGGTGACATCTTGTTCAGCATTGAAGCGTCGGACAAGAGCAGGTGGTCTACTGCGTAAAAGTTGCAGAGTATGCCGACCGTGCCGCATACCGAGCGCAGTATAAGCACGCCGAGATTGCTTTTATTGCTCGGGAGCAGCGGGGTTTTGCTTTTCAGCAGTATGCACAGTGCGAAAATAAATGCGACGAGATTTCTGAAAAAGCTTTTTTGTATCGAGGGTAAATCTCCCGACAGCCGCACAAACGCGTTCATAAACGTAAAGCAGAACGCAGACGCCAGTATGCAGAGTATGCCTTTTGTTTTATTTGACAATTTTATTCTTGTCAAGAAATCACCTCTTGATTTAAACCGAAAAATAATCATCTTACAACAGACTATGCCGCCATTGGCAATTCCGCCGAGCAATCACCCTCATCTTTTTAAGAACCTGTCTTCACAAGCATATCCGCACATCTTTCGGCAAATTTTTCCGCCGCAGCTGCAGCAGCTTCATATTCAAAATCCTCCACTGCCGCTAAAATTTCATCAAGCACGGGTTTAAGCGAATTGCCGTTTACCGAGCAGCCCGTGATCTCACCGCACAGCCTTTCGGCTTCATCGGTGTCAAATGAAAGACAAGCCTCCTTTATGGCATTGAGGTATTCCCTTGCCTTTTCCGAAGCAATTTCGGTAAGCTGTACATTTTCGGCAGGAGCTTCCTGCTTCGGAGTTTCTGTTTCGCCGAGATATTCTTTTCCCAATTCTGCAACCTTTTTGTAAAGCGCAATAAGCTCGCCGTTTTTCTCTTCAATAACAGCATAATTTCCTGACTTGCCCGAAAGCTCCAGCTCCTTTGCAAGCTCGGAAAGCTGCTTTGAGCCTATTGTAAGAGAGGAACTCTTTAATGCGTGTACTTCAATAACGTAATTTTTCCAGTTCTTTTCATTGAAAAGTCTTTCAATACGCTGTGAAAGCTCGGGAGCCTTACGGACGTAAAGTGAAAGAATATCGTTGTAAGCCTCGTTGTCGCCGCCTGTGTATTTTGCGCCCTCTTCGGGGCTGAAAAGGGTATTTACTTCCGTTTCGGCGGGCTTGGGTGAATTTTCTTCGGCTTTTTCCTTTGTAATTTGTGTTTCTTCTTCGCAAAGGCTTTTCGAAATATGTCCGAATAAGCACTTTTCAATATCCATTCCCGTAAATGGCTTTGAAAGGTAATCGTCAAAGCCTGCGTCAATGTAGGCTTGTCTTGCTCCGTGGATAGCGTTTGCCGTAAGAGCAACAAAGCAGGTATCCGGCGCAAGATTTTCTTCTTTGACCTTCTTCAATGTTTCGATACCGTCCATTTCGGGCATCATGTGGTCAAGGAATACAATATCGTAGCGGTTGCTTTTAAGCAGCTCAATGCACATTGCACCGCTTGGTGCCGTGTCAAGGTTTACCTTTGTGCGTTTAAGCAAACTCTTTGCAACAAGCAGGTTTGTTTGGTTATCGTCAACAACAAGCACTCTTGCCTTTGGAGCAATACGGACAACGGCATCAGAGGTATGCTCTGTTGCCGCTGCTTTGAACCTCTGCTCAAAATCTCCGATAGGCTCAGGCTTAACTATCTTTTGTTCAATTTCAAAGGAGAATGTCGACCCCGAACCGTAAACGCTTGAAACCTTAAGCTCGCTACCCATCATATCAAGCAGGCGATGAACTATGGACATTCCCAGTCCCGTACCCTCGATACTGCGGTTCTTTTCCTGGTCAAGGCGTTGGAAGGAAACAAAAAGCTTGTCCATATCCTCTTCCTTGATGCCTATTCCGGTATCTGTTACGCTGACTTCAAGGCGCAGAATATCATTCTCGATATTCACGACATTCATTCTCAGCCGCACATAGCCCTCGGGAGTATATTTTACTGCGTTGGTAAGAATGTTGGTCATTACCTGTCTTATTCTTACATCATCACCGTAAAGCACCGACGGGATATTCTCGTCAATTTCGTAGAAAAATCCGAGCTTTTTCTTTTCCGCCCTTATCTTTATCATATTTACAATATCGTTCACAAAGGATCTGACATCGTAGGAAACGGGCACTATCTCCATTTTGCCCGATTCAATCTTTGAGAAATCAAGAATATCATTGATAATGGAAAGGAGCGTTCTGCCTGCGCTCTGAATATTTGCGGCATATTCAACAATCTGCTTTTCGCTCGATTCACGCATTATCATTTCATTCATACCCAGAACGGCATTTATAGGCGTTCTTATCTCATGGGACATATTTGAGAGAAATTCACTTTTGGCTTTACTTGCCTTAATAGCCTCCTGCTTTGCCTTATCAAGTTCAATCATAGTATTATTCAGTTTCTGATAATCGGGCGTTTCCAAGAAAAACAGAATAACAATCAAAGAAAGTGTTGATACAAACATTGTAAGCAGCACATAGGGGAATATTAACTGTAATATACCTCCGATTATAAGCATAGGACAAAAGGATGAAATAGCTATAATCTGTTTTCGTTCATATTTTCTATGATTATATATCAGCAATATAGAAGTGTAGATCGTATAATAAATAGGGATTAAATATATCAAAAAATAAAACTCGGTTTTCAGATAATTCCCTTCGCTGTCGAAATCAAAAATAAATCCGAGAAATGAATTGGCAGCCAACAAAATCAGATAAACGCCGTATACGCATCTGTTGAAAAATACCATGGTTTTATTTTCGTTACCATCACCATGCACTAATATATCTATGTATCTTGAATAACAAAAAATCCCACTAATTATAACAGCAAAATCAATTGTATTTATAAGATTATTTATCCATACAGGCACATTCTGGCGATCATTTATTGTTATTCCCGATATCGTATCAAAAAATGCGGCAAAAAGCATTACAATAATCAGATTACTAAAGCGTTTACTTTGTACTGAATTATTTGAAATTCTAAAGGTGACGCAAAAAACAATTATTATCAATATACAAACAGCTGCAACACCGAACGAAACGTTGTAAACCATTGGCTTCCTCCGCAAATATCACAAATCATAAATCAAATTATAAGCTCCCATAACAAGTATATACTATCATACATCAACTGTCAATAACACTTTTGACCCCACAAAATCAATGCTTATGATATACTGCCGCCCCTTTTTTGAGCTTATCCGCATTTCTGCTTATCTCCGTTTGTTCCCCGTTTTCGCTATGCTCTGTTTCTGTAAGGTTTCAATAAAAACAGCTTTTTACGTTCAAAACATCTATAAAAACCTGTTTTCACAAGCATATCCGCACGTCTATTCACAAATTTTGCCTAAGACAAAATTATGCTCGAAAATCCGTACGCATTTCTTATGAAAACAGGTTCTAAGGAAAATTTGCTCGGCGGATTAAAAAATGCTAAGGCGACAGCCATCTGAAAGGGGCGGCTTATCTGTTATCACGCGGCGATTACATTGTCATAAGCAAGCGTTATAACGGGCAGCTCTATCTCCCCGCCCGACGAAAAAAGCTCGGGTCGGTCAAAGCTGTACGACACCTTCAGCGAGCTTACAGCCTCGCTCACCTGCTCCTCTGTAAGTCCCGACCTGTTTATGACGATAAACATGGACACGTTAGATTTGTTGAATCTGTCTATCTGCGCGACATTTGTTTCCTTTAAGACAAACGCGTCCTTGTACTTCGGGATTTCCTCAATCTTAAACTGTATGTTATTTATCTTATACATACCGATATTGGTAAACTCGAACGCAAGCTCGACCCGCAGATAGTCCTCGCTGTTTGTCATGTCAAACTCCGTGTCCGACAAAAGCGTGCTTGTGCTTGTAATATCCTTTTCGATGCTGCTGTCGGAGAGCTTGTCATAAACGCTCTTTACCATAAGATTGAACTTATCGCCCGAGTAGCTGTACAGCTTTGTGTGCAGGTACTGCACCTGCACCGGAAACGCAAACTGCGTAGTTACCACCAGCACCGCGACCGCCACGACAAGCACCCAGATAAGCGCCTTTTTCACGGCGTTCTTGCCGAAAATCCCGTTCAGGGTCTGCTTAAAGCTCATACGCGCTTAACACCGAGTACGGTATTTTCACCGTTTATATCCCACTCTGCGGTATATCCGTCGGTCTCGCCGATTACTACGTCATCAGCGAGAGTATCATCTGATACTGCGGCGGCGTTGCGCTTTAATATATCGGCAATCTTTTCGTTTTTGTCGCAGTAAATAACGATATGGTTCATTACCTCAAAGCCTGCGTCCTTACGCATAGACTGAACCTTGCTGATAATTTCTCTTACAAAGCCCTCCTCGATAAGCTCTGGGGTGAGGGTTGTGTCAAGCACTACGGTAAAGCCTCTGTCGGAAACTACCGCGTAGCCCTCCTTCTGCTTTTCCTCTATCAGTAAATCGTCCTCGCTGACTGTAGCCTCGCCTGTCGAAAGCGAGAGCGTAACCGTGCCGTTTTCTCTTATCTGAGCCATAGCCTTAGCACCGTCGATTTCTGCGAGTACCGTTCTTACCTCGTTTATCTGCTTGCCGAATCTAGCGCCGAGCGTTTTAAGCTGCGGCTTGAACGAATAAGAGGTGAACTCGTCGGTGTTGTCTATAAAGCTGATTTCCTTTATATTAAGCTCGTCCTTTACAATATCCGCGAACATAGGCTCTAAGGTCTTGTCGCCCTTTACCATTATTTTAGCTATAGGCTGTCTGTTCTTGATATTTGCGGCATTTCTTGCGGCACGTCCGAGAGTAACAACCGTCAGTACCGTCTCCATTTCATCTTCAAGGTGCTTGTCAATGAGCTTTTCATCAACAGTCGGGAAGTCGCACAGATGTACGCTTACCGGCGCGTTTTTATCCAGCGAGCATACAAGATTTCTGTAAATATCATCGCAGACAAACGGGGTCATAGGCGCGGAGGTCTTTGCGATAGTCACAAGCGCGGTATAAAGCGTCATGTACGCGTTTATCTTGTCCTGAGTAAGCTCCTTTGACCAGAAGCGCTCTCTGCTGCGTCTTACATACCA
>CAMEKZ010000110.1 GCA_945921635.1 uncultured Clostridia bacterium
TGAACCTACCTGCACAAAGACAGGACTTACCGAGGGTTCGCACTGCTCGGTATGCAATGACATATTAGTAAAGCAGGAAACAGTACCTGCAAAGGGTCACACATCTGTCACCGATAATGCGGTTGAACCTACCTGCACAAAGACAGGACTTACCGAGGGTTCGCACTGCTCGGTATGCGGCGAGGTAATTAAAGCACAGACTACCGTACCCGCAAAGGGTCACAGCTACATAGATACAGTAGTAAAACCCACCGCTACCACAAAAGGCTACACTCTGCATAAATGCTCGGTATGCGGCTACAGCTATATGGATAATTACACCAACGTAGTAGCTGCGTTGAACAATGTTTCCGGCTTCTCACTCGGCGGCAGAGCCTCAGACGCGTTAAGGCTCAACTGGGCGAAAAACACAAGTGCCGATGGTTATATCATCGAAATGTATAAGAACGATAAGTGGGTAATAATTGCAAAGATTACAAATAATGCTACCACCGCCTACCGTGTAACAGGGCTCAGCGCAGGAACAGCATATAACTTCCGTATGAGAGCGTACAAAATGTTCGGTACTACCACCGGATATAGTGCATACACAAGCGTTCTTGCAGCTCGCACAAATCCTTCAAAGGTAACAGGCTTAACTTTAGGCGGCAGAGCGGCAGACGCACTCCGTCTTAACTGGACGAAGAACACAAGCGCTGACGGTTACATCATAGAGATGTACAAGGACGGCAAGTGGGTACGCGTAACTAAGATTACAAACAACGCTACAACCACCTACCGCGTAACCGGACTCAAAGCAGGAACGGCGTATAAGTTCAGAGTAAAGGCCTATAAGATGAGCGGTAAAAAGGCACTTTACAGCGGCTACACAGCTACTCTCGCGGCACGCACTAACCCCTCAAAGGTAACCGGACTTACGATAGGCGCAATGTCTTCTACCACGCTCCGCCTTAACTGGTCGAAGAACACATCTGCTGACGGTTACATCATAGAGATGTACAAGAACGGCAAGTGGGTAAGGGTCGGAAAGGTAAAGAATAACGCAACTACCACCTTCAGAAAATTCGAGCTTAAAAAGGGCACGACCTACAAGTTCAGAGTGATGGCTTACAAGATGAGTGGTACGGCCGCACTCTACAGCGGATATGCAACCATATCCGGCAAAACTGCAAGCTGATTGGTGATTTATTGTAAATCACGGCGGACTGTAGTATAATGCCGATGACAGAAAACCCTGATTTTCATAAATCGGGGTTTTGCTGTCCCAAAAACCGAAAATTTAATTGACATTTTATACCTCTTGCGCTATAATAAAGTTGATTTTATAAAATATTTTCATGTGTTAAAGGAGTAACTATGAACAAAAGAAGTATATTGAGAGCGATTTCGCTTTTTCTGTCGGCGTCAATGCTTTTATCAATGACAACTTTACTTACCTCATGTGATAACAAGACGACGGGCAGCGATTCTGAATGGGCTATTACCGAGAAAGATACGGTAATTTCTCTTGATGTTGAGATTAAAGATGACGGGGCTCAGAGAAGCCTTGTTGTTACATCTCCGGATTCTGTATTTGAAAGCGAAATCAAGGAAAATATGATAAAAATCTTCGGGTATAACAATGTCACATCCGAAGATTCAACATCACAGAGCGACGCGGATACAAGCCAGACTTCCTCATCGGAAAGCACGGCTGAGAATCAGGATAATAAAAACGAGTTATCGGGTTTTTCCGTAAGTGTTGACAGTGATAAACAGCTTACAATAAAGCTTTCAGAGAGCGACAGCAAGTACTGGGGATACATGGTAGCAGTGCACAGCTCGGCAACAAAAAGCAATAACTTTGCCGAAGGCTGGGTGTTTGAAACAACAACCGAGGAGCTTGTTACATACAGCGCCGAATTAAGCGGAGAATACACGGCAGGCACCGAAAATCCTGTCATTACGGTCTAACTTGAAAACGCTTCCGCGGCTGATAGCATAACGCCTGAAAAGACTGAGCTTACAGGTCTTTTTGAACCTCTTGAAATAACAAGCGTTACAGGCAGCCGTCGGGCTTTTGAAAAATACAATAAAACCAAGTATGAGAGCAGCGGTGAAAATCGCTGCTCTCAATTTTTATTAAGCCGTAAGTAAAAATCAAATCCTGATTTTGCCGCTTTTATCGGCATTCAGCATATTTACAGGGCGAAAGCGATTTCGGCAGATGATAAAATTATAAGCCGGATAAATGAGCAGATAATGTGGCGAAAACTGCAAGCAGACTGCATAAATAGCTTGGCGCACTTGATAAATATAATTCATATCGCTTCAATATTACAAATGTCATACCGATTTTATTTTAATTGTAACTACCAAATTTCTCTCAGTTATGCTAAAATAACATCGTAGAAAAAAGTCAGTGCGAAAGGACGGTATATCATGGCTTTTGTAGAGGTAAAAAATCTTGTAAAGAATTACGGCGATTTCTGTGCCGTTGACAATCTCAGCTTTGAGGTTCGTCAGGGGGAAATATTCGGACTTATCGGTCCTAACGGCGCGGGCAAGTCCACTACAATGAACGTAATCACAACTCTTGATGATTTCAATAAGGGAAATGTTACTATTGACGGAATGGATGTAGTAAAGGACCGTCAGGCGGTGCGCCGAATTATCGGTGTAGTGCCGCAGGATATAGCTGTTTACCCTTATCTTACGGCACTGGAAAACGTGGAGTTTTTCGCCTCGCTGTACGGACTTAAAGGCAAGGAGCTAAGAGAAAGTGCAATGAGGGCGCTGGAGTTTACCGGTCTTGCCGAAAAGGCTAAGATGAAGCCCAAGCAGCTGTCCGGCGGTATGAAGCGCAGACTGAATATTGCCTGCGGTATAGCTCACCACCCGAAGCTTATCGTCATGGACGAGCCTACAGTAGGCGTTGACGCACAGTCGAGAGAACATATAATGAACTCGATACTGTACTTAAAATCCAAGGGCGCAACGGTAATATACACCTCGCACTATATGCACGAGGTTGAAAAAATCTGCGACAGAATTGCTATTATAGACAAGGGTCAGATGGTAGCAAGCGGTACGGAAAGGGAACTGGTATCTATAATCACCGATTGCCGTACTATCAAAATCAAGACAAAGTTTACGGCTGACTTTGATACGAAACAGCTCACAACTGCGCTTTCTTCGCTCCCGAATGTAAATAACGTTTTACTTGAAGAATCTACGGTTAGAATTGATGTAGGGTTTTCTGATAACGACTTTTCATATATCTTTGATGAAATCAAGCAGTTCAATCTCCCGATAATTTCCACAAACTGTGAAACGCCCGACCTTGACGCTGTATTCCTTGCACTCACGGGTCACGATATAAAATAACGCGGAAAGGGGCGATACAGATGCTTAATATTATAAAAAAGGAAGTACGCGAGTATTTCAGAAATCCCGCAAGCGTATTTATGACCGCTTTGTTTCCGTGCCTTTTGATATTTATACTCGGTACAATGCTACAGTTTATCGATGTAGCCGACTATGAAATCGGAGAAATCAAGCTTCAATACTTGATAAGCGACTCGGATACCGCCGATTCTGTCGAATTCGAAACCTTTCTCGGCGAAATGTCCGAGATAAAGGCGGAAAAGGCGGCCGATGAAGCCACGGCGCTTTCGCTTACCGACAGCGGCGAAATAAATGCGTATGTCAAGCTTGAAAGCGGCGAAATCAAGCTTTACACGGGTGATAACAGAGTAGTAAACCGTGCGCTTGGTTCAATGTTCAATTCATATATCAAAATGTCCGATACCTACAAGCAGATAGCAAAAACAAATCCTGCGGCGCTTATGGAGCTGATGAACGAGGATATGAGCGTCAAGAGCTTTGTGGAACAGAGCGGACTCGGTGTAACCCGCAGTATGATCGACTATTACGCGGTAGCTATAATAGTAATGATGCTGTTTATGAGCTGCATTACAGGCAACAGTGAAAACTTCAAGGACGAGCTGAAAAATCATACTCTTGCAAAAATCTCTGTTTCGTCGGTTTCAAGAACCTCGGTTTTTCTTGGTAAAATAATCGGTACGTTTCCTATGGCAATGATTACGGTTGCTTTTACCATGCTTTGCTCATCGTTGTTTTTCGGTGCACATTACTGCTCGGATTTTCTCGGAAACGCAATGCTCATTCTTATGCTTTTCAGCGTAGCTATAGCGCTTAACGCTTTAGGAATGCTGCTCGGCGTGGTTATGAAGATACCCGCCGCATCGGTAATTATGCCTTTGTGCTGGACAATGCTGTTCTTCTCGGGCTCGTTTTCCAAGGAAATATTCATCGAGGGGTTCAGCAATAAGCTCCCGCCGTACTTAATCCAGCAGGCGGCGTTTGACCTGACTTTGTTCGGGGAATATACGCAGGCAGTTATCGTAACAGCTATTTCGCTTGGTCTGTTTGCTTTGCTGACGGTTTTAGGTGCAGTCGCTTTTTCAAAGAAAAAAGTTGTCTGAGCATCAGAGTGTAGATTGGAAAGGAATGAATCATAATTATGAACAATATACTGAAAATATTTGTCGGCACATTAAGACGGCTTAAAATAGCGCTAATACTCGCTGTTATATGCGGTGCGGCAGGTATTGCAATATACTTTCCGGGACGTTCGGCAAATTTTTCGATTGATGCCGGAGAAAAAATTGATGTGGCTGTTATAGATAACGAGCAAACTGAGATAACCGAGTGCATGAAAAAATACTTTTCGGAAAAGGTAAGCTTTAATATCATAGAAGAAAACCCCGAAAAATTCAATGATATGTTGCTAAATACCGATGTTTCTGCTATAATAGAGATACCGAAGGGCTTACAGCAGGATTTACTTGACGGAAAAGAAGTAAAGATAAAATCGACTACTCTCGACGATTATGAAAACGGCGCTTTTATCTCCGTTTATATCGACAGCTTTATGCAGAGCGCTTATACAGCGGCAAAGGCGGCAAATCACGATGTGAAAATGTTTACCGACATTATTTCCGCCGACTCCGAAACAAGGCTAAGTATTGAGAATGCTGTCGTATCGTCAAACGAGCCGGAGCTTGTAATGGCAGGCTATCGCCTTTCGGCGGGATTTATGCTGCTGCTTATATTCGGTGTAGGTATATTTGTTACACTTGCTGTTATGGACGACAAAAGCTACGGTACATATAACCGTATGCGGGTGTCCTCGGTAACGGGAATACAGTATATAACCGGTACCGCATTAGCTGCTCTTTTAGTGTCATTGCTTGTATCGCTTCCGTTGGTGCTGTTCCTTATTTTCACGGGCGCACCTATATCGCTTGACTGCGTACAGCTTATCGCGGTAAATGTACTGTTTTCGCTTTTCTCATCCGGTCTTTCTATCCTGCTTGCGCTTCTTATACGCACGAAGCAGACGCTGTTTATTCTGTCGGGCTGTATAGCAAGCGTAGGTACGATTTTAGGCGGCGCTTTCTTCCCGGTAGATGACAGCATAGGCTTTTTGAAATGCCTTTCGGTAATAACACCTCATTATTGGTTTATGAACTTTGTAGAAGGCAGCAGTCAGCAGCCGATGCTCAATATCCTGATACTGGCGCTGTTTGCCGTGATTATGTACCTTGCGTCGGCGGTTATATTCTCAAAACGCTCGAATTAAAGAATTTTAATTATACGAAAGGGAAACAGATGACATTATCTCTGCTTTACCTGTTTACAAGCCTTGTTGCGACAGGTGTTTACCTCGCGACAGGCGCAGCGGGAAATACATATTTAGGCGATACGGTAATTACCGTGCTCGCCTTTTCCTGTTTATTACTTTTGATTTATCTGCTTGAAAAACTGAAAATAAACGGCAGAATTACAGCCGTTTGCTGTGCGGCGGGCGCGGCAGCGGGTCTTATACTTCAAGACAGTAATCTGCTTTGCATAACGGCTTTTCTTGTACTGCATACAATAGAAAATCTGACCGACGGAAGGTATTTTTATCAGATTTCCGCCGCCTGTATCGCGCTTATACTGTTGATTTTTTCACCGGAATATACAAGCATCATCACACTTGCGGTTATGCTCGCGTTGTTTGTGATAGCAAGAGTTTCGCTGTTCATCCTTTTAAAAAACCGTGAAATGCTGAGCGAGAGCCGACGGGAAATATCGGATTTAAAAAAGAAAGTATCAAATCTTACCGAGTATGCCAAGACGCTGAAAGAAAATTCGGCGCTTGAAGAAAGAAGCCGGTTTGCGGTAAGAATACACGACAGGCTCGGACACGACATATCGGGCAGTATCATTTTGCTTGAAGCGGCAAAGCTGAATATTAAAACAAATCCTGAGCAGGCGGAGCAATGCCTGAAAACCGCAACGGAAAATCTGCGGAGCGGCGTTGACGAAATACGCGCGCTGTTAAGGCAGGAGAGACCCGATATAAATGCAGTCGGAATATCCGAGATAAAGTCAAAGCTGGAGCAGTACAAGTCCTCATATAATATAGATACTGCGCTTGAAATCAGTGGAGATACCGAAAAGATAACCTTTGCTGTATGGTGCTGTATTCGCGATAATCTGACCGAGGCGCTGACAAATACGCTAAAGCACTCGCATTCAAGCAAATTTACGGTATCAATCGCAGTTATGAACAAGGTTATCCGCGTCGAAATGAAGGATAACGGAAAGGGTGCAGTGACTTTTAAAAAGGGAATGGGACTTACCGCGATTGAGGACAGGACGGTGCAGGCAGGCGGCAAGTGCCTGTTTAATATGCGTACTGATGGCTTTCATATTATAAATATTTTTACATTATAAGGGAGTGACTTTTGATGGAGCTTATCATTGCAGATGATGACAGTCTGATAAGAGAAGGCTTAAAGCTGATTATCTCCTCGCAGCCGGATTTACATATAATCGGCACAGCCGAAAACGGGAAAGAGGCGGTCAGACTTTGCCGTGAAAACAATGTTGACATAGCTTTGCTTGATATCCGTATGCCCGAGTGCGACGGAATTGACGCCGCAGAGATAATGCTGAGCGAGGGACTTTGCAAGCCGCTTTTGCTCACCACCTTTGACGAGCAGGAGTTGATTTACCGTGCGCTTAAAACCGGAGTATGCGGCTATATCCTTAAAAGCACGCCGACAGACGGGATATTCAACGCGATAAGAACGGTATATACCGGCGGCACGGTTTTTCAGGAGGACATTCTTAAATATATCCGAGAGTCGGCTGTCAAAAAGTCGGGAAGCGCCGCGGTGTTCAGCCTGCTTACAGACAGGGAGCTGGACATAGTTAAGCTTATTGCAGAGGGTCTTTCTAATCAGGAAATAGCCGATAAGCTGTACCTGTCAAACGGCACGGTAAGGAACTATATCAGCGTCATTCTCGAAAAAACGGGACTGGAGCACAGGACGCAGATAGCGGTACGGTATTTAAAAGGATAATTTTGTAAATAACAACGCCGTGTGCTTTTTTTGCACACGGCGTTCAGCTTGTCGAAAAAGTGATTTTTCGACAAGCTGTCAGACTTCGAGAAACACGCGCAGACATTGGCGCTGTAAAAAAACAGCCAAGAAAAAAGACTGCAATCTCGAAAAAAACGAGA
>CAMEKZ010000111.1 GCA_945921635.1 uncultured Clostridia bacterium
TGGCTCAGCAGCGCGCGGCCTATGCCGTGGCCCTGATAGTCCGGCGCAACGATCAGATCCTTGAGGAAGAAGGCCATGGCGCCATCGCCCAGCAGCCGTGCCATGGCGATGACCTGCCCGTCATGCATCGCCGAAAAGGTGGCATAGCTATGGGCCAGGGAGGTTTCCGCCATATCCAGCGGACATGCCCCCCAGCCCGTTGTCGCGAACAGACGGACGAAATCCTCAGCCTGCAGCTGATTCTCCCGGATCACGCAGTCCATCGCCATGCACCTTCCCTCCGTTCTGACGCAGGGGCTTACTCGTCGCCCAGCTCGTCCTCCAGCAGGGCCATATCGTCCTCCTCGGGGAGCTCCTCGCCCTCGGCAGGGGCCTCCTCGGGCGCAGCGTCGGCAGGCTTGTCGGTGAACAGCTCCTTGCGCAGGATGGCGTCGATCTCCGCCGTGATCTCGGGGTTATCCCGCAGGTACAGGCGGGTATTCTCGCGGCCCTGGCCGATGCGCTGATCCTTATAGGAGAACCACGCGCCGGACTTGTGGATGATGTCCCGCTCCACGGCCATATCCAGCAGGGTGCCTTCCTTGCTGATGCCCTCGCCGTAGACGATGTCGAACTCGGCCACGCGGAAGGGCGGGGCGACCTTGTTCTTCACGACCTTGACCTTGGTATGGTTGCCCACCACGGTGGAGCCGTTCTTCAGCTGCTCGCCGCGGCGCACGTCCAGGCGGACGGAGGCATAGAACTTCAGCGCGCGGCCGCCGGGGGTGGTTTCGGGGTTGCCGTACATTACGCCGATCTTTTCACGCACCTGATTTATAAAGATTGCGACGGTGTTTGACTTTGATATAACACCCGTCAGCTTTCTCATAGCCGCCGACATAAGTCTTGCCTGTACGCCGACATACGAGTCGCCGATTTCGCCGTCGATTTCGGCTCTGGTTACCATTGCCGCTACCGAGTCTAATACGATAATATCAATAGCACCCGAGCGCGCAAGCGTTTCCATAATCTCCAGCGCCTGCTCACCCGTGTCGGGCTGTGATACAATAAGGTGGTCTATATCTACGCCGAGGGTTTTCGCGTACACGGGGTCGAGGGCGTGCTCTACATCGATAAATGCCGCCATGCCGCCGAGCTTTTGCGTTTCGGCGATAGCGTGGAGAGTAACGGTGGTCTTACCACCCGACTCGGGTCCGTATATCTCGATAATTCTGCCCTTCGGCAGGCCGCCTATGCCGAGCGCCATATCAAGGCCTATTGAGCCTGTCGGTACCGACTCAACATTCAGCTTTTTGTTGTTCTCTGCGCCGAGAAACATAACCGAGCCTTGTCCGTAGTTCTTGATAATCTGAGCCATCGCGGTGTCAAGCGCCTTTTTCTTCTCCTCGGGGGTTGTGGGTCTTACTACCACAGGGGTCTTTTTTGCATTTGCCTTTGCCACTTGTATACTTCCTTTCGTAATTAAAGATTTTTTCGTTGTTATTATTCTATCATATCCGCTGTACCATAAGCTGTACAGCAGTAACATTTCAATCTGTTATTCGGCTGTCGCCGCAACTATGCGGTCTTGTCCGTCATAGTCCTTTATAACTTTCGGCTCAAAGCCGCAGTCCTGCATAAAGCCGCATACCGCACTCGCCTGCTCCTCGCCGATTTCTACGGCGAACAGACCGCCGCATTTAAGCTTTTTGCCCCACAGCGCAAAAATCCTGCGGTAGTAGTCAAGACCGTCCTCGCCGCCGTACAATGCAAGCTCGGGCTCATATCGTACCTCGGTCTGCAAGGTCTGCATATCCTTGCGGCTGATATAGGGCGGGTTTGACAGGACAGCAGAAAGAGAACCATCCTCAAAGCGGTTTATTATCGCACTGTCGAATATATCACCGTGTATCGCGGTCAGCAGGTTTTCAGCCTTGTTGTTCTGTATATTCTGCTCAAAGTAGCCGAAAGCCGCGTCCGACAGCTCTATACCATGCCCATTACAGCCGGTCTGCAAAGCTACGGTTATGCCTATACATCCGCTCCCCGCGCAAAGGTCGGCAAAACAGCCGCCGCTTGTTTTAAGATGCTTTATAGCAAGCTCACACAGCAGTTCGGTCTCAGGTCGAGGGATAAGCACCCCCTCGCCTACCGAAAAATCGTAGCCGTAAAACTCCCAATGCCCGAAAATGTACTGTAACGGCTCGCCGCCCTCTCTGCGGCGTATCATGCCGCGGCATATTTCAAGCTGTTTATCGGATATTTCGCAAAAGGGCGAAATGCCGCCGCATACCTCGCGCAGTATCTCACGCGCCTCGCTGTGCGCGTCCTCTCCGCATATCGGCAAAAGCTCGGTGCATAATAGCTTTTCCGCTTCTGATATTACCATTTTGCGTCCTCGGGGCGCTCGGGCAGTACAGGCGTCACCGCCGCAATAGCTATCTCCATCATCTCATCGTCCGGCTCTTTGGTAGTCAGCCGCTGAATGGCAAGACCGGGCGCGGACAAAATCTTAGTGAATATATTGTCGTATTTTCCCGCTATGCGGATAAGCTCATAGGATATGCCTACAACAATAGGCAGGAAAATTATCTTGCAGCATACTCTCAGCATATCGCCGATAAACTGTGACACGCCGAAGCTCTGCACAAACATTTCGCTGTTTATCGGTAGTACCGAATACACAAGTATGCTGATTGCAAGCGTCAGGAAGATGAAGCTTGTGCCGCATCTCGGGTGAAAGCGCTTGTACTTTCTGATATTCTCGACCGTCAGCTCCTCGCCGTGCTCGTAGCAGAAAATAGTCTTATGCTCCGCGCCGTGGTACTGATACAGCCGCTTCATGGTTTTCATAAGCGACGTTACCCACAGGTAGAAAATGAATATGCCGATTTTAATTATACCCTCAAAAAGTGAGCGGAAGGGCGATATATCGGCATCACCGCAAAGGTACTGCACCCCGCTGAACATAAGTGTCGGCAGTATCACAAACAAGGCTATCGCAAGACCCACGCCGAGCAGTCCGGATATAATCATAATTACGGTGCTTAGTGCCGAGCTTTCTCCCTTATTTTCGTCCTTACTGTCGGATTTAGCTTCGGTGCTTTCCGCTTTTTCATCGGCGGCAGGGATGTCCTCCTGCACGGCTTTTTCTGCTGTATCGTCCTGCGTATCGGCTTCGGGAGCGGGTTCGGGGACTTCCTCTGTCAGTGGATTTTCCGATTTTTCGGTCTTGTCCTCTGACTTTTTATCCGGTTTTTCGTCCTCTTCCTCATCGAACATACCGCTTATTTCGCCGGATTTGTTTATATACTTATATCCGTCCGCCATCTGCGACACAAAATTTATACAGCCGCGGATAAACGGGGCTTTGTTGTACCACTTTGGCTTCTGTCTTTCCCATACCTCGGTATATATCGTGCGGTCGGGCTTTCTTACTGCCATACAGCCCTTTTGCGGGCCGAGCATCATGATTCCCTCGATAAGCGCCTGACCGCCTACCTTTGTTTTTACTATTTCCTTTTTGGTGTTTTCGGTGCTGTTACTCATTGATTTCCTTTCGTTTGCTCTTTATCATCCTTCAGCGCTCTGGGGAGCGTTATCTCCACTCTGGTATAGCGTCCCAGCTCGCTTTTTATATCAAGCTGTCCGTCGTGCGCGGTGACTATCTCCTCCGCTACCGCAAGTCCGATACCCGACCCGCGGACAGTATTGTTTGCCTTATAGAACTTTGATTTTACCTTAGGCAGATCCGCCTCGGCGATGCCGCAGCCGTCGTCCTCCACGCTTACCTTTACTTTAGTATCGGTTATTTCGGTACCGACAACTATATGTCCGTCCGCCGCCGAATATTTGATGGCGTTGTCGATTATGTTGATAAATACCTGCCTTATGCGGTTTCTGTCGCCGTATATCGTGACTATCTCGCGCGGCTCTTCATAAACAAGCGTCTTGTTCTCCTGCCGCGCCTTTTCCGAGTAGATAATGACCGCGTCGGTAAGCTCGGCAAACAAGTCCATGTTTTCCTTATTGAGATAGAACCTGCCGTTCTGCATACGCGAAAAGTCGAGCAGCTCCTCTACCATATTCGACAGGCGCTCGGTCTCCTCCGCGATAACGTGCATACCCTTTGCGGCAGTCTCGCGGTCGTCCAGATTTGCCGCTACGGTCTCGCTCCAGCCTTTTATAGCGGTAAGCGGCGTACGCAGCTCGTGCGACACCGAGGATATAAAGTCGTTTTTTATATTCTCCGAGTTTTTAAGCTCGCCCGCCATGTAGTTGAAATAATGGCACAGCTCGCCCAGCTCGTCATCGGTCTTTTCTTCTATGTGCACCATAAAGTCGCCATGGGCGATTTTCTGCGCGTTGCTGCTTATCTGCCGCAGCGGGATAACTATGGATTTGATAAAATAAAGTCCGAGCGTCAGCATAAGGAGTATTACGCCGCCGCTTATTGCAACGACAAATATCATTATCATGCCGAGCTGCATATCCACCTTTGACAGCGATGAAATAACCCGTACCGCCCTGTAGTTGTCATCATCTATGTCGAGCAGATTTGTGACTGCGATTACTTTTTCGCCGTTGGGCTGATAGCCGCTGTACACACCGGTGCCGTTTTCATCGGCGAGCGCCGCGTCATAGTCGGGCATGGAATATACCGTGCTCGGTGCAAAACCGCTCGAGGTGATTATTACATTACCGTCGGAGTTTATCATCATAAGCTCCATACGATCCTTTTTATTGAAATTTTCCACCGTGCTTCTTATCTCGTTGCTGTAGCTTGTACCCGACGAGCCGCTGTAGTATCTTGTGAGCATGGTAGATATTATGTTCAGCTCGCTTCGCATGGTCTGCTCGACAGAGCTGTAAAAATATGTCCTGAACACACAGTAAAGCACTATGTCAAGCAGAACAAGCACGATTACCACAACGCTGAAGCTTTTTAAAAACCAGCGGTTAGCTATGCTGCTGCGTCTTGCCAAAATAAAACCTCCGAATACTCCGCAAAGTCAGCGGCAGGTGCGGCAAAAGCCGCCGTCAGATAAACTCGCCTGCCGCGGCAAGCTCGTCAACACACCACTTGTAGCCAAAGCCCCATATTGTAGATATGTAGCGGGGATTTGACGGGTCTTCTTCTATCTTCATTCTGAGCCGTCTTATATTTACATCGACGATTTTATCATCACCGAAATAGTCGTTGCCCCATATACGGGTCAGTATGCTCTTTCTGTCGAGCGCCGAGCCGGAGTTTTCCATAAAATATTCAAGCAGCTGATACTCGACCTGTGTTATCTCTATGCCGACGCCGTTTTTGGTGAATATGCGGCTTTTGGTGTTGAGCGAACACGGACCGGAAACAAGCGTAACCCCCTGCTCCTCGCTTCTTGAGGTACTGAGCGTTACTCTGCGGTAAACCGCATCTACCCTCGCAACAAGCTCCGACGGAGAAAACGGCTTTGTCACATAGTCGTCCGCACCCTGAGTAAGACAGCGTATCTTGTCTACCTCCTGACTTTTAGCGGAAAGCATGATTATGCCCATTGTATCGCTTTTCTGCCTTAGCCATTTGCAAAGCTCACTGCCGTCCATGCCGGGCATCATAATATCAAGCAGGGCTACATCAATCATTCCGCCGTAATGGACATAAGCGTCCATAGCCTGTGCCGCGTTGCATACATCAATGACGTCATAGCCGGAGCGTTTTAGATTTATTACGACAAAATCCCTTATTGCGTCCTCGTCCTCGCATACAAGTATTCGTTTCATGTCAATATTCTCCCTCCTATTGGGGCGTAAAGCGACAAATTATTTATTCTCGGGTCTTACGCTGAGTGACGCCGCAAGCTCGTCTGCGGTGAGCGAGAGTCCCTCATACATAATATTTTTCACGAATATCAGCTTTTCATCATCCTCATGGAACAGCCAGTAGCCGTCAATAAGCGCATTTGAGCGATTTTCCTCGGTCGAGGTCGTGCCCGCCTGTATCGTCCGTATGGTAAGAAGCGGGAAGCTCAGTCCCTCGGTTACCGATTTTTTCGCATCGTCCTCTACTTTCCAGAAGGTGACGCTGTTTTCACTCGAATTTAAGGTAGCAGTGACCATTCCTATCCAGCGTCCCGGGAAAAGCAGGACATAATTTCTGTTCGGGTCAACAAAGGTATATGCGGCAAGCTCAATACCCGTCGATTTCTGCGAATACCACGAAAAGGCGTTTAACTGCTCGGGGTAGGTCAGATTTTCATATCCCGGCATTACCGTACTTACGGGTATATCCATTATTCCGTCACCGTCAATATCCTGCGAGTGCATAACCGGAGTATATGTGTTTGTCCTGCGGGTGTATGATATATCATTATGGTCGCGGACAAAATTTTCCGCGGTGACAAATTCCGTGCCGTTGAAATATACCACATCCGTGCCGTAAAGGCTGTCCGACTTCAGATAGTCTATCGCTACGCAGGCGGATTTTTTATCCATGAGCAGACAGCTTCCTGTATTTATGCTGTCGTACTCGCTTATCTCATGGCTTAGCTGTACCGTGTTGTACAGCTGCTCAAACGTGCCGTCCTCGGTACAATGAAAGGCTCTGAAGGTCGCGGTGCTGTTTGCTTTGTCGCGCGTAAAGCACAGCAGCTGCTCCTTTCCCTCCTCTGTAAACTCGCTCACCATGAGTGAAGAATATGTAAGCCGCGCAAGCGAGGTCGCTATGCCGTCTGTATAATCAATCACGGACAGGGTTTTGTCGCCGGAGCTGAGCCCCGAATATGAAATCAGTATGCGCTCTTTTCCTCCGCCGAGCGAGGAAAAGCTGACGCTTTCTATCTCGGTACCGTCAGCGGGCAGCTCATAAACCGAAATCCATTTGCCGTCGCTGTCTCTGTCGAGAAAATTTATCCTCAGATTGCTTACCGAGCCTGTGACCGCGGCGCCGTCTGCCGCGACTGTCTTTGACTCATAGAAAACTATAGCCTCGTCGGACAGCTCGCTGTCGAGATTGTGCATAACAAACGCGCTGCGGTACTCGCCTGTTCGCGGATAGCGCAAATCTACCCTTCCCGCGCTTGCGGTAAGGGCATTGTATATCTCTGTCTGTTCGTCCGAAAGCTTTGGCGGAGCGAGCAGGGTTTCTGCGGAAAAGTTCAGCGAACAGCCGCTCATAAACAGCTGACCTACAGCTATAGCCGCAAAGCATATTATTCTGACGAAGGTTGAAATTTTATTCCGGCTGTGCATTGCTCCTCCTGTATTGATGCGTAACCGATAACCGGTTAATTTTCTGAGATGTTATCTATGTCGTTCTGTTCTTCGGCTACGTCCAAAGCGAACGCCGCCGCTTCGGGCTGCTGTAAATCCGCTTCGGGGTCAGCAGGCTTTTGACACTTGCGCGCCTTTGAGCAAAGAAGTATAACTGCAATAATCGCAGGCACAAAGCCTGTTACCGCAAGCTCTATATCCGCGGTATCGCTGAGCAACAGCCACTTTTCGCCGTCAACCGCCGCAAACAGCATCCCGCCTATGGCATAGCCGCAGGCTACCACACCGGTAAACAGTCCGCTTGTCACCGCCGC
>CAMEKZ010000112.1 GCA_945921635.1 uncultured Clostridia bacterium
CATAGCCGAAGAAAAGTTGCAAATATGATAGGAATATGCTATACTGAAACAAAAGAAAGAAAGGAGCTTTGCTTATGACAGGAAATAAGAGAAATCTTTCCGACGCCGGAGAAGAGCGTATTGAGAGAAGAATTTTAAGAAATTTCAACGCCGAGATGAGAGCGCAGAAAATCAGATGCCAAAAGCTTAACGCTCCTATTGCAAAATACGATGTTAAGCTGAAAAAAGCCTATTTAGAATACCCTGACGGAAGAAAAGTATATTATACAAAGGAAAAGGCTTAAACCTAAAATAGTGGTTTTCGCCGGTCCTAACGGCTCGGGAAAATCCACTATATCCGCTAACTATAATTTTCAAGGCGAATACATTAACGCAGATGTCATTAAGGCTGAGGAAAACATAAGTGATATTGATGCTGTAAAAAGGCAGAAGCATTGAGAGAAAGTGCTTTAGCTCAAAGCAGAGATTTCGCATTTGAGACCGTTTTATCCACCGAACGGAATTTACTTCTACTGAACAAAGCAAAGGAAAACGGATATTTTATACGCGGTTACTATGTCCTTACCTGCGACCCGCAGATAAATGTTCTGCGAGTAAAATCAAGAAAAGAGCAGGGCGGGCATGATGTTCCCGAAGATAAAATTATATCGCGCTATAAAAAGGCCTTGGCTTTGCTGCCGGAATTTATTAAAGTATGTGATATTTGTTCGGTATATGATAATTCGCTGTCCGAGCCGTGCCGGATTTATAAAAAGCATCACGGAAGCATAATCACAGCAAATGAAGTATGGTCAGAAAGCGAAATAAGCAAGCTGGTATTTGGTATTTGTTAAGAGCAAAGATCAGGGCTTTGTGTTTAATGAATTACACCATATCAGTCGGTTTATACCGTATATAAACGCATATTTGTATTGCCATTTGAAAATCAAAAGTCAATAAAAAATCCGCCCCGACTTTACAATCAGAGCGGATTTTGTTGTTCTGGTAACCAAATTACAATAAATTACTTCGCGTAGTCGATAGCGCGGCTCTCTCTTATCAGATGTACCTTTATCTGACCGGGATATTCCATCTCGTTTTCGATACGCTGAGAAATCTCTCTTGCAAGCACAATCATCTTGTCATCGTTTACCTGCTCGGGCTTTATCATGATTCTGACCTCGCGGCCCGCCTGAATAGCAAACGACTTTTCAACGCCGTTGTAAGAGCTGCAAATCTCCTCAAGCTTTTGCAGACGCTTGATATAGTTTTCGTAGTTTTCGCTTCTTGCCGCAGGTCTTGCCGCGCTGATAGCGTCAGCCGCCTGTACAAGAGCCGCGATAACAGAGTGTATTTCGACATCGCCGTGGTGCGCCTCGATAGCGTGGATAACCTCGGGGCTTTCCTTATATTTGCGACAGACATCGACGCCTATCTGAACGTGCGAGCCCTCAATCTCATGGTTGAGCGCCTTTCCTATATCGTGGAGCAGTCCCGCGCGTCTTGCAAGCGTAGCGTCTACGCCAAGCTCGCTCGCCATAATACCTGCCAGATGTGCAACCTCGATAGAGTGATTAAGTACATTCTGACGGTAAGAGGTGCGGTAGTAGAGGCGTCCGATAAGCTTTACAAGCTCGTGGTGCAGACCGTTTACGTTGGTCTCCATAACGGCGCGCTCGCCCTCCTGCTTGATTTTCTGTTCAATCTCACGGCGCGCCTTTTCAACCGTCTCTTCAATTCTTGTCGGGTGAATACGGCCGTCCTGAATAAGTCTTTCAAGCGAAATTCTTGCTATTTCGCGTCTTACATGGTCGTGACACGAAAGTGTGATTGCCTCCGGCGTATCGTCAATGATGAGGTCAACGCCTGTAAGCTGTTCGAGAGCGCGTATATTTCTGCCCTCGCGTCCGATTATTCTGCCCTTCATTTCGTCATTGGGCAGCGGCACTACGGACACAGCCGCCTCGGATACGGTATCCGCCGCCAGTCTTGAAATGGCGAGCGAGATATACTGTCTTGCCTTTTCGTCACATTCGTCCTTGAGCTTCTGCTCATAAGCGGTAATCTTGACCGCCTTTTCATGCGACAGCTCGCTGTCGAGCATTGTCAGCAGGTGATCCTTTGCCTGCTCTAAGGTAAAGCCGGATATCTTTTCGAGAATATCCATCTGACTTTTCTTGATGGCCTCTGCCTCTGCCAGCTTTTCCTCTGCCTTTTTGTTCTTGCTTTGTAAGGAATCCTCCAAGCGTTCGATTTTGTCGTTTTTCTTGTCGAGGTTTTCTTCCTTCTGCTGCAATCTGCGCTCCGAACGGCTAAGCTCCGCTCTGCGCTCCTTCAGTTCTTTTTCCGTCTCGTTTTTAAGCTTCTGGATTTCTCTCTCGTTGCTCTCTTTGAGCTTGAAGATTTCGTCCTTAGCTTCCACAAGTGCGGTCTTTTTTGTTGCCTGCGCCTTTTCGTTTGCTTCGGTTATTATGCGATTAGCCTCTTTTTCAGCCGACTCAATCTGCGCTTCCGCAGTTTTTCTTCTATGCTCAATTCCGACTTTAAACATGATAAAGCCGAACAATAAAGCTCCAACAACAAATCCTGCCGCACAAAGTGTAACATTCAGCCACACTCCATCCATTTAATGAGCGTCCTCCTTTTTCAAATTTAGCTATACCATGCGGCACAGCGGATTTTACATTTTAACATTTAATTGTATTTATGTAAAATAAGCAGATAAAATTACTCTTAGTATAATTTTGAGCACTGTCTGCCTGAGTTATATAGATTTTTACTCAATAATAATTTTACGGCATTTTCAACAAATTGTCAAGGGTTTTTTATAAAAAAATGCCGAATAGTTTTAAAAAATGCGTGAAATCTATTGACAACGCATTTCCGCTATGATATAATAATCAAACCGCGACGTAAGGCAAGCTGTATCCTGTCTTATGAAAAGCGAAAAATATCCGCCGGCATGATGGAATTGGCAGACGTGACGGACTCAAAATCCGTTGGTAGCGATACCGTGTGGGTTCAAGTCCCACTGCCGGCACCAGCAGCGTGCCGCTGCACCCAGTTCAGCCCGATTTATATGTCGGGCTGAATTTTTGTGTCATTTTCACTCCGAATATTATATCCTTAACAATCAAAGTATAGCAGCGTGCCGCTGCACCCAGTTCAGCCCGATTTATACGTCTGGCTGATTTTTTTGTTATGTTCATCCCGAATATATATACTTATATATCGGTAAAACACAGCGTGCCGCTGCACCCAGTTCAGCCCGATTTATATGTCGGGCTGAATTTTTGTGTCATTTTCACTCCGAATATTATATCCTTAACAATCAAAGTATAGCAGCGTGCCGCTGCACCCAGTTCAGCCCGATTTATACGTCTGGCTGATTTTTTTGTTATGTTCATCCCGAATATATATACTTATATATCGGTAAAACACAGCGTGCCGCTGCACCCAGTTCAGCCCGATTTATACGTCTGGCTGATATTTTGTTTTGTTCACCCTGAATTTTATATCCTTATACCGAAACTTTTCATTTTTGTTAAAATGCGGCTTTACAAAAACGCTATTATATGCTACTATAATCACGCGAAAGCAAATAAAAATGATCTGAGGTGCAAAGCGGCGACTTTTCGTCATGGTCGGAAAACTTCGAGCGGCGCGAGCAGTTTGAGCAGACGCAGAACGACCGGCTGAAAAAGCAGATAAAACAGCTTGAGCAGTCGGCAAAGCAAGCCGCCGCACATTCGGATAAAATCGCCGCGACAAAAATCGGCTTTGACCCGTCAAAGACCGAAAAGTCGCTCACCCGCCGCCCCTCGGTAGCCAAAAAGGCGGGAAAGCTGATGAACAGGGCAAAGTCGATGGAAAACAGGATAGAAAAAAATATCGAAGAAAAAAGCCGCCTATTGCAGAATGTCGAGGAAACGCCCTCGCTTAAAATATCCCCGCTTGTATATCACTCCGACACGCTTGTTTATGTTTCCGAGGTGTCGCCGTGCTATGACGGAAGGGCGGTCTGCACTCCCGTTTCCTTTACCGTAAGGCAGGGGGAGAGGGTAGTGCTTGACGGTAAAAACGGCAGTGGAAAAAGCAGTCTGCTTAAACTTATTACGGGCGAAGCGATAAGGCACACCGGCACGGTATCAACAGGCTCAGGGCTGATTATTTCTTATGTTCCGCAGGATACCTCGTTTCTCTGCGGGTCGCTGTCGGATTTTGCAAAGGAGAGCGGGATAGACGAAAACCTGTTCCGCGCAATTCTGCACAAGATGGGCTTTGTAAAGGTACAGCTTGACAATGATATGCGCGATTTTTCGGGCGGACAGAAGAAAAAGCTGCTTATCGCAAAGAGCCTTTGCGAAAAAGCGCACCTTTATATATGGGACGAGCCGCTGAATTTTATAGACATCTACTCGCGTATGCAGATAGAAGAGCTTATCATGCAGTATCAGCCGACTATGGTATTGGTAGAGCATGACGGGGCATTCAGAGAGGCGGTGGGGACGAAATTTGTGGAGCTGTGATTAGAATAAAACAATAATGAATAAACGCAAAATCACCGTAAAACGTCTTTATACTACGTTTTGCGGTGATTTGTTATTCTTTTCTATCCGTCATTCGGCGCTTATTTACTTGGTCAGCGCCTGCTTTGCCGCTTCAAGTCTTGAAATAGTTTCATCCTTGCCGATTAACTGCATGATAGTGTATAAATCGGGAGAATTTCTCTTTCCCGTGATTGCTACACGCAGTACGGTGCAGGCGTCTGCGACAGAGCCTTTATAACCATCGGGGTTTGCCTTATATTCCTTGATGTTGGGGCAAAATCCCAGAGGCTCGCCCACAGCCTTTACTCCGTCAAACCATGCTGCGCTGTCTGCATCGTGGTTATACGCCTTGATATATTCGTCAAGGAGCTGTGCCGCGTCCTCATTCGACAGCTTTTCGTCAAAATCGTACTCAGCAATTTTCTCATCGCTGTACAGATAGGGGAACATCTCGGTGAGGTCGCTCCACTTTGCTACGTCCTTGCGTACCTTTTTGCCGTTGTACTTCCACAGCTTTATGCTGTCCTTGAACGCGTCCGGCTTTGCCGAAATGTATGCTCTGAGCTTTTCGTCGTTATCCTTTGCCCACTCGCTTATTGCGGTGTACAGCTCTTCTTCTGACATCTTCGCGATTACGTCGCGGCTTACGCTGGACAGCTTGTCCATGTCGAAAAGCGCGCCCGATACCGGCATTTTTTCAAGCTTGAAGTTGAACTCCTTCATATCGGCGTCGGGGTTTTTCATGCGCCACTCCTCATAGCCCGAGCTTGCAATAGTCATAAGATATTCAAGCACGGATTTTACCGGGAAGCCCTGCTTTGAATAAAAGCTGATGCTTGCCTCGGGGTCCTTTCTCTTGCTGAGCTTGCGCTTTTTGTTCTCACCGCCGTCAAGCTTCATGATAGGCGCGATATGCGCGTATGCGGGCATAGGCAGACCGCTTACCTTAAACAGCTGGTCGTGCACGGGATATGAGCTTATCCACTCGTCGCCGCGTATAACGTGGGTTGTACCCATCAGAAAATCGTCTATTACATGGGCATAGTGATAGGTGGGTATACCGTCGGACTTTAACAGGACAACATCCATTATGTTTTCGGGCATCTCAATCTTTCCGCGGATAATATCGCGGCAGACTACCTTACCGTCGGGCGTACCGGGGGATTTAAGGCGCAGGACGTATTCTTTTCCTGCCTTTATATTCTGCTCAATCTGCTCTATGGTCAGACTGCGGCAGCGGGCATATTCGCCGTAATAGCCCATGTCGGCTTTTTCGCTCTCCTGGCGCGCTCTTATCTCGTCAAGCTCCTCTGCGGTGCAGAAGCAGGGATATGCAAGACCCTGTCTTACAAGCTCCTTGGCAAAGGTCTGATAAATCTCGCGGCGCATACTCTGACGGTACGGACCGTAATTTCCGTTTTCGTCACAGCCGTCTGCCGCCGCGCCCTCGTCAAAGCGTATGCCGTAGCCTGCGAGAGAGTTTATTATCTCGTCCGCGCCGTGTGCGACCTCGCGCTTTTTATCGGTGTCCTCAAGACGGAGATAAAACACGCCGCCGCTCTGGCTTGCCAGCTTCTCGGAAATAAGCGCGGCATAAAGTCCGCCGATGTGCATATATCCCGTGGGGCTGGGCGCAAAGCGGGTAACCGCCGCCTTTTCCGGCAGGCTTCTGCGCGGATACCTGTCAAGTATATCCTGTACGGTTGTCCTGATATCGCCGAACAAAAGCTCGGCAAGATAGTTGTTGTCCATTGTATGAAATGTCCTTCCCATTCTATGGATTTCTACAAATTTCAGCTTGCAGAAATGCTTTTATTATTTTTCTTTCCTATACGGATAATCTGGAGTATTGTGGGGTTAAGTACAAGGTTTACTCCAAGCTCGATAAAGAAGTTGAAGCCTACCAGTCCCACCAGCATATAGACAAATACGTTTTCTGTACCTGCCCACTGTGTTATCGTGTCAAGGAAGAATACCGCGCTGCCTATAAGGAAAACGCCGGTATTTACTATCGGTGCGGTTATTGATGCAAGTAATACGGCTACAATCTGATTTTTCTTGCTGACCAGCTTGTAGACAAGTCCTGCACAAAGACCCGCAAGTGTGCCTTTTACGATTACGGTGATTATTGTTCCGGGTATGTTAAGCGCGAGAAACGCCGCAGCGTCACCCGACAGCAGTACGATTACACCGAAAACAAAGCCGAGCCATGCACCCGCCTTCCAGTTGTACAGTGCCGCTCCTACAACAATCGGCACAAGCGTAAGCGTGATGCTGAACATTCCGAAACGCAGCGACATCGATACGAACTGAAGAACTACTACAATAGCCGTCAGCAGTCCTATTCCGACAAGCGTCCCTACGTTTACCTTTTTGCCTTTTACAGGCGCTGTGTTTGTGTTTGACATATAAATTTTCCTTTCGCTGAAGCCCCAATGTCAAGGGTGCCTCGCAGGGTTTTATATTATACACATTATCTGTTTTTCTGATTTTTTTTGTAGATAATGTGCAGGCCCTCTAAAACCAAGTCCGGAGCAAGCTCCATTTTTCTTCTGCACAGCGGTGCAACAAGAGCGGAAAAGCCGCCGGTTGCCACTATTGACGCGGTGCTTCCGAGTATCTCCTCATAGCGCTCGATAAGACCGTCTATCATGCACGCCGTGCCTGTGATTACGCCCGCACGCATACTGTCGGGGCTGTTTGTGCCGATTATTTTTTCAACCGGCTCCGCTCCGATAAGCGGCAAAGACGCCGTCTTTGAGGACAAAGCCTCAAACGCGAGCCGTATACCCGGTGCGATTGCGCCGCCGAGCAGAGCGCCATCCTTATCCAGAGCGAATATTTTAAGGCAGGTGCCTATATCGACAAAAATACACGGCATCGGGTATTTATTCTTTGCCGCTACCGCCGCACAGGCAAGGTCGCTTCCGAGTATCGACGGGT
>CAMEKZ010000113.1 GCA_945921635.1 uncultured Clostridia bacterium
GAGCGCGTGGGACTATTATCGGTGTTTTCAAATATCGGGCGCAGCAAGGGTCGCTCGGCGCTTACCATAAGCGGGATAGCGGTAGGTATTTTCTCGGTCGCGGTCATCTCCGCGGTAGGTAAGACGGGAACTGATAAGATAAACCGCAGCCTTGACGATATGGGGATAAACTCGGTGCTGGTGGAGGCGGACAGCGCGGGTGTTTCACTTGATGAAAGCGACGTAGCTGCACTCGAAAATGTCAGCGGGATAGATAAGGCGATGCCGCTTATGGCTACGGTCACACAATGCGAGCTTATCGAAAGCAGACTCACTTGCATGGCATGGGGTGTAAGCAACGACGCAGATGAGATAATCTCGCTTCGCGCCCTGCACGGCAGACTTGTAGACAATGCCGACATAGCTGCCGCGAGCCGCGTGTGCGTAGTGGACGAGCAGATTGCACAACAGAGCTACGGGAGGACTAATATAGTCGGAAAAACTATAGATATAAACTTCGGCGGGCATTATGAAAGCTTTGAGATAATAGGTGTCGCAACCTCGGGACTAAGCTCGGTGCAGAGCATGATAAACGATGTTGTGCCGTACTTTGTCTATCTGCCCTATACCACGGTACAGAGCATCTGCGGAAAGGACAGCTATGACAAGATTGCCCTGCTGCTTGACGAACAGGACGAGGGTGTGGAAATAATCGACGAGATAACAAGCTGTATGACACGTCAAAAGGGCGAAAACAAGGTCGCGGTAAACAACCTGCTCAGTCAGAAAAAACAGCTTGACGGTATACTCTCTACCGTAACTACGGCGCTGTCACTGATTGCGGGGATTTCGCTTGTGGTGTCGGGGATTTCGGTCATGACTGCTATGCTTGTAAGTGTAAACGAAAGAAAGCGCGAGATAGGAATAAAAAAGTCGCTCGGTGCGAAAAACTCGAGGATAGTCGGCGAGTTCCTCGCGGAGAGCACCGCACTTACGCTAATCGGAAGCATAATAGGAGGCGTATTTGCAAATCTGCTGTGCGCGCTTGTCTGTGCGCTAATCGGCGAGCCGTTTTTGTGGCAGCCGGAGGTTATGGCGTTGTCACTTACCGTGTCGGCGGTGATAGGTATGCTATCGGGCAGCTATCCCGCGTATAAGGCGGCAAAGCTGAAGCCGGTGGACGCGCTGAAAGGGTAGCATAATATTACGAAAATCGAGCCGCTGTCATGTGGACAGCGGCTCGCTATATTTCATGTATTTTTCCGATTATGCGAGGAACTCGCTCATCAGCGTGTGACCTACCGCGATAAAATCTCCGGTAGCCTCTGCCGACTTTTCGCAGAAGCAGTCAACGCCGCTTTGCTCCTTTGTACTGTCGTAAATCATAAACGGAACAGGCGCGTTTGTGTGTGTTTTCAGCTCCAGCGGTGTGGGGTGGTCTGGGCAGATAAGAATTTTTATATCCTCGCCGTCAAATTCTTTCAGTATCTTGCCGAGAATTTTCTCGTCGATAAGCTCGATAGAGCGCACCTTATTAGATACCTCAAAGCGGTGGCCGCACTCGTCGGGCGCTTCAACATGGATATATACAAGGTCGTGACCGTTTTTCAGCGCGTCAACCGCCGCCTGCGCCTTGCCGTCAAAGTTTGTGTCTATGTAGCCGGTAGCTCCCTCAACCGCGATAACGTCCATCTCGGTGAACTTGCCGATGCCCTTTAACAAATCTACTGCGGAAATCATCGCCGCGCTCTTGCCGTACTTTTCGGCAAACGGCGTAAGATCCTTACGCACTCCCTCTCCCCAGAACCAGATACTGTTTGCGGGGCGCAGTCCGCGCTCGATACGCTTTTTGTTTACGGGGTGGTCTTTGAGTAAATCATAGCTCTTCTTCATCATCTCAATAAGCGGTCTGCCGTTTTCGTTAGCACCGAGGTATTCTTTTATCGGCTTGCCGGTTATGTCGTGCGGGGGAGTGAGCTTGCCTATATCGGTTGTGCCATGATCCCAGATAAGACAATGGCGGTAGCTTACACCGCTGTAAAATCTGAACTCGTCCGTGCCAAGTTTTTCATCAATGAACTTTATAAGCTCTGCCGCCTCAGCGGTGGAAATATCGTCTGCGCAGTAGTCGAGGATAGTTTTGTCCTCATATAATGGCTCGTCTGACAGAGTGACAAGGTTTGTCCTGAACGAAACATCGGTCGGCTTCATGTCTATACCGATGCTTCCTGCCTCGAGCGGGCTTCTGCCCGAATAGTATATCGCGGGGTCATAGCCGAGAACAGACAGATTTGCAACGTCGCTGCCCGGCTTTAAATTATCCGCAACGGTCTTTACAAGACCAACACGGGATTTTTTTGCAAGCTTATCCATATTCGGCTTTTTCGCAACGCTCATCGGCGTGCCGCCGAGATCCTCGCGCGGCAGGTCAGCCATACCGTCGCAGAGTAAAACAACATACTTCATTGAAAAGTCACTTTCTTTCGTTTGATTAAATCCGAGCCGCAGTCAAATCTACGGCTTTTTTTCAGATAAAGTATAGCATATTCGGGTAAAAAATGCAATAGCGATTATCATTTTTTGCAAAAAAGTGATTTGAATGTAAATTTGTTTCACAAAACCGCAATTTTAAATTTTTCTCCTGCATTTTATTTCCTTACATAATAAAACCGAGGTTACAAAAAATATCACCGTAAAGCAATACATTTTCAGATTGAAAGGACAATTTTTATGAATATATCAAAGCAGGAATACGAGCAGGTGGCGAAAAAGCACGCCGGCTCTTCAAAAATGTATATCACAATCCCGAAGGCGTTTTTAATCGGCGGGTTTATCTGCTGTATCGGCGAATTTTTTATGAATCTGTATCAGTATATCGGTAATGACAACGAAAAATCCGCGGCGTTCACCTCAATCACGCTGGTGCTAATCAGCGCCTTGCTCACCGGCTTCGGGCTTTATGAAAGAATAGCAAAGCACGGAGGCGCAGGTACGCTTGTGCCGATTACGGGATTTGCAAATGCGGTGGTATCTCCGGCGCTTGAGTTCAAGACTGAGGGGTATGTACTGGGCACCGGTGCGAAGATGTTCGTAATCGCGGGACCGGTTATCGTGTACGGTATAGCAGCGGCGTTTGTATATGGAATTATATACTGGATAATGGGGTTGTTTTCGTAGAAAGGACGAGAAGATATGGCTAAATATGTAACCGACGGCACAGTCGAGCTTAACGGCGGGGTGTCCGTCCATTCCTTTGCCGCCGCTGTCGGAAAGATGGAGGGTGACGGCCCGCTCGGCGATTGCTTTGACTATATCGCTAAGGGCGCGGAGCTGGGTGAAAAGACATGGGAAAAGGCGGAGAGCAAGCTACAGCAGTACGCGTTTGACATAGCGCTTTCAAAGGGGCATCTGATAAAGGACGATATAAGCTTTATTTTCGCGGGAGATTTGCTTAATCAATGCACCGGCTCGGCGTACGGGCTCAGAGAGCTTAATATACCTTTTATCGGGCTTTACGGTGCTTGCTCGACAATGGCGGAGAGCCTTGCTATGGCGTCGCTTTTTGCGGACGGAAAAATCGGCGAGTTCTGCGCCGCGGTCACCTCGTCGCACTTCTGCTCCGCAGAGCGGCAGTTCCGCTTCCCGATAAACTACGGCGGGGTACGGACTCCCACCGCACAATGGACGGCAACCGCCTCGGGCTGCTGTATAGTAGGCTGTGCCGAGCAGCCGCCGTTTGTGAGAAAAATCACGATCGGCAAAATCGTGGATATGGGGGTAAAGGACGCAAATAACATGGGGTCGGCGATGGCAGGTGCCGCCTACGACTCCATAACCCGCCACCTTCGCAATACAGGAAAGGCCGTCACCGATTTTGATGCGATTTACACGGGCGACCTCGGACAGGTTGGCTCGGATATTCTTCATGAGCTTTTTGCCCGCGATAAGGTAAATATTGAGAATATTCACAAGGACTGCGGACTTATGCTTTACGATATGGAAAAGCAGGACGTACACGCGGGCGGCTCCGGCTGCGGCTGCAGTGCGAGCGTGCTGTGCGGTCACATCCTGCCTCGGATAAAGAGCGGGGAACTGCACAACGTGCTGTTTGCGGCAACCGGTGCGCTTATGTCAACAACGATAGTACAGCAAGGGGAGAGCATACCCGGAATTTCGCACGTCATCGAGCTTTCGGACAAGTGCATTTAGGGGGATAATATGGATATTTTTATGGAATATGTGCGGGCGTTTGTAGTAGGCGGCTTGTTCTGCGCTGTGGGTCAGGTGCTTATCGACCTTACCAAGCTTACGCCCGCAAGAATACTGGTAGCGTATGTTGTTGCGGGTACGGTGCTCGGTGCGATAGGCTGGTATCAGCCGCTTGTCGATTTTGCAGGCGCGGGCGCAACCGTGCCGCTGACCGGCTTCGGTAATCTGCTGGCGCAGGGCATAAGAAAAGCGGTGGACAAGGACGGCTTTCTCGGTATATTCACCGGAGGATTTACCGCCTGTGCGGCAGGCGTAACCGCAGCGATAATATTCGGTCTGATTGTGGCGCTTATTTTCAAGAGAACCGACCGCACAAGACAAGAATAGGCGGGTTGCACCCGCAGGCAGTTCTGCCTTTTGAAAACTTTGTATAATATTAACGTTTGTGCAACGGCGGAATGGCAACGCCAGCAGAAAATAGCAGTGCATAATATTTTTTCCGATAGATTATAAAAATATTTTTTCCGATAGATTATAAAAAAGAGGGGCTGCCGCCGGTGTTTTTTCACACTTGCGACAGTCCCTCATATTGATTTAATTGTGATACTAATAACACAATTTTAAAGGAAAACCTGTTTTACATATATCCTGTAAAAAACTAGTATCAGTTAGGAGCCTTTGCCGTAAAGGTAACTGAAATAGTCTCTACACGATTAGTCTTAGTCAGGGGCATTATCTGCGCAGAGCAGTCTGTCAGGTCACCGTCTGCTGTTCTCGCTTCGGCGGGGACAGTGGTTACCCAGCTGTTATAAAGGTTTACTCTTGTGCATTTTCCGTCATCGGAGCAGGTATAGCACTTGCCGGTCATTTCAAACGCTTCGCCGTTTATGAGTATTTCATCGATCGTGTAGGTATATCCCGGGAAAAATTCCTCGCCGTTTGATATTCCAAGCGCCGAAAAGGCGGTGCCCTTTGCTGCTCCACACTCCGAGAAGTCAAGGCTTACGGTATATGTTCCCTCGCCGGTAATCTGCACATTCTGCGCCTTGACGCCTGTTGTACAGCCTGTCGGGTCATATACGTCGCCTACGCTGTACGAAATACCGTAGTCGCTTGACGCAAACATCAACCACGCTATAGCCATATCGTCAGACGCCGGCAGGTCAACATTCGCCATCTGTTCTTCGGAGGCGTTCTTCTCCGTATTCTCAATACGTTCCTTTGCCTCGGACTTTATTGCTTCAATATCCTTTCCTTTTTCGTTTTCATATCTGCGTGATAAGAATAACTGTGCAAGAGTATCGTCGGAAGTTGTGTTCAATGTTCTTTTGTAGAAGCTGCTGCAATCCCACAGCACAGGGCAATAATCGTACAAATCGCAGTTGTCCAAAAGATTTGAATAGAATTTGTCGGTATCGGGCTTTATGCCGCCGTTATTTTTCATTACGGCATATTCGCCTATGACAACGCCGTAGCCCTGCTCGGAAAACTTGCTCAGCTGCTCAAAGAGGCCGTTCTGCTCGTCAAGGTCGATGGTAGAGCCCCATTGATTTACGCTATCCGTACCACAGTAATCCCAGGGCGTGTAATAATGCACAGAGAGCAGGAGCTTGCTCTTTGCCGTATCCTCCGGCATTTTAAAGCGGTCGTCGCAGGTGTTGGCTATATCGGTATTGTAGCCCGCAATAAGCAGAAAACGGTCTGCGTTATTTCCGCCCTGTGAGCGGATAAGCTTTACAAATTCGCTGTTAATCATGTTGGTGGTTTCATAGCACTCGTCTTTGCTTAGGACGCCCTGCGAGCCTGTTATATCCTTATCGTTCAGGCGGTCACCCAGCTCCTCATTCGCGGACTCGAAAATAAGCCTGTATGAATAATCCTTGAAATGCTCGCCTATCTGACTCCACATGGATTTGTACATTTCAAGCGCCTTATCCCTTACTGCGGTATCCTCGGCACCGAACATTCCCCACCAGCCGCCGTCCCAGTGGTCGTTCACTATAACATACATACCTGCGTCAAGGGCGTAGTTTACAACTGTTTCAACGCGGTTCATAAGCCTTTCGTCTATTGTATAATCGCCCTCTTCAAAATTCATGCCGTTTGTCCACGCAACCGGTATTCTTAGGGTATCAAAGCCCGCGTCCTTCATTCCTTGTATCATCTCGGCGGTAGTGTAGGGCTGTCCCCATACCGTCTCAAAGCCGTCGGGGTCAGAGCCGTATATGTAGCTGTTATGATTATAGGCTTCGAGGGTATTTCCCAGATTGATACCGTTGCCCATAGCTCTTATCATTTCAATAGAGGTCATGTCCTTAAGCTCTGTTTCATTAAAGTGGGTTAATACTTCTCCGGAAGTATCTGACGCTGTTGATTCGACGGAGTCGGTTGAAGCTTCTGATACTTCGCCGGAAGTGGCTAACGCTGCTGATTCGCTTTGCAAAGAGGTATTTTCTGTACTGCCGCAGCCCGCCAGCATTACAGCGGCAAGTAACAGCGCTGCAAAAGATGTTATCGGTTTCTTTTTCATATCGGTTCCTCCATAGATTGGATTATTGTCCGCATGGGTATATTGGACTATTTGCCTGTATGGTTACAATATTATCATATTTCAGTTGATAATTCAAGAATTTTTATGCAATTTATTCAATAATAAATCTGTCCGACATATAAATCGGGTGATTTGGATGCGCGGCACGCTGCAAATTACTTGTATAATACGGATATGGTTTTCGGTTGAAAAATACAAAAAAGTTTAGCCAACATATAAATCGGGGTGATTGGGTGCAGCGGCACGTTGCAAATTACTTGTATAATACGGATATGGTTTTCGGTTGAAAATTACAAAAAAGTTTAGCCAACATATAAATCGGGGTGATTGGGTGCAGCGGCACGCTGCAAATTACTTGTATAATACGGATATGGTTTTCGGTTGAAAATTACAAAAAAGT
>CAMEKZ010000114.1 GCA_945921635.1 uncultured Clostridia bacterium
AGACCTGTCTTTGACGCTGTAATTGAGGCGGAAAGCTCATTCGATTTCGCCCCACTTATCGAAAAGGCGGTAAAGGGCACAACCGTAAAGCTTTTCCGCATCGAGGGCAATGAATAATTTTTAAGGAAGTATGCTTTATGTCTGACAATATTTGCCGCCTGTCACTCTCTATTGACAAAGTGGCTGAAAATGTAGTAAAATTATTAGTTAAGAGAAATAAAAAAATATCAACCGCGGAAAGCTGTACCGGCGGACTTATCTCTGCCGCGATTACCTCCGTCAGCGGCTCGTCCGGGGTCTTTGACCTCGGTATATGCACCTACGCAAACAGCGCAAAGGAAAAGTATGTCGGCGTGCCCGAAAGCGTACTCAGCAAATACGGCGCCGTTTCCGAGCAGACCGCAAGGCTTATGGCAAAGGGCATACGCGAGGCAGCGCATAGCGATATAGGCATATCGGTGACGGGTATTGCGGGACCCACAGGCGGCACGGAGCAAAAGCCGGTTGGTACGGTATATGTAGGGCTCTGTACGGATAAGAAATGCGAGGCACGGCTTGTCTTTACAGACCCAAATGACGCGGGAGAAGAAAACGTCAGAGAATATATAAGAAAAAGTACGGTGCTTGAAGCACTGAAATGGGCGGAGAGAGAGCTTACAGAATTATTCTGATTTATCCGTAACAAGAAAGGAACATAATATGGCAGCAGCATATATGGAAAGAGCGCCGCGAAAAAACGGCGAAGCAATAAAAAAGCCCGGTATTATTAAACGTATCATCAAAAGCATCATTCCGTGGAAGGGTGACACCGTAGGCACGGTTATCAGAAAGCTGATATTTATAATCGCGCTGATAGTATTCCTCGTCACCGCGATACCGCTGCTCACCGATGTGTACACCATGTACCGTGACGAATGGAATAACAGCAAAATACAAGGCATATATATACCGAGCGGAAACAGAGAGTCAAGCAAGGAGATTCTGCCCTCGTTCAAGGAGCTTCTGGAGATAAACCCCGATACTGTAGGATATATCAAAATCGAGGGAACAAATATCGACTATCCGGTAGTAAAAACCGATAACAACCAGTATTATCTCGACCACGACTTCTGGGGTCAGCAAAGCCGAAGCGGCTGTATAATGATGGACTACAAATGTGAGGTTACCCCCGACGGAAACTCGGGCAACATGGTGCTGTACGGTCACAACATGGCTATAGGCACATTCTTCGGCGGGCTGAACGAATACTGGCGCACGCTGTACGACAGCTATGACGCCGCGTCAATGCAGATGTACAAGGATCACCCGACTATTACGTTTAACACGCTTTATGAGGAGTCGGAGTGGAAGATTTTCGCGATTGCTCTGTTCAATACCGAGGAGCAGTACGGCGAGGTATACAACTACAACAACAAGGTAAACTTCAAATCCAGAGAAGATTTCAACAATTATATAATAGATATAATGGACAGAAGCGATATTCTCACCGATGTCGATGTACAGTACGGTGACGACATACTGACACTCTCCACCTGTATCTGGCCTTGGGTAGCCGATATGGAAAACAGCCGTCTCGGCATATTTGCACGCAAGGTGCGCCCCGGTGAAAGCGAAGAGGTAAATGTTGACGTCGCAAAGGTAAACGCCTATGTCAAGAGATGGCAATGGGTATATGACTATGTTGCGGGAGGCTATGACTGGTCGCAGAGCGTATGGGACAGAAGAAAGCTGCTTAGCTACACCGCAGAGGACGCAGAAAGAGACGGATATTCATTCCCCGAAAACTGATAAGGAGTTGTCACAGTGAAAGGACGCGAAAACAACAATCAGACAGATAACGGTATTATAGACGCAATAATCCCGCGAAAGGGAGACAGCATACTGACAGTAGTGCGAAAATGCGTATTGCCGGCAGCGGCGGTATTGCTCATTGCAAGCGGCTGTATGCTTATAGGAAAGCTTTGCGAGCAGCCGCCCGAGCCGATAATTCTGCAATATATGTGCGAGGTCGATAAAATCGATATACCTGCGGTGCAGATTACCGAGGAAGAAAAGAAGCCCGCCGAAATACTCCCCGAGTACCGCGAGCTTTACGAGCAGAACAATGACCTTGCCGGCTGGATACGGATAGACGGCACGATGATAGACGATCCGGTAATGCAGATAAGCGGCTTTAAAGGTACGGAGGACAACGCCTATATTTATGAGAAGAATATGTATTATCTCACGCGTGACTTTTATAAGGAGGACTACCGCGAGGGCTGTATAGTTGCCGACTACCGCGCCCCGATAACTGCCGAGGGCAGAGCTGCAAATACCCTGCTGTACGGTCACAATATGTCGAGCGGCCGCCGCTTTCACGATATTGCTTACTATGACCCGTATTTTTACGGCGAATACGGAATACAATTCTATAAGGATCACCCTATAATAGAGTTTGACACGATTTACGAAAAGGGCAAGTACAAGGTCTTTGCCGCTATGCAGACGAATATATACGAGGCTGACGGCAGTCCGGTATTCTATTACGCGCTTACATATACTTTCAAGAACAAATCGGATTTTTACGATTATTACGGCAAGGTGCTTGACCGCAGTATGTTCTACAACCCGGATGTGGACTTGCAGTACGGTGACGAGGTAATAGTGCTGTCAACCTGCGACTTTACCACGTTTGCCCATGTAAAGGATATAAGATTTGTCGTATTTGCAAGACGCGTGCGCGAGGGAGAATCCGAAGAGGTTGACACCTCAAAATACTATGTAAACCCCGACCCGCTTTTCTATGACTATTATTACAGCGTATGCGGCGGTGCATGGGGCGGCAGAAACTGGGATCCCGCTTTATTAAAGGGCTATGAGCCGGAAAACAGCTGACCCTTTCTGTAAGCTGCGTCATGTTTTTTCAAGGAAAGGAACTTTAAAATGCCTGATTATAAATCAGTAATGGTTTCAACAAAAAAGAAGAAGAAAAAAAAGAAAAAGCAGAATGCCTTTATTGCCGTTTTTCAGGGACTGCTCCCGTGGAAGGGTGACAGCGCGGGCGAAATAATCAGAAAGCTGGTATTTCTGTTTTCGATAGTGGCACTGGCTGTCGCTGCTGCGATAATAATAAAAACACAGTTTATAAGCCCCGAAGAAGAGGCGGCAAAATACCGCAGCGATATACTCGAGCTTGTAAACAGAGATCCTACCGTCGAGGAGATAGAGACGCTCCCCGAAAAGGCGATAAACACCGAGTACGCCCCTTGGTATTCGATAAATCAGGATTTTGTCGGCTGGATAACAATAATGAACGCCAACGTAAACTATCCGGTTGTTCAGGCTGATGACAATGACAAGTATCTGCACACCGACTTTTACGGAAACTACAGCAAGAGCGGCACGATTTTTGCCGACCACGAAAACGTGTTCAGCCCGACAGAGCCTATGTCGGCAAACACAATTCTGTACGGCCATAATCTCAGAACCGAAAACTTTTTCACCGAGGTTACCGAATACCGCCGCGTAGATTTAAACAAGAGCCTTGAATTTTTAAAGGCGCACCCTGTAATAGAATTCAACACGCTTTTTGAAAAGGCAAAGTACAAAATCTTCTCGGTCATGCTGCTTAATACGACCGAAAATTACGGCGAGGTTTTCAATTATCCCGCTATGATAAACTTTTCAAGCAAATCGGAGTTTGATTATTTTGCATCCGAATGTCTTGACCGCAGCGAGTTTTTCACGGGAGTTGACTTAAAGTACGGCGACGAGTTCCTGACCCTCTCCACCTGCGAGTTTGAGGTCGGTCTTACCGATATGCGTATCGTTGTTGTCGCACGAAAGGTGCGCGAGGGCGAAAGCTCAAGCTTCACAGAGGAAGAAATAAATAACTTTGTCAGAAACCCCGACCCCAAGCTCTGCGACACCATGCGCGACCTGTATTACTACGGCGAGCCATGGAGCGGCAGATACTGGAATCCTGAATGGATAGAGGGCTTTAAAAAGGACGACAGCTTTATTGACACAGAGAGTACAGACGAGGGCTAAAGGAACGTCTGTTTGACGAGGAGGGATAGCTTGCCCAAGGCATCAATAGGAAAAATTCTGCTTGCGCTTGTAATAGCTTGCATTTATATTTTCCTTTTCGGAATTGTGCAGGTGGTAAACGTAAGCGCGGATACCGAGCTTGAGATAAACGTATCCATCCCCGAGGCGTCACAGGGTCAGGGCGCACAGCAAACACAGCCGAACCCCGCCGACACCTCGCAGTCATCCCAGACGCTGAAGCTAAGCGAAATGAAGAAACCGGCAGTTGCGGACTATACGGCTGTCACAACAGCGGCGCTCACCACCGTGATTACTACTACGGAAAAGGACAACGTTATCCGCCCGACCGAAGACACATCATCTTCTTATGACGGCGCGGTAATTATCCCCACCCCTGAAACCTCGGCACAGACTCAGACAATTGCTCCGATAGAAACCGAGCCCCCCGAAACCGACCCTCCCGAAACCGATGCGCCGGAAACAACCGTTGCTCAGACCGAAGCACCCGCACCGGTTGAGCCGTCCGACGGAGAGCAGTTTACGGTATACGATACCGTGACCGGCACATACTACACCGGGCCTGCAAGAGAGATTGTCGCGAGAGCCGTAGTCGGCGAGATATGGAACCAGTTCCCCGATGAAGCGGTAAAGGCGCAGGCTGTTGCAACCTACACCTACATAAAAAAGAGCAATCAGCTTGGCAGACGCCCCGAAACGGCGCTTAAAACCGACGTGTACGACCGCATCTACACGCTTGTGGACGAGGTACTCGGCGAGGGCATTTATTATAACGGCGAGCTTATACAGTGCACATTTTTCGCTTCCTCCTGCGGATATACAAACTCCGCCCTTAATGTGTGGGGAGTTGACTATCCCTATCTCAGAAGCGTTGACTGCCCGCTGGACGAATCGACCGACCCCAACTGGGGCAGCACGGACACATACTCCTCCGCCGATGTAAAGCAAAAGGTTCAGGATAAGCTTGGCATCACTCTTTCGGGCGACCCGTCAAAATGGTTTTCGATAAAATCACGTCTTGACGGCAGGGAGCACGGCTGGATAACCTCAATATCAGTCGGCGGCATGACAACAGCAAACGGCAAGAATATTGACGGCCGTGTAATGCGCGAAACGGTATTCGGCTACAGCCTTAAATCCGCGGCTTTTGACATAAGCTACGACAAGGCGTCCGACACCTTCACGTTCACTACCTATGGTCACGGTCACGGAGTTGGCCTTTCACAATACGGTGCAAAAGCGCTTGCCGAAAACGGATACAGCTACAAGCAGATTTTACAGCATTATTTCACGGGCGTTGAGATTTACTGATAACGCCACCGCAACCTATATTCAAACCCGCACCGAGCCGATTAAAAATGTCGGTATACGGTGCGGGTTTTATCTGCGGAGCATAAGCGCAAGGCGATAGTTCGGAATTTTTGCAATTTCCATAATTTTCATAATAAGTGCTTCGGGCTTTGTAGGAAACTGTTCGCGCGGGAATTCAAAGAAATCGTCGCAAAAATGTTGACAAAAGCAAAAGAATAGTGTATAATTATTAAAGCGTTTCGGCGATAAACGATTAAATAATCACGCGAACAAGCGGGATTATCCGTGGATTTCAGGGCTGAAATGCTGAATATATACGCAGAGGTATCGAAGTGGTCATAACGGGGCTGACTCGAAATTTTAGGGCAGCTTGGTCGTTTCGTCCGCCGGAAATCCTTGATTTTAAAGGGTTTTCAAAATCAAAAATCGAATATTTTTCAGTGTTCTCTCCTGCTTTTCTCTCCAAAAATTTTTTGACCGAATTTTGAGCGAAGAAAAAGCGGATTGAAATAAACACGGAGAGTTATCGAAGTGGTCATAACGGGACTGACTCGAAATCAGTTGTACCTCACGGTACCGTGGGTTCGAATCCCACACTCTCCGCCACCGAAAAAGCCTGTAATCAAGCCGATTGCAGGCTTTTTTCTTATGCTTTTTTCTAAAAACAAGTGGTCGGAGCATACCGCATTTTTTGCTATCCTAAATTTGGACTTCGCCATCCTCCCATCGGCTCCCGAAATCGCCGCTTTCAGGCAAAGCAAGCCCTGTTTCCATCGCCTGTGCCGAGGTGATTTTGGAGCTGTAATCAAGGTGCGCATAGATATTTGCCGTCGTGGTAAAATCGCTGTGCCCGAGCCACTCCTGAATGTGCTTAAGCGGTACGCCGTTCGCAAGCAATAAACTCGCACAGCTATGCCGAAGATCGTGAAAGCGCATACGGCGCAGACCGTGTTTCTTCAAAAATTTCGGAAAAGCACAGGTAAGATACTGTGCTCTCATACGCTCGCCCATTTCGTCCACGAACACAAAGCCGTCGTATTCGTAGTTGTAACAGTTGCCGCAGATTTTCTTGTTCAGCTCTTGCGCCTCTTTTACTTGCATAAAGTAATCACGGAAGCTGCCGATAAGCGGCAAGGTGCGTAAGCTTGATTTTGTTTTTGCCGACTGCTGTTCAATTTCCTTATGCTTTCCGTCAACAGAAACTGTCGTTACCGTGCGCTTGACCGAAATCGTGCCACGCTCAAAATCAATGGCGTCCCATTTCAGCCCCAGCACCTCACCACGGCGAAAGCCGTAAAAGGCGGCAACCAGCACGGGCAATTCAAGCCTTGTCCCTCGGAGCGCTTCAAACATTTTCTGCATTTCCTCTGCCGAAAGAAATACAGGCTGAAAATCGTTTTTCTTAGGTCGGTCAACCTTGTCTGCCACGTTCTGCAATAACATATCGGTCTTGACCGCATATTTGAGTGCCGAATGGATAATTGCGTGGTAGTGAATGACGGTATTCGGTTTGACCTTTTTGAGCAGCTCGGAGTAAAACATCTGCAAGTGCCTTGCTTCAAGCTCACGGAGCGTCAGTTTCTTTTTGCGGAAATATGGGGCGATAGGATTTTTAATCATTGCCGTATAAGAACAATAGGTCGCAACAGCCAGCCGCCCTTTGGCAATTTCCAGCCATTCGAGAAGATAATCGGCGAACAGCATATCGCTGCTTAAATCGCCCG
>CAMEKZ010000115.1 GCA_945921635.1 uncultured Clostridia bacterium
CGATTCTGCGCGCACCCTTATGTTGAACAGATAATTTATAAGCGTTGCCGCAAGAAGTATCAGAAAAATAACGATAAATACGACTGCGGCGCGCTTGTATATTCGCTTAGTGCCGCCGTTGCCAGTGCTTTTTTCCGCTGCGCGATTTGTTTCACCGTCCATATTTTCCTCAGTTTTCCTCTCAGTCGCCGAGCATATCGTAAAGCTGCTGCTGTGAAATGACGGTAACGCCGAGCTGCTGCGCCTTTGTCAGCTTGCTTCCCGCTTCTTCACCCGCAAGCACATAGCTTGTCTTTTTGGAGACCGAGCCGCTGCACTTGCCGCCGTTGCTTTCGATAAGCGCCTTTGCCTCGTCTCTTGTCATATCGGGCAGAGTGCCTGTTATTACAAAGGTAAGACCGCTAAGCTTATCCGACTTTTTATCCGACTTGTACTCGGTATTTACGCCGTACTGTTTAAGCCTTTCGATAAGCGCAATCCTGTGCGGCTCGCGCAGTCCCTCATACACATTTTCGGCGAGAATATCACCGAAGTTCTCTATCACGGATATTTCGTCCTTTTGTGCCTGCATAAGTCGCTCAATACTGCCGAAATGCTCCAGTAAAAGCGTTGCGCTCCGCTGTCCGATACCCTTTATACCGAGCGCGAAAAGCAGTCTGTCGGGCGGGTTTGTCTTTGAATTTTCGATGGATTTAAGCAGGTTTGCTGCGGATTTTTCACCGAAGCGCGGCAGCATTGAAAGCTCCTGCATATCAAGGGTATACAAATCCGCAACGGTAGAGATCAGCTTTTCGCCTACGAGCTGTTTTACAACCGCCTCACCCAGTCCATCTATGTTCATGGCGTTGCGCGAGGCAAAATGCTCGATGTTTTTAAGCAGCTGTGCGGGGCAGTCGATATTTTCACAGCGTATAACCGCCTCGTCCTCTACCCTCACCGCCTTTGCTCCGCAGACGGGGCAGATATGCGGAATCTCAAAGGGCACGCTGTCGGGCTCGTGGCTTACCGAGCGGACAACCTCGGGGATAATATCCCCCGCCTTTCGTACCGCGATAATATCGCCTATTCTTATATCCTTGCTGTCGATATAATCCTGATTGTGCAGTACTGCGCGCGATACGGTCGTACCCGCAAGCCATACGGGGTCAAACACCGCAACGGGAGTAAGCGCGCCCGTCCTGCCGACATTTATCTCAATGTCACGAAGTACGGTTTTCTTTTCCTCGGGCGGGTATTTAAATGCTACCGCCCACTTTGGCACCTTTGCGGTAGCTCCCATCTGCTCGCGCAAAGCAAAATCGTCCACCTTTATTACCGCGCCGTCAATGTCGAATGAATAGCTTTGGCGGTTCTGTCCGATTTCTTCTATGCGCTTTACTGCATCGTCGATATTGTCAAAGGTCTTGTAGCCATCTATCACGTTAAAGCCAAGACTTTTAAGATAATCAAGGCTCTCGGCATGGCTGTGAAGCGTCTTTCCCTCTATCTGCTGAACGTTGAATACAAATATATCCAGTCCTCTTGAAGCGGTAATACGGCTGTCCTTTTGCCTTAGTGAGCCTGCCGCGGCGTTGCGCGGATTTTTAGCGGGCTGCTCATCATTGGCGAGCTGCTCGTTTACCAGCTTTTCAAAGCTCTTTTTCGGCATATACACCTCGCCGCGCACCTCTAAAAACGGGAGCTTGTCTTTGATAGTTTTCGGTATGGATTTTATAGTTTTCAGGTTTTTGGTGATGTCCTCGCCGACAAAGCCGTCACCGCGGGTCGAGCCTCTTACAAACTCGCCGTCTGCATATTCAAGCGACACCGACAGGCCGTCTATCTTCGGCTCTACGCAGTAGGTTGCCGCTCCGACCGTGTTTTTCACCCGTCGGTCAAAATCAAACAGCTCGCTTTCGGAAAACACGTCCTGCAGGCTTCCCATCTGGACTGTGTGGGTGACCTTTTCGAAGGTGTTTATCGCGTAGCCGCCGACGTGCTGTGTCGGAGAGCTTTGTGTGACAAGCTCGGGGTACTTCGCCTCTATTGCTTTTATCTCACGCATCAGCGCGTCATACTCGCTGTCCTCTACCGTCGGGTTGTCAAGCACATAATAGTTGAAATTATGCTCCTCGACTGTACGGCAAAGCTGCTCGTATCTTGCTTTTGCCTGTTCAAAATCCATTGTTTACCGTTCCTTTCGGCATAGCATGACTGAAATCAATCATACGGCTCTGCCTCAAAATCATTTATAGTATCAATAATATCTCTGTCCTCGGACACAACGTGGGTAAAGCTCTCGGGTATTTCTCCGACAATGACCGTCTCCGCAATAAGAAAATCCCCGCTCACCTTTGTTTCTATCGAGTACAGCGGGATAAACGCGGTCACGCTTACGGTAGTACGCATTATTATGCGGTGCAGGGTCTGATTTATCCCCGCGTCGGAAAACTCGCTGATAAATACCGCATCGGCGTAGCCCTTTGGCTCGACGTGCATACTCACCGAGGGGCCTGCTACGTGAAATGCCTGTATACCGCTGAGCGTTCCGACCGACCGCCCCACACTCTCGGTCTCCCCCGCCATAAGGCGGTTGTTTATATCGGTCAGCATATCGGTCTTTATGCGGTTTATAAGCGCGGTGTTGCTCTCGATAGAAGCTACCCTGCCGCTCTCTGTAAAGCTGAGCTTTACAAGATTGCTGTAGCCTGTCATCTCGCCCAGCTCGTCAAGCCGCGAGTTTATCGAGCTGTCGATAAGGCTCAGTACCACGGCTTTTGTGTTGTATTCGCATACGCGGACTATATTCGGGCGGATAATAAGCTTCAAAACTATCACCGCGCCAAACAGTATAAAAGCCGCGCCGATAAGCTTTACACCGATTTTTTTCTTCAGTCTTTGTTTGTCCGACAGCTTCATAACGCACCTGCTTTTCCTTTTTTTAAAGGATATTCAAAACTCAGGTGCGTTATGATAACGTATTATTCGGACATTTTATAGAATGCGGAGAATGCCTTATACGCCATGTAGACATCGTTCTTGGCGGTTACCTCAAACGGTGCGTGCATTGACAGTACGGGTACTCCGACATCTATTGTGTCGATATTAAGATTTGCGATATATGCGGCTACCGTTCCGCCGCCGCCGAAATCTACCTTGCCGAGCTCGCCGGTCTGCCATACCACCTTGTTTTTATCCAGCATAGCGTGGATAAGGCCGACATACTCGGCGTTTGCGTCGCTTGTACCTGACTTTCCTCTGGCACCCGTGTACTTTGTAACAACTATACCGTCGTTTACAAACGCGCAGTTTTTGCGCTCGTAGCCGTCGGGGAAGGTCGGGTCAAAGCCTGCATTTACATCTGCCGACAGGCAGCGTGACGCGGTCATTACGGTTCTGCCGTCCGAACCCTGATTTTCAGCAAGGTCATAAAGGAAGAACTTGAGATATGACGAGCAAAGACCGGTGTTTCCGTCACTACCGGTTTCCTCTTTATCTGTAAGCACGCATACCGCCGTCTTGTCGGGCGTGCCCTTTACATCAAGTATTGCGGAAAAGGCGGTGTAGGCACATACTCTGTCGTCCTGTCCGTATGCACCGACAAGACTTCTGTCAAAGCCGATGTCGCGCGCCTTGAAAGCGGGTACACATTCAAGCTCGGCGCTGAGAAAATCCTTTTCTACTATGCCATATTTCTCAAAAAGAATGTTCATCAGATTAAGCTTTACCTTTTCACTTATATCGTCATCCTTAAACGGGCGCGAGCCTATCAGTATATTCAGCTCCTCGCCTGTTATCAGCTTGTTTGCGGGGCGTTTGTACTGCTCGTCTGCAAGGTGCGGGAGTAGATCGGTAACTACAAAGCAGGGGTCATTTTCGTCCTCGCCTATGCAGACATTTACCGCTGTACCGTCAGCCTTTACGATTACACCGTGAAGCGCCATAGGAATGGTAGTCCACTGGTATTTCTTTATACCGCCGTAATAGTGGGTCTTGAAAAATCCCAGCTCGTCAGCTTCATAAAGCGGGTTCTGCTTTAAGTCAAGGCGCGGCGAGTCGATATGTGCGGCGGTGAGATTTACACCGTTTTCTATCGGCTGTTTGCCAATGATTGCAAAGATAACCGCTTTTCTTCTGTTCCAGAGATATACCCTGTCGCCCGCCTTATAGCTTGCCTTTTTGTCAAAGGGTACAAAGCCCGCCTTTTCTGCCATTCTGACAGCTTCGGCAGATGCCTCGCGCTCGGTCTTTCCCTCATCGAGGAATTTTTTATAGCCCTCGCAGTATTTATCCGCCTTTTTCTGCTCATCATCGGAGATAATCAGCGAAACGTGCTTTTTTGTGTAGAAGAGCTTCTTTTTAAGCTCCTCAGCCTGTGATTTTTTTGCCTTTTCAGCCATTTTAATTACCGTCCTTTCAAAATCGGCACATCATTTTGCGCCGTATAACCTGCAATATACATTGTAAGCGTTTTGTATTTTATCCGCGTAATGCGCGGTATCTGCGTTAGGTATGTCGGTCAGTCTGCCGTTTTCGGAATACTGCGGATTTTCAAGCCACGACGATACGCTCCCCGCTCCCGCATGATATGCCGCCGCAATCTCGGTAAGTCCGCCGCCGAACTCTTCCGAAAGATAGCTTAAAAGGTAGCACCCGTATCTGATATTTTCCTTTGACTCAAACATTTTGTCGTATATCATTTCGGGGTCGTTTTCTTCGCCCAGCCGATAACGTATCCACTCAAATGTGTCGGGCATTATCTGCATAAGCCCGCGTGCGCCGAGATACGAAACCGACTCGGGGTCAAACCCGCTTTCGGTCACGATAAAAGCGTACACCATGTATTTATCCAGCCCGTACTCGGAGGAAAAACGCTCGACATACTCGCTGTACTTCATCGGATAGGCGCTTTTTTCGTAGCGGTCAACTCCGACCGTAACTCCAAAAGCGATTGCCGCCGCAAGCAGACAGATAAACAGTATTATAAGCGCCTTTACGCCCTTATGCTTTGCCTTTTTTGCTCTCATATTTCTCCCTTGATTTGTGCTATAACTCTGTGTGCCTTATCTGTAAGCGCGCTAATATCCCCGTTGTTTTCAATGCAGAAATCACTTCTGCTTTTATAAAACTCCGCACCGTGCTGGGATTTAAGGCGGCTCTCGGCGGCTTTTCTGTCTATACCGTCGCGCGCCATAATGCGCTTTAGTGATATTTCTCTGTCGCATATCACGCTCACCACGCCGTCGCAGATATAATCTATCCCGCTCTCAAACAGCGTCGGTGCGTCAAGCAGGACATAGCCGCTGTCCGACCGCTCTATACGCTGAATTACCTCGTAAGTGATGTAGGGATAAATCGTATTGTTAAGCAGTAAAAGCTTTGCTTTATCATTGAATACGATATTTCCCATCGCCTTGCGGTCAAGCTCGCCGTCCGCGGTTATTACTTCCCCGCCGAACTTTTGCTTTATCTCGTCAAGGCAAGGTGTATCTTTTTCCACGACCTCGCGCGCTATCATATCACAGTTAATTATGTCAAAGCCTGAGCGCGAAAACTCCTCGCATACCGTTGTCTTGCCCGCGCCCGACATACCCGTAAGTCCGTATATTTTTTTACCGTTCACAATATCACCGCTTTTATGCTCAATCTGCCTTTATTACCTTAAATGCCGCGGCTCTAAGCAGACGGTTGTACACCGCCGTGCCGATTCCGTCCTTTGACGGGCATCTGACGTATGCTCTTTTTGCGCCAAGCTCGTCTGTTTGTCTGAGGCAGGCGAACAGGTTGTGCGCCTGCTCCTCGGCGGTTTTGCCGTAGCTAAGCGTCGGTATACCTATACCCTGCTCGTTTCCGTAAATCACCGCGAAAACTCCGTCCGCGGCGTTCTTATTCAGAAAATCGGCAAAAGCCCTGTCGCTGTCCGCTTCTACTATTATTATTTCCGCTTTCGGCGAATAATGCTTATATTTTACACCGGGCGAAATAACCTTTTCGCCCTCAGCCGGCTTTGCAAATACGTTTTTGTCGGTCTCGACCGGTGCGAAGCTGCTCAGCATCTCAGCTGTCACGGCGCCGGGGCGCAGTATTTTTATGCCCTTGCCGCCATCGGTAAAGCAGATAACCGTGCTCTCAAGTCCCGTGCGGCACTCTCCACCGTCTATTATAAGCGGGATTCTGCCGTTCATATCATTTAAGACATGGGCGGCGCAGGTGGGACTGGGGCTTCCCGACAGATTTGCCGACGGCGCCGCAAGCGGTACGCCGCACAGCTCGATTAAATTCAGCGTCGCCTCGTTATCCGGCATACGCACCGCAACCGTATCAAGTCCGCCGCTTGTGGTAAACGGCACAATGTCCTTTTTAGGAAAAATCATAGTCAGCGGGCCGCTCCAGAAATGCTCGGCAAGCGAAAGCGCCAACGGCGGTATTTCCTTTACCGACCTTTTAAGCATATCGAGGTTGCTGATGTGGATAATCAGCGGGTTGTCCTGCGGTCTGCCCTTTGCCTTGAATATCTCGGCGCAAGCTGCGCTGTCGTAGGCGTTTGCGGCAAGTCCGTATACCGTTTCGGTCGGGACTGCTACAACCTTTCCGCTTTTTATAAGCTCCGCCGCGTAGGATAATACCTCCTGCGACGGCTTTTTAACTTCTGTAATCAATTATGTCACCTTACCGTAATTATTCCTCGCCGCTTTCCGCAAGCCTTGCCGTCCTGTCGGCTATCGCAAGTGCGTCAAATATCTCATCGCAGTCACCGTTTAAAAACGATTCAAGCTTGTACAGCGTAAGTCCGATACGGTGGTCGGTGACGCGGCTTTGCGGATAATTGTAGGTTCTTATCCTCTCCGAGCGGTCGCCCGTGGCTACCTGTATTTTTCTCTCGGCGGCGATTTTGCTGTTCTGCTCGTTCAGCTTTGCTTCATAAAGCTTGCTGTACAGCATCTTCATCGCCTTGTCCTTGTTTTTGTACTGGCTTCTTTCCTCCTGACACTCGACAACTACGCCTGTCGGGTGATG
>CAMEKZ010000116.1 GCA_945921635.1 uncultured Clostridia bacterium
GTCGCCATCGGTGCGGGGTCGGTCGGCCTTTGCTGATATGGCCTTGTCGGGTTTGCGTAGCCATAGTTCAGCGCGGGCTGAGATGAAAAGAAGTTTACTCCCGCACTTCCGTCGCGGTCGGATATGCCGCGTATGCAGTTTACGCCTTCGGGCTGTTCCCATATACTGTCCGTCCAGATATAGCGGTGGGTGTACTCGTTTTCCTCCGGTTTCATCGACTGTTTGAACCATTCATGCTCGACAGATGTGTGACCCGGTACAAGATCAAGCAATATGTGCATACCGCGTGCGTGACACTCGTCAAAGAGCCGCTTTAAGTCCTCGTTTGTTCCGTAGCGCTCGCCGGTCTTTTTATAGTCCCTGACATCATATCCCGCATCACCGAAGGGCGAGTCAAAGCAGGGGTTCAGCCACAGCGCATTAAATCCTGTTTCCTTAATGTAATCCAGCTTTTCGATTATACCGTCAAAGTCGCCGATACCGTCACCGTTTGTATCGTTGAACGACTGGGGGTAAATCTCATAAAAAATTGCATTTTCCAACCATTTCGCCATAATACAGCACCTCAATAAAAAGAATTACGCTTGTATTATACACCGAAAAATTGAAAAATGCAATAAAAAGTATCTGAATAACAGAAATATTTTTATCTGAACAAGAACACATAAGCCAATACAAGTATCAGCTTTAAATCCGCTTTATCCCGCCACAGTATAAAAGACGCGGCGGCGATTATAAGCAAATCGTCATCGTTCATGATTTTTGAAATTATGTCCATTTCGCCGTTTCGGGCGTTTCAGTGCGATGTGCCTTTCTGCCCGCCTTTCTCCTGTATATGTTTTGCGGATTCGCGCTTTTTACGGCAGTTTTCGCAGTTACAGCCGCTCATACTGCGGTTGTGGTTTTGTATGTAGCTGTTAAAATCGGGAGCTTTACTGACTGTGCTTTCTTTCTCTTTTTTCAGCTTTTCCGCCTTTTCGTCAGCCTGCTCCTCGGTGATGAATATGCTGTCGAACAGCTTTTGCGGGTCTTCCTCTGATACATCTATGCACTCCTCGTCCGCTTCGCCGATTTCCGATGAAACGCTTGTCTGTACCGCTTCAGGTGACTTATCGGCACTTGCGGTGGTATCGGCGGTACTTGCGCTTTCTGCTTTTGTTTCCGTATTGGCTTCTGACGCTGGTTGTGTAATGGCTTCTACAGCGTTTTCTGAAATGCTTTCCGATATGCTTTCTGTTTCCGATAAAACGGGGGCTTGCACGGCTTCTGCCGCCTCTGTGGCAGACGTTTTTTCCGACATATCCGCTTTTACGCCGGTGTTTTTTTCTACCGCCACAGCATCGTTATCTTTATGGGCGGCTGTTTCTTTTTTTACGAAAATATCTGCAGGAATGCTGTCAAATAAAACTTCTTCCGCCGCTTCTGCTTTATCCGATACGGCTTCTGCCGCTTCGTTTTCCTGCATTTCTGACAGTACGGCAGTTGATATTTCCTTTTGCTGAGTTTTTACGGCTGGTGCGGCTTTTTCGGTTTTTGTTTCTGATTTTGCTGATACGGCTTGCGCTGTAGCTTCGCTTTGCTTTACTTCTGACTGTACAGCAGGGGATATTTCAGCCTTTTCCGCTTTCTCAGCCTTTATTTCGTGTACAGCGGCTTTGGTGGTATAAACTTGTGCGGAAGGCTCGCTTTTCTGTGCCCGCTTTGCCATCTCCATAGCCATGCGGCTGTATTCTCTCTGCTTTTTTTCAAGCTCTGCCTTTGAGATATTTACATTATTCCATACCATAGCGTTACTCCTTTGCGGTTAAAACAAATTGTCAAACAGACCGGTTTCCTTCAGATACGGCAAAAGCGAAATCAGTCTGAATAGCTTTACGGCGGTATCAATTTTCGCCCTGTTTTCCTCACGCAGATGAGGTTTAAGTGCAATCAGAAGCTCGGTGTTCTTGTCGCTTTCGTTCATCTTCGACAAAATCTCACCGAATTTCATTATCGCGTCAATATCAATACCGCCGAAAAAATCGTTCTCGCCGCTGTTGCTTCCGTTTTCTCCGCTGCTTTGCACGCTTTCTTGCGCGTCGTCCTTGTTATCTTCGGTTTTATCGCTGCCTGCGGACAGCAGAACGTTAAGCAAATCGTTAATGTCGCTCATACTGCCGCCCCCTCGGTGATTTACTTCTGATTCATGGATTTCTTAATCTCCTGTGCCTGCTTTGAATTCATAATCTTTTTGAGCAGCTCGGGATTGTTTAATACAGCGTTCAGCTTTTCGGCATCCTTTTTGGGCATATTCTCAATCGCCTTTGAAATATCGCCCGTTTTAAGCGCTTCGTTCAGCTTTTCGGGGGTTGTACCCAGTTTTTTGCTGACAGCTTCAAGCATGGCATTGATATTATTCATGATTGCCTCCTTACATTATATTTTGCTGAATTGAATTTATGTAAATAAATTTGCAGCTGTGCCGCGTAATTTATTTGTTTGGTGATATTTAACAAAATTTATTTTTAGTATTGTGTAAACTTCCCGAAAATTATAAAAATTCTCTTTTCATTTTACATGATTTATGCTATAATTATAGTTAAATTAAATTTGAAGTCGGCGTAGCCGGCTTTACCGCAGTAAATAAGTACATGAGGGTTTAATTTATTATGGCTTTGCTTATAAATGCACGCCCTCAGCGGAAGGATGGTTTGTATATGAAAATTATCGTGGTATCTGACTCGCACAAGGAATTTCATAAATTAAAATGGGTTGTCGAAAACAATCTCGATGCTGATGCGTTTATCCATCTCGGAGACGGCGAGCATGAGTTCAACGATGTGCGTAATCTGCACCCCGAAAAAAGCTTTTTGTTTGTAAAAGGAAACTGTGATTTTGCTGATAACAAGACAATCCGTATAGCGAATGCGAAGGGAATAAAAATACTTTGTGTTCACGGTCATGAGCATCATGTTCATCAGGGACTTGATACTCTTGTAAGCGTAGCAAAGCAGAACGGCTGTAAAATCGCACTCTACGGTCATACACATCTATACAGAACCGAGCTTGTTGACGGAGTATATGTCATGAACCCTGGCAGCATTGATTCTCCGCGTGACAAGCGTCCCGCTTCATACGGCGTGCTTACCATAGATGACAACAGCAACATCACTATGAACATCGTAGCGCTCAATTATAATACCACTAATGGCTGAAAATAAAATCTGCGGTTATCCGCTTCTTTACTTCGATACCTTACCGTCCACAAATACATATATAAAAGAGCACCTTGACGAGCTTTGTGATAAGACGGTGGTTATCGCCGATATGCAGAGCAGCGGCAGGGGCAGGCTCGGCAATACATGGCTTGCCACCCGCGATATGCTCCCCGTATCCGTCTTGCTCAAAAATCCCGAGTCGGCGCTTCATATCACGCTTATCTGTGCGATAGCTGTCTGCCGCGCGGCAGAAAGGCTCTGCGGACTTCCTATGCAGATAAAATGGACTAATGATATTATCTGCCAGAATCGCAAGGTCTGTGGTATTCTATGCGAAAGCATGATAAAATGTTCCGCAGGGGGCAGTGCAAAACCGGGTTATGTTATCTGCGGAATGGGTCTTAATGTAAATCAGCCCGCGTCCTTTTTTGAACAGGCGGGGCTTGAAAATGCGGCATCTTTATTTTCACTTACAGATAAAAAATACGAAAAAATGCTTGCCGCGGAATATATCGTGTCAGAGCTTTTCTCCCTTTGTGAGATTGGCTTTGATAAAATATTATCCGAATATCAGACGAGATGCTTGACTATAGGAAAGCAGGTAAAGCTGGTGCGGAACAATACAGAAACAATTGCCTTTGCAAAGGCAATCGCCGCCGATGGCTCCTTAATCTGCGAAAACGAAAACGGCACCTTTGCCGTAAACGCGGGACAGGTGAGGGTCAGAGGGGTAAACGGTGAGTATGTATAGCGAAAGGACGTACTATGGCAGAATTATTTGTACCCAACATCAGCGGACCGCTCAGAAAATTTATGCTTAAAGTGCCCGATGAGATTTCCCGCGTAAGCGGTATTGTTGTCATGGGCAAACTGATAAAATCGCTTGTTTTCACAACCGACATCTGCATTATCAGAAATGTAAACGCCGACGCGATTATTGCCGTATATCCGTTTACTCCGCAGCCGGTTATAACGCAGGCCATTATGGATGCTGCGGACATACCCGTTTTTGCAGGGGTCGGCGGGGGACTTACTCAGGGAAAGCGCGTAGTCAACCTCTCTATGCACGCCGAGTTTCAGGGCGCGATGGGCGTTGTGGTAAACGCGCCTACATCTAATGATGTCATAAAGCAAGTTAGCGATACAATAGATATCCCAGTAGTGGTGACGGTTATTTCCGAGCATGAGGATATAGAGGGCAGGCTCGCGGCGGGTGCAAAGATATTCAATGTATCTGCGGCGGCAAAAACTCCGCAGGTCGTAAGCGAGATAAGAAAAAAGCACCCGGATATTCCTATTATCGCTACCGGCGGTCCTACAGCCGAAACAATAAACGCGACGATTGACGCGGGCGCAAATGCCATTACATGGACTCCCCCGACAAACGGAGAGGTGTTCAAGGATATAATGAACGCCTACAGAGAGGGCAAGCCTCATCCTTGATATATTTGTCAATATAAATTACAGCTGTATCAGCGCAAAAGTGCATGATACAGCTGTTTTCATATACAAAAAGAGCGAGCAGGCAGCCCGCTCCGATTTATTTACATTTCTCAGCCTTGCTTTCTTCTCTTTGCTTCGTCCTTCGCACGAAGCTCGTTGTTGAGGATTTTCTTTCTTATTCTTATATTCTTCGGCGTTACCTCGACAAGCTCGTCATCATTGATAAATTCAAGGCTTTCTTCAAGACTCATTCTCTTGTACGGAATAAGTCTGAGCGCGTCATCGCTGCCGCTGGCTCTCGTATTAGTCAGGTGCTTTTTCTTGCAGACATTTACGTTTATATCGCCTGCCTTGGGAGATACGCCTACTACCATTCCTTCATAAACCGGTACGCCGGCGTCTATGAACAAGGTTCCTCTTTCTTGTGCGTTGAACAGGCCGTAAGCCATAGCCGTGCCGGATTCAAAAGCAACCAGCGAGCCGAGAGTTCTGGTTGGGATTTCGCCCATGTAAGGCTGATAGCTGTCAAATACGGTGTTCAGCACGCCCTCGCCCTTGGTATCTGTCATAAATTCGCTTCTGTATCCGAAAAGTCCGCGGGAGGGGATTAAAAACTCGATTCTTGTGCGGTTGCCTATAGGCTGCATATGAACAAGCTCTGCTTTTCTTACGCCCATCTTTTCCATAACCGAGCCGACACAGTTGTCGGGTACGTCAATAAGCAGTCTTTCGATAGGCTCGCATTTTACGCCGTCTATTTCCTTGTAAAGAACACGCGGTGTACTTACGGACATCTCATATCCCTCGCGGCGCATCGTTTCTATAAGAATAGAAAGGTGCATCTCGCCGCGTCCCGCAACATTGTATGCGTCTGAGTCCTCGCTGTCGGTAACTCTCAGCGATACGTCCTTTAAAAGCTCCTTGTAAAGTCTTTCTCGTATCTGCCTTGAGGTGACGAACTTGCCGTCCTTTCCTGCAAAGGGGCTGTCGTTTACCGAGAAGGTCATCTCGACTGTAGGCTCGCTGATTTTTACAAACGGGAGCGGCTCGGGATTGTTTACCGCGCAGATAGTCTGTCCGATAGTAATACCCTCGATACCCGACAGGCATACAATATCACCGATAGATGCCTCTGTTACGGGCATCTTGTCCATGCCATCAAAGGTGTAAAGGCTTACTACCTTTGACTTGAACGGCTTTATTGCTCCGTTATAGTCGCAGACCATAACCTCCTGGTTCTGCTTTATTGTGCCGCGCTCTATTCTGCCGACAGCAATTCTGCCGACATAATCGTTGTAGTCAATTGATGAAACAAGCAGCTGTAAATCGCCGTCGGGATCACCCTCAGGACATGGAATATGCTTTAATATCTCGTCAAACAGCGGGCGGAAGTCCTCACCCATAGAGTCGGGGGAGTATGATGCTACGCCGTTTCTGCCCGAGCAGAATATTACGGGGCTGTCGAGTTGTTCTTCTGTGGCGTCAAGGTCTAGCAGAAGCTCGAGTACCTCGTCAACAACCTCATGGTTGCGCGCGTCGGGACGGTCTGTCTTATTTACTACTACTATGATTTTAAGTCCTAAATCAAGCGCTTTTTGAAGTACAAATCGCGTCTGCGGCATAGTGCCCTCAAAGCTGTCCACCAATAGCAGTACGCCGTTTACCATTTTGAGTATACGCTCAACCTCGCCCGAAAAATCGGCGTGGCCTGGGGTGTCAACTATATTGATTTTTACATCTTTATAATGTGCCGCGGCATTTTTTGCAAGGATTGTGATACCGCGCTCGCGCTCAAGTGCGTTGTTGTCCATTACGCGGTCGGCAACCTCCTGATTTTCGCGGAATACGCCGCCCTGCTTTAACATCTCATCGACAAGAGTAGTTTTACCGTGGTCAACGTGAGCTATTATAGCTATATTTCTTAAATCTTCTCTTTTCAAATTCCGTTCTCCTTTGTCAAGTCGTTTTGACGACTTTTGTCCATTTTTATACTATATAATTATACTACTTTTAGGACTGAATTTACTAGATTATTTTTAGATAATATTGCACAATTGTTGGCAGATATTCTTGTTGGAAATAAACAATTTTTTATCTGTATGCTCTTTATGATATAAGTAAAAGCCGCGGGTCTCCCCGCGGCTCAGACTGTCGATAAACCCACGCACCGCAAAAACGCAGTTTTTTCAAATA
>CAMEKZ010000117.1 GCA_945921635.1 uncultured Clostridia bacterium
GTGATTGGCTATGAGTTTTCACTATCGTGTAACCGTCGCGGTGGATAACTTTCATATATCGCAAAGTTATACGCGTACGGACTTGCGGTCACTCAGGGTCGCCGCATCGTGCGGCGCTTTGGGCGTCCGCTTTACGCATCCTTGCCGTCCGGGTCACGCTCCGAAAATTCCGTCCACCACTCCGCCGAAGCCGATGAAAGCAAGCGACACGATAGAAGCCGCCATAAGTGTTATCGGCGCGCCGCGGAGCGCTTTGGGTATATCGCAGTTTTCCAGTCTGCCGCGCACGCCCGCGAAAATAATCATAGCTATCATAAAGCCGAGACCCGCGCCGAGCGAGTTTACAACCGATTCAAGCAGATTGTAGTCCTTGGTGAGGTTTAAAAGGGTAACTCCCAGCACCGCGCAGTTTGTGGTGATAAGCGGCAGATACACGCCGAGCGACTTGTACAGCGGCGGCATATACTTTTTCATCACCATTTCTACAAGCTGAACGAACACCGCGATTACAAGAATAAACGCTATAGTGTTCATGTACTCGATGTGAAGCGGCACAAGTATTCCGTAGTAAATCGGGTATGTAACAAGGCTCGCGCAGACCATGACAAACGTAACCGCCGCGCCCATGCCAATAGAGCTGTTCAGCTTTTTCGATACGCCGAGAAAGGGGCAGATACCGAGGAATTTTGACAGCACAAAGTTCTCGGTCAGAATACCCGTAAGCAGGATAATACAGAGGTTTTTAGCAAGCTCCATTATGCGTTACCCTCCTTACCTTCGCTCTTTTCGGCTGACGGACAGCCTATACAATGCTCCGCGTTAGGGCAGTTATGACAGCCTATCTCGCGCGGCTTTTTCTTCATAAGACGGTTTACTATCGCGATTATCGAGCCTAACACGAAAAATCCGCCCGCAGGGAGAATGAATAAAGTCATAGGCTCTAAAAAGTCGGGGCAGACGGTGATGCCGAACCACTGACCCGCGCCGAGGATTTCTCTTACCGAGCCGACAAGCACGAGCGTGAGCGTGAAGCCCAGTCCCATTCCCAGTCCGTCAAAAATCGAGGGGATAACCTTGTTCTTAGAGGCGAACATCTCCGCTCTTCCTAAAATTATACAGTTTACCGTTATAAGGCTTAAAAACATACCAAGACTTGAATAAATATCGGGCAGGAACGCCTGAAGCATTAGGCTGACAAACGTCACAAAGCCCGCGATTATTACTATGTAGGCGGGCAGTCTGACCGTGTTTGGGATAACCTTTTTAAGAAGCGAAATAACTATGTTGGAGCAGACCAGTACAAAGGTCGTGGAAAGACCCATGCCAAGCCCGTTTACCGCCATAGTCGTGACAGCAAGCGTCGGGCACATACCGAGCAGCATGACCATGTTCGGGTTTTCCTTGATAAGACCTTTGGTAAATTCTTTCATATAGCTCATGCCTGCACCTCCTTATTCAGCTTTCCGTAGGCGGAAATCGCGGTGTTTACCGCGCTTGCCAGACCCTTTGACGAGTAGGTCGCACCCGTCACCGCCTGAATTTCGTTGTCGGTTTTCGGCGGATTTTTAGATATTGTAACCGTATCGGATATTCCCTTGAACTTGTCGAAAAATGCGGCATCGTTTATCTTTGTGCCAAGACCCGGGGTCTCTCCGAGTGCGACAACCGCGATACCGTTTACCTTGCCGTCCGCAGTCATACCTACAACAACATCGATACCGTCCGCGGAGTAGCCATCGGTGACAACCTCAAAAAGGAACGTGCCCTTGTCGGTGTTTTTCACTATCTTTACAACGCTGTCATACTCCTCGCTGTCAAGTCCCTCCGCCGCGCGGTCGGTAATGAGAACGAACTCAGCTTCTCCGTCAACCGCAACGCAGGCGGCTCTCAAATCATCGGTGATAACTCCCGAGGTGTCAACGTAGGTGAGGTTGTAGGTGACTATCAGAAGCGCGCAGACAAGTGTGCAGATAACGGACAGCACAAGCACGGGTTTTATCTTTGCTATCATTTATTCGTACCCCCTGTCTTTTTCGCCGCACCAAAAGGTTTAGGCACGGTAAAGCGGTCGATAAGCGGGGTGAGGATATTCATTATAAGTATCGAATATGACACGCCCTCGGGCATCGTGCCGAAGCACCGTATCAGCATCGTGACAAGTCCGCACCCGATACCGAAGATGATTTTTCCCTTTGTGGTAATCGGGGTGGTCGCGTAGTCGGTAGCCATGAAAATCGCTCCGAGCATAAGTCCGCCCGAGAGTATCGCGGCGACAGCGCCCTCAATACTGCCGCCTGTTGAAATCAGCGACAGCACGAACACCGTGCCGATAAAGCAAAGCGGGGTGACGGGCGAAATCACTTTAATAACTACAAGGAAAATTCCTCCGATTAAAAGCGCGAGCGCGCAGGTCTCGCCGATACAGCCGCCCACCGTTCCGAAAAACAAATCCGACAGCGAAGCGGCGCTCTCACCCGCAAGCGGGGTCGAGGTCGTGACAAGCTCGGGCTGTCTGTAGTAAAACGGCTCCGCCCAGCTTGTCATGTAGCTTGTAAACGAGAGCATAAGCACGATACGCGCGGTTATCGCGGGGTTGGCGAAGTTTTGACCCAAGCCGCCGAAAAACTGCTTTACAACAACGATAGCCACAAAGCAGCCTATAACCGCCATGTAGAACGGCAGGGTGACGGGCAGGTTGAACGCCAGCAGCATACCCGTTACCACCGCGGACAGGTCGCCTATAGTGCTGCTGCGCTTCATAATCTTGCGTACCGCCCATTCAAAAATTACGCAGGAGGCACAGCAGACAACCGTCATAACAAGCGCGCGCAGTCCGAAAATCCAGATTGAAGCGGCAAGGGCGGGGAGCAGCGCGATAATCACGCAGAGCATGATTTTTTGAGTTGTGACGGGGGATTTAATATGCGGAGAGGGTTCAATAATTAACTTTGACATGGTTTATTTCCCCTCCTTTACATTCTTTGCATTATAATCGCGTAAAAACGCCTTTGCGAGCTGATTTTTCTCCGCTAAATTCCGCTTTGCGGGACAGACGTAGGAGCAAGCGCCGCAGTTTACGCAGAGATTAACGTTCAGCTTTTCGAGTGCGGCGGCGTCGCGCGCGTCGTAGGCGGTTTCAAGCTCGGTCGGGAGCAGGTTCATCGAGCAGGCGCGAACGCACCGTCCGCATTTGATACAATTAGTCTGACTGTATTTTTCGGTATTTGCAAAAAGCAATACCGCGTTGTTGGTTTTAGCCAGCGGGTAGTCGATATCAAAGGCGCACGCGCCCATCATAGGACCGCCGAGGATTATGCGGTCGGGCTTGTCGGTAAGCTCGGCATAGTAGACTATCTCGCCTATCGACATACCGACCGCCGCAGAAAAGTTTGCGGGTTTGCCTACTATGTTTCCGTCCACGGTTATGCGGCGGCGGACAAGCGGCATACCGGTCTTTATGTACTGGGAGATAAAGGGTGCGGTGGAGGAGTTTACCACGATACAGCCTGTTGACAGCGGGAGCTTTCCCGCGCCGACTATGCGCTTTGTGGTGCTGAAAATCAGCGTTTTCTCCGCGCCCTGCGGGTAGCTTGATTTCAGCGGCTTTACCGTGATGTGGGGGTACGGCTCGCAGAGCTTCTGCATTTTCTCGATGGCAAGCGGCTTGTTTTTCTCTATGCCGATTATGCAGTTGGGTATACCGAGGTATTTTAAAATCAGCAGAATGCCGTTTAATACCTCCTCGCCCTCTTCTATAAAACAGCGGTAGTCCGAGGTGATGTAGGGCTCGCACTCTGCGCCGTTTATAATAAGGCAGTCGGGCTGATTTTCTTTCGGGTCGTAGCCGAGCTTGACGTGGGTCGGAAAGCCCGCGCCGCCAAGTCCGATAGAGCCGCTGTCGCGCACGGCCTTTAAAAAGTCCGCGCGGGTGTTAATCACGGGCGGCTTTACGCGCTCGGAGATTTCGCCCTTGCCGTCGCTTTCTATCACGACGGACTTCATATTCCGTCCCGAGATGTGCAGGACGTCGGTGATAGCGGTGACGGTGCCCGAAACGCTCGCGTGGACGGGCGCGGACATAACCGCGTCGCTGTCCCCGATGATGTCGCCTATTTTCACCTTGTCACCGACCGCGACGGTGGGCGAACATGGCGCGCCGATGTGCTGTGCCATGCTGATTATAACTTTATCGGGCAAAGGCAGCTCGGCGGTGGCGCTTTCTGCCGAGTTTTTATAGTGCGGCAGATGAATCTGGTGCAATAGCATTAGAATTATAACCTCCTTAAAGGTTGTGATTTACTTTCTTAACTTTATTCATGTCTGTTACATACTTATTACTATTGTACACTAAATGGGGGGGATAGTCAAGAGATTGGGGGAAAAAAGGAGTGTATCGTTACCCTCTTGAGTTCAAAAGCTCCGCTTTTGAAAATCAGCCGCTAGCCGGCTGATAAAGGCGCGCCCCCATTCGGGGTCGCAGGGGCTTTAGCCCCCGAACTTTTCCCCCTTCCCTCGGGGGAAGGGGGCTAGGGGGTAGGGGGATAGGGGCTTTGGGTCCCCCCCAAAAAAAACAGCCGACACCTCTCGGTGTCAGCCCAGACTGTCGATAAACCTATATTTTTCTCGAAATGGGGTTGAGGGGCGGCAGCCCCCAATAGGGGCGAGGGGCGATAGCCCCCGATAAACAGCCCCTTCCCGAGGGGAAGGGGTTTGGGGATGGGGTTAGAGAGTTTGCACTATTTTCAAAAAATAGACTTTTTCGACAGTCTGAGCCGACACCTCTCGGTGTCAGCCGCCGTTCCACATATTGTAAAATTTCAGCACCTCGACCATAAACTCCTCGGTCACCCCAAAGTGCTCCGCAAGCTCCCACACCTCGGTAGCGCCATCACGCATAGCCGCCCTCAGCCGCCGCAGGCTGACCGTGTTTTTCACCGCCCAGACTGTGGCTCTGCGCTCGCACCGACCCCGCGGAACGACCGGACAGTCGGCGTTGTAGAACGACCCCGTCAGGCAGTGACCCAGCTCGTGCGCGCTCTTGACCTTTAAGTCCGCGGCGCTCTTCACCTTGCGCGGGTCTATCGCAATTATGCAGAAGTTGTCAAAGGTGTGGCTTATGGCTTCTTCCTTGCCGTTCATTTTCATGTCAATTATTGGTATGTCGTTTGCTTCAGCTATTTTGTAAAGATGTTTCATCGGGTCATGCCCCCTACTTCTCCCCGTCCTTCTCCTTAGCTTTCCTCAGCTCTAAATGCAGCTTTGCAAGCCTTTTGACGTCATCTAAAACCTCATCGTCTATCTCCGTATCTCCGAACAGCGCGAATTTCAGCCGTGCGTCAGACACCTCGCTCTCGCTTCCCGACAGCAGGTAGTCGGTGTCTGTGCCGAAATACTCGGCAAGCTTTAATAACGTATCAAAATCCGGCTCGCGCTTGTCGGTTTCGTACAGGCTGTAAGCCTGTTTTGTCACCCCGAGATACTCGGCTACCGCAGTCTGAGATACGCCCTTTTCACGGCGGAGCTTCTTTATATTTTCGGAGAAAACGCTCATGATATATACCTTCTAACTTAATTTGATATCCGGAAGTACATGGGCGTACTTCACAGTTTGTTGTAGTTTAAATTATATCAACGTTTTGTTGAATTGTCAACAATCGACAACAAAACGTAGATAAATTCGTCTATTTTTCACAAAGATAAAAAATATTGCAACAAACTGTTGACAAAATGCGCTGAACGTGTTATGATATAGACAACGAAATGTTGATACAGAATTTTTTCTGGGTTTCAGCTTTCTATATTCTATCACAACAGCTGTCCTATAAAACGGACAGCGCCACAAGGAGGTATTTTCATGTTCAGATGTCTTAAATGCGGCAGAAAATTCGCCGTGGACGAGCTTGCCCACAGCATTTCCTACCGCGGCGAGTTTCAAGGCAGGGCGGCATACGAGCGCGAGCCGTGCTGTCCTCTGTGCGGCTTTGAAGTCGAGTACGTTGTCACACCCGAGCCTTTGCCGCTCGATATTTTCGACGAGATAAACGAGATATTCAACAGACAGTTGTCGATTGCAAGGCAATCAAAATCGGCGGCAAGGGGGGATTACAAGTGAAATCAAAATATCAAAACTGGCTCACCGATGAGGGAGTCGAAAAAATCCGCGGGTGGGTGCAGTCGGGGCTCGGCAGAGCCGAGGTCGCAGAGAAAATCGGCATTTCGCCCGACACCTTTACGAGGTGGTGCAGGCGCTTTCCAAAGCTTGCGGGACTGTCCGGCGGCGCGGTTCACTGCGGTGGTGATAACAGCGGCACAGCCATGCGTGGCGCAGAAAACGGCAGTGCGGATACCAACTGTGCCGCTTACGAAACCCGCCGCCGCGCCGACCGTCTGGTCGAAAACGCTTTGCTAAAGCGCGCGGTGGGCTACACCGTGCAGGAGATAACCCGTCAGCCGAGCAAGGACACCGGCGAGCTTGAGATAACCAAAATCGTCGAAAAGGACGTCATGCCGAGCACCGCGGCGCAGGTGTTCTGGCTGAAAAACCGCTGTGGCTGGGACGCAGACGGCGTGCAGAGCGAGGACTGTGACGAGTGCGGCGGAGTGGTTCTGCTCCCGCCGGTGGACGGTGAATGACATGAACGCGAACAGAATGCACAGCGACAGCGGCTACATAAAGCTCTACCGCCGCATAACCGAGTGGCGGTGGTACGCCGACCCCGTGATGTTCAGAGTGTTTGTACACCT
>CAMEKZ010000118.1 GCA_945921635.1 uncultured Clostridia bacterium
CACCTGCTTGTGCGAGCTGAACACTCTTGTGGAAATCTCCTTTGCGTACCGCGTGTGGGATTTCTGCCTGTCCGCCTCTATCTGCTGCTGTTCATCACGTCTGTATAATTCTCTCGCCTGATTTAACAGCTCCGCCGCTTTTTTCTCGGCGTCAGCGGTAATTTGTCCGGCAGTAGCTCTGGCATCGTCGAGAATGGTCTCGGCAAGTCTGCCAACGCGCTCATCTGCTTCCAGCATATTATTATCTCCTCTCACAGAGTCTACAGTTTAAGTCCGATAGCCTCGCTTACATAGCGGTCAATGGATTTGCTTATATCCGATGTACCGTGACGATCGGGTATCTCGACAACCAGCGGCTTTGCGCTGTTCAGCTTCATGTCGTATACCATGTCCTTACAAAGCTCAATAAGCTTTTCAGTCATAAGCACCACGCCAACGTCCTTATCGGCTTTTGCTTTTTCCAAAGCCTGTTTTACTTCATCGGCACGGTTTACGACAACACCCTCTATGCCCGCAAGGCGCATACCCATCTGAGTATCGGTATTATCGCTAATCAGAAAAAATTTCATTTCTAAGCCTCATTACGAGAAAAGGATAAGTATAGAAATAAGCAGACCGTAAATAGCGACACCTTCGCCGAGCGCTACGAAAATCAGCGCCTTGGTAAAGTTCTTGTCGTCCTCGGAGGTAGCTCCTATTGCCGCGGGAGCAGCACCGCCTACCGCGATACCGGTACCGATTGTTGCGAGACCGGTAGCAAGAGCCGCACCGAGGTATTTAAGTCCGTCACCTACGCTGAGCGCGGTATTTGCCGCCTCGGCTGCTCCCTCTGCGGAAGCAAATGCGAACAGCGGAACAAATACAGCCATCATAATCATAACACCGATAAACGAGCCTGCGTTAATAAGTATTGTACGTTTTGCTTTAATCGGTTTGCCGTCTTTTCTTCTCTTTAACATTACGAAAAACGGAAGCATAATAAGCGCAAGCGCTACCAAAGGTAATAAAAATAATAACATTTCCATTTCTGTCTCCTCCAGATTGTTTTAATTTAATTGCTATTACTGTTTAACCTCAAGAGGTGTAAACATTTTTCCGTCGCTCTTGTAAAAGCGTCCGAATATCTCATAAAATTCAAGTCTGAGCACCTGAATACCTACGATAAAGCCCTCCATGCCTATTACAAAGGCATTTCCGAGTATCTGTACGATGATTGAGCCAGCCGAGACTCCGTCACCCGCAAGCACGTTTACAACAAGCATCATGCCCGCATGGCTCAATATAAATCCGCCGACACGCAAGAACGACATCGTATTTGTAAGATACGACAGGCAGGTTTCAAAAAGCTCGATAATTCCTTCGATGAGGAAATTGCCGACGGACTTTTTCTGCTTTGCCTCGCCCTCGCTCTTTGCAGATGACTTTTTACGTTCGGATCTGAGCAGCTGCTGAGGCATCTTCATGCGCTCAAAGTAAAGTCCAGTGAAAATATCGTCAACCATTGACTTGGCGTTCTTAGGAACGAAATACACACCGTATATGAAGTTGTTTTCTTCGGATAACGGTACATATACAAACTCTTTATCCTCAAAGCTATCGAGCTTTGTCATGCTCTCTGACGGCATACGGCCGTAAACCGCGCGCACATATTTCATATTCTCCATGCGCTGGAGCTGATTTTTAACCGACTTTATCTGCTCGTCGCTGAGTTTTTCGGAGCTTCTTACCGCTGTATCGGCAATCGAAGCCTTTTTTACAGCGAGTACATTGTGTCGTACCGCACCGGATACAAGGTGCGCCATAGGCTCCTTGAAAAGCATTATTGCAAGCGGTAAAAGTACAAGGCACAGTATATAGGGCATTGTAAACATCTCAATACCGAGACCGAGCTGTAAAGCCGCCGCAATAACTACCGCGAGATAGAACACCATACCGGTGACGCCGTTTGCGCCGAAGAAAGCCGATTCGTAATCCCGCCGTTTGAGCGAAAGTACGATATTCATTATCATCGAAATGGTGATAAGAATTACGCCGATACCGAGCGCAGCAAGCAGTAGATAGGTTGATACCTGGAATATATTCTCCGGCTTGCCCATCGCCGAATAAAGCGGCTCAATATGAAAGAACGGTTTAATAATTTCTTCGTTGCCGAACACCGAGCCATACAAGAATCCAAAGAACGCCGAGCTTATGCCGATGCGCTCCATAATCGGTCCGAGCTTAACATTTCGCCATTTCGTCAGGATAAAGCCAAACAGCGAAATTACAAGTCCTTGTCCCAGATCGCCGAACATTATGCCGTATATCAGCATAAATGTAATAGCGACATAGGGCGTCGGGTCAATGCCGTTGTACGGCGGCAGGCCATACATTTTTACGAACATCTCAAACGGACGGAACAGCCAGTTATTTCTGAGCTTTGTCGGCGGCTTCATGCGCTCGTCGAGAAAGTATTTCTTCTCCTCAATTTCTACATCGGGAACAGTTGAAACCTTATCTTTGAAATGCTCCAGCTCTCTGGTCGGAACAAAGCCCGCCATGTGGAAACGGTTGTTTATTACCGAAACCTGATTGCGAAGCTCGTAGCTGTTGTTAAGAAAATTCAGCTTACAGCAGACTTTTAAGAATTTATCCTCTTCCCTGTTCTTGATTTCCTCAAGCTTATCTACTACGCCGCGGCGCTGCTCCTCAAACTCTGCAATCTGCTTTTTGAGGTCGGCTATCGCCGTCTCGCCGTCACCCGAAACATAATCAGGTATTCTGATACGCTCAAAATAAAGACTTGTGAAAATGTCATCTGTCTGCACGCTGTCCTGTATTGACGCAAAATACACACCCCATACATAGCCATCATTTTCCTCAAGCGGAACAAAAATGAAGCTCTTTTCGGAATAGAACTCAAGCTTCGTATAGCTGTCGGACGGCATACGTCCGAAACGCACTTTAACGTGCTTGCAGTTAAACAAATCTCTGAAATCGGTATCAAGCGCCGAAAGGTTTTCGATTTGTCTGAGCGCCTGCTTGTACTGGTCTGTCAGACTGTCAAGAAAGCTCTTTTCGCTGATTAAATCTCCGACTTCCTCCTCAATCGAGCTGAAGTACATATCAAAGTCATGCAGGGCTTCAAGTGATACCTCGTCATAATTAACAGGCTTTTCCTTTATGCCGAGTCCGTCTGCGAGATTCGCCGCGCGCTTTAAAAGATTGTCGTAAATGTTCTTGTCCTTGAGCGTTTTAAAATGTGCCGACCCGTATGTCAGCGTATAATATGACGGCTCAATATGAAAGCATTTGGTTTCACAACATCGCACTAGCGCCTTGTTTACCCTTTTTAAAGGACCGCTGACAGCGACAAGCGACATTTTTTCAACTGCCATTGTACCCTTCCTTTCTGAAACAGATTATATATTTTAAATAATAAGCATTTTTTCGATTTCTTCCGAGGCGAGAGAATATCTCACACCCTCTATTACCGTGGTGAGGTTCGCGTTTTCGATAGCAAGAAGCTCCATAAGCGAATACATGACAACGCTGTCATACTGAGACAGCCTGAGCTTTTCGCTGAAAAAGCGCTGATTTGCCTTTTTGACCGCCGTTTCAAAATCGATACCCTCAATGTCACGGCAGGATTTGAAATACGGATGGCGAAGAATGAGCGGTAGTACAGGCTCGCTGTCCGCCTTTTCAAGCAGCTCTGACATATTCTTTTCAGAAAAGCGGTAGTGATACGGAATACGGCAGCTCATGACATCATCGTTTGAAAGCTTGAATAAGCCTTTAAGCCTGTAACAAAGCTTTAAATTGTATATATCGCATCCGCGTAAAATACATTTTTCTATTTCATCGCGCTCAGAACCTGAAAACTCTTTCTTCACGGTATCAAGCAGCCATGTCTGATAATACATACCAAGCGCCCTTTCGATACTGCGTATCTGCGGGAACCGTCCTCCGTCAACAGGCAGAGCTTTTAATATATCGTAATACGGCGTACCCTTCAAAGCAATAAGCATTTCGCTGAAGCTGCGCGCCTTGGTAAGCGCCATAATGTCAAACGAGCAATATTCTGTCAGAAAGACGGGAAAGCTTAGTATAAACGTTTCATAAGCGTCAGCGCTTATATACATCGCGGCGCTTATAATCTGCTTTACCTCCTCCTGCTTTACCAGATAATAGTAAAACCCGCCTTTTTTTCCGAATTTAAAACGGCACAAGTCCATATAAATCCGAAACAGCCGCTTATTCATCATTTCCTCGGCCTGTCCTCTGCGCACGGCGGTGTCGCTGATTGAGGCAAGCTCTTTTTTAAAATCGGGATATGCTTTAAGCGCGGTAACGATGTCATTTACATCATTTTTTACCATCAGCGATTTATAATCGGATAGCGTAAGCGTCTTTCCGTATTTAGAACGCGCTTTGGCAATTACAGCCGCAGAGCCGGCAGACATATAACCTCACTCCCAATCTTAATCGGCGCATATAACGGCGCTGAATATTTCGTCAGCCCATTTATCACCGTTGATTTTCATTTGCTCGTCGAAACGGTTTATCATAGCCTCACACTCGCTGTTAGCGGCGGAAAGTTGCTCTGTTCCGCTTTTTCTCAAATCATCATGGTATTTTTCTACCTCGGAGCTGACCTCGTTTTCATACTGAATGCGCTCCTGCTCTTTCTGACGGGCAGCTTCAGCCAGTATACGCTCGCTTTCCTTGCGGGCGTTTTCTACGATTTCTTCCGCCTGCTTTTCAATAGAAATTATTTCACCGATAACATCTACCATATAAAAGCTCCTTTCTTTCAGGAGAATATGCAATTTACTTAATAATTAAGCATATCTGAATAATTTACATAATTTACATAATTTTCATAATTTTCTTTATAAATAAGTAGTTTTAAAAAAACCAGAAATAATTGTACTACATTTTGCTGACAAATACAAGAGAAATAAGTTATAAAATTTTAACTGAAATTTTGGTTATTATTATATTTTTTGCAAAACACAAAACGGACAGCACCGATATGCGATACTGTCCGTTCAGTACGTTGAGGCAACACCACACAATTAACGGCAATGCCTTTGCCGCACGCTTGCTTGCATCTTTTCCGCCATCTTGCACATATTTCGCTTAACAGGCGCCAGCCTGCCTGCGCTCAATTTGCACAACCTGACGAAAAATCTGACGGCGTAATCGCACGACAATAATTATGCGGTATTGCCTTAATTTTTAAGGCTCTGAAGCGGTGCAGGAATGCGTCCGCCTCTTGCTATAAACTTGGACGAGGAGAATTTGCTGAGCTTCATTACCGGACCGCTTCCGAACAGTCCGCCGAACTCGATAGTTTCGCCCTCCTTCATGCCGATTGCGGGGATAACTCTTACAGCGGTTGTCTTGGAGTTTACCATGCCTATTGCCGCTTCGTCCGCGATGATTGCCGCTATTGTATCTGCAGAGGTATCACCGGGAACTGCTATCATGTCAAGTCCTACCGAGCAGACAGCCGTCATGGCTTCGAGCTTTTCGATTGAGAGCGAGCCGCAGTTTACTGCGTCTATCATTCCTGCGTCCTCGGAAACGGGGATAAACGCGCCGGAAAGTCCGCCGACATGAGATGATGCCATTACGCCGCCCTTCTTAACAGCGTCGTTAAGAAGCGCCAGCGCCGCGGTAGTGCCGTGAGCGCCGCAGCTTTCAAGTCCGATTTCCTCAAGTATATGCGCCACGCTGTCACCGACAGCTGGTGTGGGCGCAAGGGACAAGTCAACTATGCCGAACGGTACGCCGAGCATTTTGCTTGCCTCTGTACCTACGAGCTGACCCATTCTTGTAATCTTGAATGCAGTTTTCTTTATAACCTCTGCTACCTCGCTGATGTTAGCGTCCGGCATTTTGGCAAGTGCCGCGCGTACAACGCCTGGACCGCTGACTCCTACATTAAGCACGCAGTCGGCTTCGCCAACGCCATGGAAGGCGCCCGCCATAAACGGGTTGTCCTCGACCGCGTTGCAGAATACCACTATCTTTGCCGCTCCGAAGCAATGATTGTCCTTTGTCTGCTCAGCCGCCTGCTTGATGATTTTTCCCATGAGGGCTACGGCGTCCATATTTATACCCGCTCTTGTCGAGCCGACGTTTACCGATGAGCAAACGTTAGAGGTTTCTGCCAGAGCCTCGGGGATTGAGTTAATAAGCTCTAAATCTCCGCTTGAAAATCCCTTTTGCACAAGTGCGGAATAACCTCCGATATAGTTTACTCCCGTTCCCTCGGCTACCCTTTGCAGAGTTTTTGCAAATTTTACGGGGCTGCCCTTTGTCGCTGCGGCGAGCATCGCTATCGGAGTAACCGAAAGCCGCTTGTTTATTATCGGTATGCCGTAGCGCTTTTCGATTATTTCACCGGTTTCGACATGATGCTCGGCAACCCGCATCATTTTTTCGTATATCTTCTCACAGGAACGGTCGATATCGCTGTCGATACAGTCAAGCAGAGAAATGCCCATTGTAATCGTACGGATATCGAGATTTTCCTCCTGTATCATCTTGATGGTTTCAAGAATATCTTTTGAATTAAACATTAAGTCTGTCTCCTATGTATCTTATATATTGTGCATTGAGTTGAAAATATCCTCGTGCATTACATGAATCTGAAGACCCATCTCATCACCGCACGCTTTAAGTCTGTCAGCAAGTACATTGTACTCGTCCTTGCACTTGGTAATATCAATCAGCATAGTCATGGCAA
>CAMEKZ010000119.1 GCA_945921635.1 uncultured Clostridia bacterium
GCTGATTTTTTTGTAACTTTCACCCGAATTTTGTATCTTTATACACAAGTAAAACGGCAGCGTGCCGCTGCACCCAATCAGCCCGATTTATACGTCGGGCTGATTTTTTTGTAACTTTCACCCGAATTTTGTATCTTTATACACAAGTAAAACGGCAGCGTGCCGCTGCACCCAATCAGCCCGATTTATACGTCGGGCTGATATTTGTTTGCTGGTATTTTTTATTGAATAATGAATACAGCACATTTGTATTACTCATTATTCAATAGTGTGTATATCTCCGCTTACGCATAGGCGAATTTTTTATGAAAAATGCGTACGATAAAAAGCCACAGCCGCCCGTGCTTGCACACACAGGCGGCTGTACCTTATGAAACCGATTTTCTATTCTTAGAGGAACTTATTTGTTAAAATTACTTTCTCACCTTTGCAACAACCGCCGCACCTGCCGCGAGTACCGCCACAGCCGCAACAGCAGCTATGCCCTCGGCGCCGGTATTTACGTTGGACTTTTCGCTCTCGTCCGAAGCGGGTGCTTCAGTAGCAGCAGGCTCTTCTGTATCTGCCGGTTCTTCTGTATCGGCAGGTTCTTCTGTATCTGTAGGCTCTTCGGTATCTGACGGCTCTTCTGCGTCACCGCTGTCTGCAACGAACGCAGGTGTGGTCTTTGCGTCTGCGTCGGTCTCGTACAGTCTTATATTAGTCACAGTATAATCACAGCCCCAGATGATAAGGCCGCCCTGCTCGCTTGCCTGCTGTATATCCTCAGCTGCAAGCACCAGCGTGAATGTGCTGTCGCCCGTATCAATCGCACAGCCGCCGTCACCCGCAAGCGAGCCGTCGCTCTTTATTGACGGCCAGCCGTCGGTATCAATGCGGAACATAACCAGATGATAATCATAATTGCCTCCGGTTACATCCATGTCGATAGCGTAGGTCTTGTCTGCATCAAGTCCCGCAAAAACCTCGGGCGCGATTTTTATTGCCTCCTCGCCGTTCCAGAACTGCATGATTGTCAGCGGCTCACCGCTGTAAAGCATACCGTCCTCGCCCACCTCGGATAGCGTCTTCTGCGCCGCGGACGCACTGCATATAAGTGCTGACGCGCATACTGCCGCTGCTGCTGCCGCTGCTGCTCTTTTCAATGTCTTTTTCATAAATACCATTCCTTTCAAAACTGTTTATTAGCTTTCGGGCGTGCGCGCTTTTACGCGCACGACACCGTAAATCTTAAATTTCTGCTGACTATTCTGTCGTGCGGTTTTTAAGGGCTGTATTCGCTTTGTCGATTTCACCCTCTGCCGCGCCCTTTATGCTCTCCTTGGTCTGCGCCCACGAAGCGCCGCTGTTGAACGCTTCCTTCATCGGGTTGTGTATGTAACCGTAAAGGCTTGCCGATACTGCACCGTAAAAGTCTATCACGGGGTGCTCGTTTGTCATTTCCTTAACCTTTAAGTACATATCCATCATTTCTTCGGTCCATTTATATTCCTCGTAGAACTGCTTTTTCTGTATCTCCAGAGTCGCGGGGTCAACCGAAGCAATTCTCCTGCACTTTAAGAACGCCGCCGCGCCCTCGGGATTCTTGCCGCCCTGTATCATCGCCATAGCGTCTACACCTGCCGGCAGATAATACTCGTCGGTGTATGTGCATTTAGGCATCGGGACAAACATGATATCTTCCATTTCGCCGAAGTCGGAGAGATCTGCCTCATAGAGCTGCCATACACCCACGGGGTAGAACAGCGTCTTGCCCGCGGCTATATTGGATGGAGCTACCTGCCAGTCGTGCTCGGACTTCGGGTACGGGAACTGCTGGCGGTTCATCTCCCTCATAAATTCCTCGGCGCTGTTAATCAGCGAGTTGTCAAGGTTGCTTATCAGCGTACCGTCCTTGAAGTCAACAAAAGGTACGCCCGTTGTGAGAACAAACGCCGCCTCAAACCACCAGCCGTCTATCGCATATTGCTGACTGTCCGGATCACAGAAATCCGTCATCATTTTATTGAAGGTAGTCCAGTTCCAGTTATCGTCTGCAAGCAGCTCGGCAGGGTCGTCAAGCCCGTTGTTCTCAATGGTTTTCTTGTTGTAAATCATAATAGTGCCCGCATCAGTGGACATATTGCACACATAATGCTTTCCGCCGAGCGTGTAAATATCGTTAAGGTCTCGTACGCCGTCCCACATTTCCTCACTGAAATCAATATAATCGTCCAGCGGCGCAAACAGATTTGATATAGCGCACCTTGGGAAAACGTCAAGGTCTGCGGCAGGAAACAAATCGGGCGCATCGTCTGATGAAACCATTGTTGCGAGCTTGTCAAATCTCTCGTCAAAGGTGCATTGTATAAACTCTATCTCTCCGCCGTATTGATTGCTGAACAGCTCAAGCTCGGTCGGCATAGCCTTTCCGTTTTTGGGATTTATATCCCATGTGGAAAGCCAGACAACCTTTCCGTTTTCAAGCTTCTCGGTTTCTCCTAGATCGATACTCTCCAATATAGACGAGTATTCTTCCTTTAATGTTGATGGTACTTCGGTCGCCTGCGTTGCCTGTGGAGCTGACGCTGTATCGCTGCTGCTGCAGGCGGTTGACAGAACGCCCGCGAGGCTTACTGCGGATAAAAGCACAGCCGTTCTGACCGTATTCTTTTTATTCATATCGGTATTCCTTTCGTCCAGTCTGATTTTGCACATTTTGCACAAATAATTTAACAACGTTGTTTCCGACGTGTTAAGTATAACCGATATTCTTTTTTTGGTATATCAGAATTTTAATTTTTTTGTCAAAATGGTGCTTAATATTGTTTTATTTATTGTTTTATTTTAACGTAGAGAGAACCCCCCTACCCCCTTTCCCCCAAAATGAATTTGCTTTTCAGCATCCCTGCGAACCTAACTTTAGGCGCTGGCATCCATGTGACTCCGCTTTTCGCGGTTATGCCGTGTGAGCCTGTTCTTCAGCGGCTGTGCCTTGCCATTTCCGTATTCAACGCAAAAAATAAAACCGCCCGAAGACGGTTTTATCATACATGAAATTATATCATATCTCAGACTTCAGCCTTGAAAGAAAACTCCTTATATTCTGCTGAGAGCGGTACCGTGCCGTCAAACTTTTTCAGCCAGCTGTCCACGCCCTTTCCCGGCCATACGTTCATCATAATTTTGCCGGCCGTTACCGGTATATCCTCGGTTGCCTCGTGCACCGCCTTTCCGTCAACATACCAGGTTATCTTATCCTTTTCCCACTTAAAGCCGTAGGTGTGGTATTCCTCCGCCGCGTCAAAGCCGAGGTCAAACAGATATTCGTGCTCGCCCTTGCCGTTCGTAAAATAGTTGAACTGCACCTTCGTCGTGTCCTTGCCGAGAAACTCGATGTCGATTTCATCCCACGGGTTGCTGTCGCTTGGTCCCGTGTAGGTAAAGAAGGACGAAACCACGCCGTCGTTCTTTATCGGCTTCATCGTAACCTCATAGCAGCCGTAACCGTAAAAATCCTTACTGCGGAACTCTGCCGCCGAGTACGGTATCTTTTCCGTGCCCGCCGCGTCATTATCGATGGTAAGTGTCATGCTATCCGCACCGAAGCTTGCATTTCCCTTGCGCCAGGTGCAATTGAACATCGAGCCGTTCGTCCAGCCGTCCGACATCTCAAAATAATCGCTGATAAGCTCGTAGCCGTTTTTGAACTCAACCTTGAAATTGTCCTTGTCAAAGACAAATTCCTGTACAGACGATTGTTCCTCAGCAGATGGTTGCTCCGAGACAGCCGACTGTGAGCGGCCGCCCGCACAGCCTGCGAGCATGGCTGCCAGAGCCGCCGCAGATAAAACAAGCGATATTCCCTTTGATAATTTCATTTTACTTTCCTCCTGCCGTTATTCCGTTACGGTCGTTTTCGTATTCCAACCTCATGATTATATTATAGCAGAACGGAAAAATAATTATATCACATTTTTAATGTAAATATCACAATTTATGACAAATCCGCGCCTCCCTTCATACCCTTGTTGTCGCTGTAGTGCAGATTTCTGTACTGCCCCGGGGTAAGTCCGGTCTCCTTTTTAAAGCATTGTATAAAATGGCTGTGCGAGCTGAACGCGAGAAAGCTAGCTATATCCCCCGCCTCGTAATCCGAATAAATCAGCATACGGCAGGCGGTCTCTATCCTTTTCCGCATAATATATCGACTTATGGTCTCTCCGGTTTCCTTATGGAAAAGCTTTGACAGATACTGTGCGGTAAGCCCCAGCTCCTGTGCCATATCCGCAACGGTAAAGCTACGGTTAAGATTTTTGTATATATAGTCGTAACAGCGCATTATCTGCTTTGAGTAAATCCGCGACTTTCTAAGGCGCGCCATGCGGTCGGTAAAATCCTCGATTACGTTTTTATGCAGCAGGTTTATCTGCTCCGCGGTAATCGCCTTGTCCGCCTGCCTAATATAAATATCGCTGAGTGAAAACGCCGTCTCCGACTCCATTCCCCCCTCGATGCAGAACCGCGTCACAAAGGCGATTGTGATTATCAGATGGTAGCGCAGATTGCGTATCTCATTTTCGGACAGGACTCCGTATCCCTTGCTGCCGAGCGGAGAGTACATTCTGCGTACCTCCTCAATTTCTCCGCGCTTTACAGAATCGTAAAACCTCATCTCGGAGTTGATTGACGAGTGATATTCTTCGTTTTCTCTTATGTAAAATTCAGCATAAACAAGCGCTTTGTCCGCACTTTCCATATTACCCGCTCCTTTCGCCACAGCTTGTACTGCTTACAGTTTAACATATCACCGCACCGTTTTCAAGAAAAATCGTAATAACTCGCAAAAATCGGTTATAATATCAGTGTACAAACCGCAAAGGAGTGATTTTTACGGCAAATCAGGATACAATACGCCTGCTGCGCGAATGTGACGCAGGCATAACAATGGGTCTTTCAGCGATAGAACAGGTCATGAAAAGCGTAAAGGACGCAGATTTCAGGCAGATGCTTGACGAATGCAAGAACAAGCACGATATTTTAAACAAGGACATAAAAGCCATGCTCGACCGCGCGGACGACAGCGGAAAAGCTCCCCACCCGATGGCTAAAAGCATGGCGTGGTTCAAGACCGAGGTGAAGCTCGCCGCCGACAGCTCCGACAGCACCGCCGCGGACATTATCACCGACGGGTGCAACATGGGGATAAAGTCGCTGTCGAAATACCTGAACGAGTACAGCACGGCGGACAAGGGCGCTGTGGATATTGCTGAAAGGCTGATAGCGATTGAGGAAAAGCTGGCAAAGGATGTAAGGGCGTATCTGTAAAAAAGCGACGGCGGCTTTTTCAAGCCGCCGCACGTTTTTTTCATTCAGTTGCAATTACTGTCTGTAGTACGAATTGAACACAGGTCTTAACACTTTATAAATCGGCATACACAGCACCGACGCCACCAGTCCCTTTACAAGCGTAAACGGGCAGTTGAAGATAATCAGGCAGTCGAGCAAGCCGTTTACATTCGGGTTTATCGCCTTGTACATATTGATAATAGCCTCGATAGGCATAATGTTCTCGTAAATCGGATATACAATAAAGTAGTTCGATGCGATACTGAGCAGTGCCATAACCACGCTTCCGATAAGGCAGCCGATGACAGCACCCTTATAGGTGTTTATCTTCCTGCCGATAATACCTGCGGGAATAACCAGTGCACAGCTTAAAATAAAGTTCGACAGCTCGCCGACGCCGCCCGTCATGGACGAAAACAGGTTGATTATGTTCTTTACAAGGCAGACGAATATTCCAGATACCGGACCCATCGTGAGCGATGCCAGCACTGCGGGAAAGTCCGAAAAGTCAAAAGAGATAAAGCTCGGCATAATCGGGATTTTGAAGCTGAACAGCATAAGCACCGAGGATATCGCCGCGAGCATAGCGGTGAATATCATGCGCCTTGTGTCAAAAAGCCTGCGGGTACCGTTGTTCTGACCCTGAGTTGTTGTGTTTTGCATAAAAATCATCCTTTCCTCTGTTTCAAAGGTGATTTTAAAAGGAAAACAAATGCCCTGCAAATAAATTGCAGGGCTGAATTTCAAAAGTGTGAGCCGCATGAAAAAAGATTTACGGCAGCGCATTTCTGATTCTTTCATCCGGACTATACCGTCGGTTTCGGAATTACACCGAATCGGCCTTACACGCAGATACAACTTTACGGCTTACGGCTTATGCTTTTGCCATGCAGTTATCCACCTGCTTCGGCTCGTGGACTTTACCACCGGTGGAGAATTTCACTCCGCCCTGAAACAGATTACTGTATTATTATATTACGGTGGGTGGGATTTGTCAAGGGGGAGAGGGAAATTTTTACCCCCAAGCCCCTGCTTTTCGGGGCTTCTCCCCGTGACCACTATCCCTCAAAATATCCGCCTTCTCCCCCACTTCACATTCCCTTAACAATTCCATGCTAATATAACCCCTAATCGGTCTGCCGCCTTATATTCCATTCCCAAAAAAATTGTTGCAAATTAAGGTAAAATAGTGTATAATAAAATTTGAATATATCGGTTGCCCCGACAAGCAATCCCGCCGTCGATATAGCTTCAAGATAAGTCAAGCCGACTAAAAGGCGGAACTGCGTGCCGAGACACTCGGCAAGTTTGAATATACCGATTTAAGGCAATACCGCACAAAGATTGCGTGCGGATTGCGCCGACAGATTTTTC
>CAMEKZ010000120.1 GCA_945921635.1 uncultured Clostridia bacterium
AGATGGGCAGGGCGGCGGACGCTAGCTTTTTGCAGTTACGTATACTAAACAAAGGAAAAGGCCCTGCCGTACACAGTCTGAGAGTCCAGAGCGACCGTGTAAAATATCATATTTATATGAAGTCAGTTCTTGAGCATACCGAAAACCTTGACATAAAGCAAGCGGAAATCACTGAGATATGCACCGAGGGCGGAAAGGTAACCGGTGTTATTACAAAGCTTGGAGCATTTTACGGCGCGCAGAGTGTGATTATTACTACCGGCACTTATCTCACGGAAAAATCCATATCGGCGAGGTAAATTATCAGAGCGGGCCGGATAACGTCTGCGCCGCGCTGAAGCTTACCGATTCGCTTCGCGCGCTTGGCTTAAATATACGGCGCTTTAAGACGGGAACACCTGCGAGAGTTCATAAGCGTTCGATTGATTTTTCCGTAATGGAGCAGCAGGAGGGTGACGAATATATTACACCTTTCTGCTTTGACAACACGTTCAAGCTTGAAAACAAGGTAAAGTGCTACGTTACTTATACAAATGAAAATACACATAAAATCATACTGGATAACCTCGACCGCTCGCCTTTGTATTCGGGCAGAATACAGGGAGTAGGCCCTAGATACTGTCCTAGTATAGAGGATAAAATCGTAAGATTTTCTGACAAGCCGCAGCATCAGCTTTTTGTCGAGCCGATGGGTCTTGATACCGATGAATACTACTTGCAGGGTATGTCCAGCTCTCTTCCTGAGGATGTACAGCTGAAATTCTTGCGTACCATAAAGGGACTTGAAAATGTTGAAATAATGCGTCCGGCTTATGCTATTGAGTATGATTGCTGCGACCCGCTGGAGCTTTATCCTACCCTTGAATTTAAGAAGATAAGCGGACTTTACGGAGCAGGTCAGTTCAATTGCACCAGCGGCTATGAAGAGGCGGCGGCGCAGGGACTTATCGCGGGTATGAATGCGGCTTTACAGCTTCAGGGCAGAGAGCAGTATATCCCCGACCGCTCGACATCGTTCATCGGTACGCTTATTGATGACTTGGTAACAAAGGGCTGTGTTGAGCCGTACAGAATGATGACAAGCCGCAGTGAGTACCGTCTTGTTTTGCGGCAGGATAACGCCAATGAAAGGCTTATACCTGTAGGGCACGAGATAGGTCTTATAAGTGACGAGCGCTACAATCGTTTTCTTGACCGTAAAAGCATAGTTGACGCTGAGAACAAACGTATCAGAAAGGCAACTATATATCCCAGTGACGAGCTGAATAGGATGTTAGAGGAAAAGGGTACTTCTCCTCTGACACAGGGTGTCAAGTTTATTGAGATACTTAAAAGGCCACAGATTTCGTATCGTGATTTAATTCCTTTTGACAAAGATTGTCCCGAGCTTTCACATGATTTAATAGATAAGCTTGAAATAAATGTAAAATACGAGGGTTATATTAAGACACAGACAGAAAAAATCGAGCAGATGAGAAGACTTGAAAATAAAAAGCTCCCGCTTGATGTCGATTATAAAACCGTAACAGGTCTGCGGCTTGAAGCGCAGGAAAAGCTGAATAAGCACAAGCCGCTCAATATAGGACAGGCGGGGAGAATTTCGGGTGTAAATCCGGCTGACGTCTCGGTGCTGCTGATATGGCTGCAGGGGAGGAAAAATGGACATGATTGATTATATAAAGTCTGAATTTTCGCTTTCCGGTATAACTTTAAGCAACGAGCAGGCTGATAAATTTCTGAAGCTGTATGATTTTATGATAAGCTACAATAAAAATGTAAATCTGACAGCTATCACCGGATTTGAAGATGTTGTAGTAAAACACTTTATTGACAGCGTCCTGCCTTTTCACAGTCTTTGCATAAAAGACGGAACATCTTTTATTGATGTCGGTACGGGTGCGGGTTTTCCGTCACTCCCGCTGTTGATTTACAATAACAGCTTAAAATGTACGATGCTAGAAGCCTTGCAGAAAAGATGTGTTTATCTGGAGCAGGCTTGCAGGCTTGTTGAAGTAAAAGCAGATATTGTTCACGGTAGGGCGGAGAACTATGCAAAAGAGGCTCGGGAGAGCTTTGATATAGCAACGGCACGCGCCGTTGCGGCTATGCCGGTACTATGCGAGTACTGCCTGCCGTATGTAAAGGTTGGTGGTTGCTTTGTGGCGCTCAAATCTATCAATGAGGATGTAAAGAGTGCAGAAAAGGCTATAAGTATGCTTGGCGGAGAGATAGAAAAGATTGAGGATTATAATATATCAAACGGTGACAGCAGGCGGCTTGTTGTTGTCAGAAAAATATCGCATACTCCGACAAAATACCCGAGAAATCCGTCTATGATTAAGAAAAAGCCGTTGTAAAATGAGAATATTACGCACTTTACCGCAGATTTTAAAGAAATCCGCGGTTTTTTTGTGTGGTAATGGCTTAAAAAATATGCTAATCTAATTATAGATAAACATAGAGATATACTCTAAAGAAAAGGATGTTTTATATGAGTGTGATATTCAAAGCAAAGGAAAAGCAAACAGGTCGGATTGCTGAAATAAATATAGAATACATATTGCCTAATCCCTGTCAGCCGCGAAAGATATTTTCGGACAGTGAGCTTGTCGGGCTTGCACAGAGTATAAAGGAAAACGGAATTTTACAGCCGGTGACAGTCAGAAAGACAGAGGACAACAAGTATGAGCTTATTGCAGGAGAGCGCAGGCTCAGGGCGGCGAAGCTTGCCGGACTTGAAAAAGTGCCGGCTATAATTACGGATAAAACATTAGAAGAGTCTGCTGTTCTGGCAATCTTAGAAAATATACAGCGGAGCGATCTAAATTGTTTTGAGCAGGCAGGCGCGTTAGCGCGGCTTATAGAATATTACGGTTTTACGCAGGAGCAGCTTGCTGCGCGGCTTGGTATGGCACAAAGCACCGTAGCAAACAAGCTGCGTATTTTGAAGCTATCGGATAATGTGCGTAAAAAGGCTATTGAGTATAATTTCAATGAGCGGCAGGTGAGGGCATTATTAAAGCTGCCGGAGCAGATGAGGGAAAAGGCGGCTGATGAAATACATAAAACGGGACTTAATGTTACACAGACAGATGAATACATTGCAAGAATACTGGAGCCTAAGAAAAAGAAGAAAAAGCAGATATGGTTATTCAAGGAAAAGCGCCTTTATATCAATAACATAAACAAAACACTTGAAACAATGAAAAAGTCCGGAGTACCCTTTGATTCAACGCAGAAAATAGAAAACGGTTATCTTGAATATGTTATACGCATACCGCAGGATAATATTTAGAGGCTTGTTCACAAAATTGTTCCATGTGGAACAATATATAAAATGTTCATCGGAATGTTCCATGTGGAACAATCGCGGTGAACTTTTTTTTAAGAATTTGAGGAAATTATTTAAAAGGACTTTATTTTTTATCATGAGTGTGCTATAATAATAAAGTGAGTAAAGATTTCACAATAAATTTCAGTTTTATAATTCGGAGGTACTATGGGAGTTATTGTTTCCGTTGTAAATCAAAAGGGCGGCGTAGGTAAAACAACAACCGCCGTAAATATATGTGCGGCTCTCGGCGAAAAAGGCAAAAAGGTACTGCTTGTTGACCTCGACCCGCAGGGTAACGCTACCTCCGGCTACGGAATTTCAAAGAAAAACCTTGAAATTACAAGCTATGATGTCGTAATGTCAAATGTCAGACCCGAAGAAGCAGTAATAAATACTACATATAAAAATGTCAGCATAATTCCGGCAACCGCAGAGCTTGCAGAAGCGGAAATTCACCTGCTCCAGATAGAACAGCGCAATCATCAGCTAAAAAAAGCACTGATTCAGCTTAAAGAAAGCTACGATATTATAGTAATAGACTGCCTACCGTCACTAGGAATACTCGCCGTAAATGCACTTATAGCAAGCGACAAATTTATAGTGCCAATGCAATGTGAGCATTACAGCTTAGAGGGACTGGCTCAGCTTTTATCTACTGTCAAGAAAATCAAGAAAACCGCAAACAAAAACCTCATGCTTATGGGCATTGTGTTCACAATGCTTGACAAGCGGCTTTTGCAGTCAAATGAAATAATGCGGGATATCAAGAAAAACTTCCCGCCGTCAGCTATATTCAATACCGTTATCCCCAGAAATGTTCGCATATCCGAAGCACCTAGCCACGGTATGCCGGTAATATACTACGATAAAAGCTCCAAGGGCGCGGAGGCATACTCCAGACTCGCGGGTGAAATAATCAAAAAGTGCAGTGAATAAAGGAGGAAAAATGGCAAAAAACGTACTAAAAAAAGACTTCAACAGCATATTCGAGGACAACAGCTTTGACGAAGAAGAAAGCGTATCAACGCTAAAGCTCACAGATATCGAGCCGAATAAATCTCAGCCGAGAAAAAACTTTGACCCCGAGGCGCTGAAAACACTTGCCGACTCCATAAGACAAAACGGCGTGATACAGCCTCTGCTTGTCCGCTCAATGCCCGACGGCTCATATCAGATAGTAGCGGGCGAGCGCAGGTGGCGCGCGGCAAAAATGGCGGGACTTACAGAAGTTCCGGTATTTATTAAAGAGCTTACCGATTTGCAGGCTCAGCAAATAGCACTTATCGAAAACCTCCAGCGTGAAAACCTAAATCCTATCGAAGAAGCGTCAGGTTATAAAGAACTAATGGATAAGTTCGATATGACTCAGGAGGACGTGGCAAGGGTAGTAGGAAAGGCGCGCTCATCGGTCGCAAACTCATTGAGATTACTTTCACTCCCTAAGGCTGTAGCTGAGCTTGTAGAGAATAACGACCTTTCGGCAGGTCATTGCAAGGTGCTACTCGGTATCAAGGATAAAAATACAATGATAGATTTAGCCTACAAGGCGGCTAATAAAGAAGTATCGGTACGCGAAATGGAACGCATGGTGAAAAACGCCGAAAAACAGCCAAGGCCCGAAAAGCCGAAGGACATTTTCTTCACCGAAGCTGAGATAAGCCTTGCAAACGCTCTCAAGACGCAGGTAAAGATTGTACCTGGAAAAAAGAAAAGCACAATCGAAATCGAATTTTACTCAAAGGAAGACCTGACCGATATAATCAACAGGTTAGCAAAATAAAGAATAAAGAAAAGGATAAGGAAACATGATAGACATTAAATTTTTAAGAGAAAATCCCGATGTGGTAAAGGAAAACATCAAAAAGAAGTACCAGGACGAAAAGCTCCCTCTGGTTGACGAGGTAATCGAGCTTGATAAACAGCTCAGAGCCGCACAGCTCAGAGCAGACACTCTCCGCGGCGACAGAAACAGACTGTCAAAAGAAATCGGCGGTCTTATGGCTCAGGGTAAAAAGGACGAGGCAGAGCAGGTAAAGGCAAAGGTAAAGGCATTCTCGGACGAGCTTGCACAGCTTGAAATCGATGAAAACGAGCTCGGCGAAAAGGTACGCAAGATAATGATGACAATCCCGAACATCATTGACCCCACCGTACCGATAGGAAAAGATGACAGCCAGAATGTCGAAATCAAAAGATACGGCGAGCCGGTTGTCCCCGACTTTGAGATACCATATCACTCCGAAATTATGGAGAATCTCAGCGGCCTCGACCTAGACAGCGCTCGAAAGGTAGCAGGAAACGGCTTTTATTATCTGATGGGCAATATAGCGAGACTTCATTCCGCTATACTGACCTACGCACGCGATTTTATGATTGACCGCGGCTTTACCTACTGCATACCGCCCTTTATGATAAGAAGCAATGTAGTTACCGGCGTTATGTCATTTGCAGAGATGGACGCAATGATGTACAAGATTGAGGGTGAGGACCTTTATCTGATAGGCACCAGCGAACACTCGATGATTGGCAAGTTTATCGACACAATAAACGAAGAAGAAAAGCTCCCCTATACACTGACAAGCTATTCGCCCTGCTTTAGAAAAGAAAAGGGCGCTCACGGTATAGAAGAGCGCGGAGTGTACAGAATACACCAGTTTGAAAAGCAGGAAATGATTGTAGTCTGCAAGCCTGAGGACAGCGCTATGTGGTTTGACAAGCTGTGGCAGAACACGGTTGATTTGTTCCGCTCTATGGATATACCCGTAAGAACTATAGAGTGCTGCTCCGGAGACCTCGCCGACTTAAAGGTAAAATCCTACGATGTCGAGGCTTGGTCGCCCAGACAGAAAAAGTATTTTGAGGTCGGAAGCTGCTCCAACCTCGGCGACGCACAGGCACGCCGCCTTAAAATCCGCGTAAAGAGCAAGGACAAGGGTAACTACTTTGCTCATACACTCAACAACACTGTTGTTGCACCTCCGAGAATGTTAATCGCATTTTTAGAGAATAACCTCAACGCGGACGGAAGCGTAAATATCCCCGAGGTACTCAGAAAGTACATGGGCGGACTTGAAAAGCTCGTTCCTTAAAATATGATAAGGGCAGATTGGCTTGAATAAAGCCGATTATCGAGAATGTGACTAACCGGAGAAGATTTTCTCCGGTTCAGACTGTCGATAAACCCACGCACCGCAAAAACGCAATTTTTTCAAATAATTG
>CAMEKZ010000121.1 GCA_945921635.1 uncultured Clostridia bacterium
TTTCGCTGAAAGTTCCCGTAGGGGAGACAGCAGACAAGGTTATGGCGCTTATCAAGGAAATACTGGATAAGGCTAATGCGTAATAAACATAAACAGATATAACAAGGACTGCCGGAGCAATTTGCTCCGGCAGTCTTTTCTGTTATGGAATTGAATATCGGCACGCCTTACGATAAATCGGTGTTCCGCCGGACAAGCCAACTCTTAAATAGATGAGGATAAATGTCCGGCAGAACTGCGTGAGGCGGCACGCCTCTTATTTGAAGTAGTCTACGCCGCCCTTGAACAACAGCTGATCCTTATTTCCGTCTACGTTTACGCAGGTATCGGAGGAGATACGCTCGGTGTGACCCATCTTACCCAGCACTCTGCCGTCGGGGGAGATTATACCCTCGATAGCGCACATGGAGCTGTTCGGGTTGTATGCAAGATCCATTGTCGGGTTGCCGTCTAAGTCTACATACTGAGTAGCAACCTGACCGTTGTCGATAAGCTGCTTTATTACCTCGTCGCTTGCTACAAATCTGCCCTCGCCGTGCGAAATCGGGATATTATAGACCTCTCCGACCTTGCAGTGCATAAGCCACGGTGACTTGTTGGTGCATATCTTTGTAAGCGCAAGCTGTGACTGGTGACGGCCGATTGAGTTGTAGGTGAGCGTCGGGCTTTCGCTGCTCAGCGGAACAATCTTGCCAAAGGGAACAAGTCCGAGCTTTATTAGCGCCTGGAAGCCGTTGCAGATACCTATCATAAGTCCGTCTCTGGTATACAACATCTCCTCTACAGCCTCTTTTATCTTCGGGTTGCGGAAGAACGCGTTGATGAACTTCGCCGAGCCCTCCGGCTCGTCACCGCCGGAAAAGCCGCCGGGTATTGCTATCATCTGGCTGTCTGCTATGCGTGACGCGAACTCGTTTACGCTGTCCTCCATGTTCTGTGCCGAAAGGTTGCGTACAACGAAGATGTCAGCCTCGCCGCCGTATCTGTTGAACGCTGCCGCCATATCGTATTCGCAGTTTGTACCCGGGAATACGGGGATAAGCACCTTGGGCTTTGCGATACCTCTCGGTGCGCGGTTATGCAGCAGCTCACAGCCCTTGTCATAAGCCGCCGAAACAGGTGCGGGCTGCTCGGGCAGCGCGTTTTTGAAGATAGGCTCAAGTACGCTGTCGTATTTCTTTTCAAGCTCTGCGATGTCAAGTACAACACCGCCGCTTGTGATTTTGTATTCTTCTGTCGTTTCACCGATAAGCTCTGCGCCCTCGATGTCGCTGTTTGCTTCAATAATAAATGCGCCGTAGCAAAGACCGAACAGCTTTTCGTCGCTCATGTCGCAGAGCTTTGCGCCTATTCTGTTACCGAGTGACATCTTGAAGATACCTTCTGCGATACCGCCGCCCGCGAGCGACCATACAGACAGCGCCTTGCCGTCTGCGATAGCCTTTTCAACGATCTTGAATACCTTCTTTACGCTGTCGAATACAGGCATCTTGTTTTCATCGTATTCGGGAGCAATATAATAGATATTGCTGTAGGGGAGCTTGAACTCCGCGGAGATGATTTTATCGGATTTTGCTGTTGACACCGCGAAAGAAACCAATGTAGGCGGTACGTCAATATCCTCGAATGTACCCGACATCGAGTCCTTGCCGCCGATAGCGCCGCAGGAGAGCGCAAGCTGCGCCTTGTATGCGCCGAGAAGCGCCGCAAACGGCTTGCCCCAGCGCTCGGGGTTGCCCTGTGTACGCTCAAAATATTCCTGGAAGGTAAGCCAGCACTTGTCGCTGCTGCCGCCCGCGGCTACTACCTTTGCTATACTCTCGACAACCGCGAGAGCCGCACCGTGATAGGGTGACTGACGGCTTACGAACGGGTTAAAGCCCCAGCCCATGATTGAGGCTGTCTTTGTGTTGCCCGAAAGTACGGGGAGCTTTGCCGCCATAGCCTGTACCGGTGTCTGCTGTGTCTTGCCCGAATAAGGCATAAGTACCGTACCCGCGCCGATAGTCGAGTCAAAGCGCTGTACAAGACCCTTTTGCGAGCATACGTTGAGGTCGGTTACAAGCGCTGCCCAGTCCTTTTCGGTGTTGTGTCTGCCTGTGGAGTAGGAAACCGTCGGATTTGCGACATATATATCGGTGTGCTTTTCTGCACCGTTGGAATTTAAGAACTCGCGTGAAATATCGCAGATAGTCTTGCCGTTCCAGTTCATTTTCAGTCTGGGTGACTCGGTTACGACCGCAACGGGTGTGGCTTCAAGGTTTTCCTTGCCTGCAAGCGCGATAAATTTGTCTACATCGTTTTTATCCACTACGACTGCCATTCTTTCCTGCGACTCGGATATAGCAAGCTCCGTTCCGTCAAGACCGTCGTACTTTTTAGGTACTGCGTTGAGGTCGATTTCAAGGCCGTCGGCAAGCTCACCGATAGCAACCGATACGCCGCCAGCGCCGAAGTCGTTGCAGCGCTTTATAAGCTGTGTTGCATTCTTGTCGCGGAAAAGACGCTGGAGCTTTCTCTCCTCGGGCGCGTTACCCTTCTGTACCTCTGCACCGCAGGTTTCAAGCGACTCTACGCTGTGCGACTTTGACGAGCCTGTCGCGCCGCCGCAGCCGTCACGGCCTGTCCTGCCGCCAAGCAGAATGATAATATCTCCCGGGGCGGGGCGCTCACGGATTACGTTCTCTGCGGGAGCGGCACCGATAACAGCGCCGATTTCCATACGCTTTGCCATATAGCCGGGGTCGTATATTTCAGCAACGTGACCCGTTGCAAGTCCTATCTGGTTGCCGTAGGACGAATAGCCCTGTGCGGCAGTCGTTGTTATCTTTCTCGGAGGGAGCTTTCCGGGGATTGTCTTGTTTACGGGGAGCAGGGGGTCGGACGCGCCGGTTACGCGCATCGCCTGATATACATACGAGCGTCCCGAAAGCGGGTCGCGTATAGCGCCGCCGAGGCAGGTAGCCGCGCCGCCGAACGGCTCGATTTCGGTCGGGTGGTTGTGCGTCTCGTTCTTGAACATGAGCAGCCATTGCTCGTCCTTGCCGTCAACATCAACCGTAATCTTAACCGAGCAGGCGTTTATCTCCTCGCTCTCGTCAAGGTCGGGGAGCAGTCCGTCAGCTTTCAGCTTTCTTACCGCCGCGGTAGCTATATCCATAAGGCATACCGGCTTTGCGGCTCTGCCGAGAGATTCCTTGTCGAGTGTGTATTCTTTATATGTCTGTGCTATATACGGAGCGTCGATTTTCGCGTTGTCGATAATCGTGCCAAAGGTGGTATGACGGCAGTGGTCTGACCAGTAGGTGTCAAGCATACGGATTTCGGTCAGGGTGGGGTCGCGCTGTTCCTTTACAAAATATTCCTGACAGCAGATTATATCGCCTAGATCCATCGCAAGACCGTATTTCTTGATAAACTCCGCAAGCGCGTCCTTGTCAAGCTTTATAAAGCCGTCAAGCACGGGTACGTCTTTCGGTATATCGTACTTTACTTCAAGCGTGTCGTACTGCTCATAGCCGCACTCGCGCGCTTCTACCGCGTTTATCAGGTAGTGCTTTATCTTCGCAAAATCATCATCTGTGATTTTGCCCTTTAAAATGTACAGCTTAGCGTATTTTACTCTTGGACGGTCGCCCTGACAGAGCATCTGGATACACTGTGCCGCAGAGTCCGCCCTCTGGTCGAACTGACCGGGTAAAAACTCGGTGGCAAACATTCTCTCGTCCTCGCCGATTTCGGGGAGAGTGTAATATACATTGTCAACAGGCGGCTCGGAAAAAACCGTCGGAGTTGCTTTTTCAAAGTTTTCTTTTGTAAGTCCCTCGGCGTCATAGCGGTTTACTATGCGTACATCCTCGATGCCCTTTATCTGAAGGGCGGTTTGTAAATCCGAAAGGACTGCCTTTCCTTCTACCGCAAACTGCGGCTTTTTTTCCACATAAATACGATAAACTGACATAAATTTCCTCCGTCTTTATTGCTCGGATAACATCGGGTGCTGTCCGAGGATATGTCAGGCGCTGTCCATAGCGGACAAGCAACCTCTATTAGTATACTACATTTTCAGATGAATTACAAGCATTTTATTTCTTCTCCGACACAAAATTCGCTATCTGTCGCAGAAGTAATGCGTACCGTTAGGATATCCTGCTTTTTTGCGTCGCTGCCGTATATCCTGACGGGGACATACTGCGGTGTAAGACCGTTTGCGTATTCCTCGCTCTCGCGGCGCTGAATAAGCACCTTTTCGGTTTTTCCGACACAGCTTTTAAAATAGCTTGCTTTAAGCTCCGATGCAAGACCGCTCATTATCTTATACCGCTTTGCGGCGACCTCTGGCGGGACAAAGTCGGTGCGGCGTGCGGCGGCGGTGCCCGCCCTCACCGAGTAGGTAAAGACGTGGGCGGCGGCAAAACCGACCTTTTTCATAAACTCGACCGATTCGGCAAATTCTTCGTCAGTTTCTCCCGCAAAGCCTACCATCACATCAGTGGTGATTGAGCAGTCGGGGAAGTGTGCACGAAGATTTTTAACTATCTCGTAGTATTCATCCGGCGTGTAGTGCCTGTTCATGCGCTTTAATGTGGCGGCACAGCCGGATTGCAAAGAGAGATGAAAATGCGGGCAGAGCTTTTCCTGCTTTGCCATACGGCTTATATCATCATCTGTCAAAAGCTCGGGCTCAAGAGAGGACAGCCGCACGCGCTCGATTCCGTCAACCGCACATACCGCCTCTATCGCGTCTACCAGCCTCAAGCCTATCTCGCTGCCGTAGCAGGAAAGATTTATGCCGACCAGCACTATTTCCTTATGCCCGCGGCTTTGCTGAAAGCGCGCCTCTTTTACTATCTCGTCAAGCGGGCGCGAGCGCACCGAGCCGCGCGCTGTCGGGATAATGCAGTAGGAGCAGAATCTGTCACAGCCGTCCTCAATCTTGATAAACGCGCGGGTTTTGCCCATGTCAGCGAGTCCAAGCTCCTCGTACTGCGTTTTTACGGGGCGGGGCGGGATATTGATATACGCCGCTGTGTTTCTGACAAACTCGTCAATCCTGTCCGCAAGCGAAGTCTTTTGCTCGGTACCTATTATAATATCGGCGGAAAGCTTTTCGGCTTCGTTGGGGAACGCCTGCGGAAAACAGCCCGCAAGCGCCGTGATACAGGCGGGGTTGCGTTTTTTAAGCTTTGTTATCAGCTGTTTTGCTTTTTTGTCACTGTTTTCGGTTACCGAGCAGGAGTTTATTATCACAATATCCGCGGCAAAAATGTCATCGGTGTGCTCGTAGCCGTGCTCGTCCATTGCTTTTGCAACGGCTGCGCTTTCGTATTGGTTGACCTTGCAGCCGAAGGTTTGTATAGCATATTTCATAAAAATCACTCTTAATATTTGTTTAGTTTCACCAAAAGAAAAGGCTTGACACGTCTATTATACTTTAAAATTACGAATTTTGCAAGTAAATTGGCTTTTGTTGTTTTTTTCGCTTGACTGATTTAGGAAAAATTGCTATTATAAAGCTGTAAAAGGAAAACGCAGAGCCTTTTATAAGACAGAAAGAACAAGAGAAGATATAATTTAAAAGCAACAGGTGAAAGGAGAGATTATCAATGACAGAATTAAAAGTAAAACTGGCGGCAATAAATGATGTTAAGGAATTTGTTGATATTGTAAACCGTTATGATTTTGATTGCGACATAACCGTCGGAAAGTACGTTGTTGATGCAAAGTCGATTATGGGGCTGTTCAGCCTTGATTTATCCAAGGTACTCACCTTAAAGCTCCACACGGACGATGCCGGCGACCTGCCCGCAGAGATAAATAAGTTTACGGTTTAAGCAAAATTACTCAAAAAAAGTCGGTAAAAATAATTAAAATATCTGCGTAAAATTGTTGACAACCGACAAAATATCTGATAGAATGGGAAATGTCAGGAAACAAGTTTTCCACAGAAAGGACGGTAATAAATATGAAATCAGTAACAATCAATATCAATACCATCGAGGATGTTAAGCAGTTTGTAAATCAGGTTACAAAGTGCAACTATGATGTTGATATCGTAAGCGGCAGATATGCTGTTGACGCAAAGTCAATCATGGGTATTTTCAGCCTGGATTTGTCAAAGCCTCTCGAGCTTCGCGTTCACTCTGATGACTGCGATGAGTTTTTAGCGGCTATTGATAATTATATCGTTAAGTAAACGAATCAGACATTAAATCCCCTGCGGGCATCCGCGGGGGATTTTTGCTATGAGCATTTGCTGATTTATGTTGCAGGAGAAAAGCAAAAGCAGAACCCCCGTCACGCGGCTGCGCGGCGGGGGTTCTATTTATCCGCAATTTTTCATTACACGTTTACACAACGGCTTTTTCTATACGGGATTTATCGGCTCAGGGTCTTGCCGGATATTGTTGTATATCCGCTGTAGAGTGCAGTCTTACCGCTCATCTTGTAAGCCTTGATTCTGAATTTGTAGGTTGTGTTCTTTGCAAGTCCGATCTTCTTGTAGGTTACGGTTGAATTCTTCGTAATCTTCGCCGCGCGTACCCATTT
>CAMEKZ010000122.1 GCA_945921635.1 uncultured Clostridia bacterium
GACAGCCTGCCGGCGGAGTTTTACTACCATAGCCCCGCCGCCGCGAAAAAACAGCTCTCAAAATGCAAGCTGATAAACAGCCGCGACGCCGATGCAATCACGCTTGCGCTGAAAAATACGGGCGAGCAGGACTATCTGCGGCTTGTAAAGCGCGCCGAGCGCGGGCTTTCCGACTATGCGTGCATACATGACGCGGGTGCGGCGGCGCCGCTGATATTCGATTTTGAAAAGCTGTCTCCTACAGGGATAAATCTGCTCAGCTCCTGCCGCTTTGCGTATTTCTGCCGATACGGGCTGAAAATCCGCGAACGTCAGACAAAGATGATGACCCCCGCAAACTTTGGCAACACCGTGCATTTTGTGATGAACTATTGCTTTGAACGGCTTTTCACGCAAAATCCCGAAAACGGCGGAAAAGAAACCGCACCCGATATACCCGCTCTGGTAGAGCAGGCTATGGAGCTGTATCTGAGCGAATTTTTTCTCCCGCGCGAGGAGCTCGGTGCGCGCTTTCTTGCGGTGTATGACAGCGTGAAGACGCTTTGCGTGTACCTGATTACATACATGAAGCAGGAGCTTGAAAACAGCGCGTTTAAGCCGGCGTATTTTGAGCTTTCGCTGGAGGACGGAAAGGTGCTTTCGAGTGGCTTTAAGGCGGAGCCGTTTACGCTTGATACAGCGCTCCCCGACGGTACGCGGCAGAGTATACGGGTATTCGGCACGGTTGACCGCGTGGACACCGCAAAGGACGAAAGCGGTAAAAAGTGGCTGAGAGTAATTGACTATAAGACGGGAAGTAAGGACATAAGCGTCAGCAAGATATACTACGGCCTGGATTTGCAGCTCTTACTGTATCTGTTTACGCTGTGCGAAAACAACCCAGACTTTTCGCCCTCGGCGGCGACCTATTATCCCGCGGGGAGCATACCGCTAAAAAACACGACCGACGCAGACGAGGAGCTGAGGCGCGGCTTCTGGCTGGATGAGCACAGGGAAAAGGGCTTTGCGGTAAAGGGCTCGCAGAGCGACAAAGAAAAAGCACTGTACAACAGCGTAAAGATTACTCCCTCGGGCAAAATCGCGCCCGAATCGTATTTCAGCGCGACGGTTATATCCGAGGACGCGCTCGGCAAAATGAAGCACCGCATATCAAAGGTAATCTGCGAGGACGCGGGAAAGGTGAAAACAGGCAATGTAAACGCATATCCCGTGGTCGAGGACGGCACGTTTTTATCTTGCCGCTACTGCAAGCTGGAGCATATCTGCGGCAGGAGCGAAAAGCATATCAGAGATGTAAACGGAAATGACGCCGTACAGTTTGCACAGGAAATCACAGCGGAGGAAAGCGAAAATGGCAGATAAAAAGACAGTCTGGACAGACGCTCAGAAAAGCGCCATAAATCACCGTGGCGGCGCGGCCGTAGTCTCCGCGGCGGCAGGAAGCGGAAAGACCGCTGTGCTCACCGAGCGGGTAATATCGCTGATAATCGATAAAAATGAAAATATCGACCCGTCAAAGGCGGCTATAGTAACCTTTACCGAAAAGGCGGCGGGTGAGCTAAAGACGAGGCTTGACAGGCTGATGAAGCAGAAAATAGCCGAAAACCCCGCCGACTCCGTCTTTTTGCGCTCGCAGAGCGCAAAGCTGCACAGCGCGAGAATATCCACAATAAGCTCGTTTTGCTTTAATCTGCTGAGAGAAAACAGCGAGCTGTCAGATTTGCCGCTCGGCTTTTCGGTAATAGACGAGATGCGCGCGGAGCTTTTGCGCCGCACGATAGCGGACTATGTGGCGGAAGAGTTTTTCCGCACGGCGGCTGAGGACGAGCGTGCGCTTATCTCCGACTATTTTATAGGCAGGGACGACAGCGCGCTTATCGGGCTGATACTGGAGATATACAGCACCGCGATGAATATCCCCGATTATGAGGATTGGCTTGATATGTGCGCCGACAAGCGGATTTTCAACGCGGTAAAAAACAGTCTTATATCCTCTCTTAAACATTACACGGCCTCGGCAACGGAATATTATCACGAGTTTTGTGAAAATGTTGATTGCACAAGCGACGAAAAAACGGCAAAAACTGCGCCTAAGTATGTCGAAAATATAACCGGCTCGCTTTATGCGGCTTTAGAGCGGCTGAAAGAAAACGGGTACCGCTATGACGATGAGATAAAAGCTCTTATGGATAATATGCCGGCACGCGCCACCCCGACCAAAGACCCGTCCGTGGCGCAAAGCCGCAGCGATATGCTGAAATACGGCAAAAAGGCGATAGAATACGCCGAGAGGGCACATAATTTTGACAAGGAGGCTTATGAATATCTGCCGGTGCTTAAAATACTCGTTGGTATAGCAAAGCGGTTCTGCACGCTCTACACCGAGGAAAAGCACAGCCAGTGCGTGGCGGATTTTGCCGACGCGGAGCAGGGACTGTATAATATGCTGAAAAATCACCCGGAGGTAAAAGAGCGGACAGGACTTCAGCTTATCATAGTGGACGAGTTTCAGGACAGCAACGAATTGCAGTACGAAATATTCCGTATGCTGTCGGATAATGAGAAAAATCTGTATTTTGTCGGCGATATAAAGCAGTCCATCTATTCGTTCAGAGGCGCACAGCCGGATGTGTTTTCGAGAGTTTCCGAGGCGGAGAACTATACGCTTTTACCGCTCAACAAAAACTTCCGAAGCAAGCGCTGCGTGACCGATGGAGTAAACGCGGTATTTGACGAGATAATGACCAAAAGCCTCGGCGGCGCGGATTATAAAAAGGACAGCCGTCTGGAGTGCGGACGCGGGGACGAGTGCCTGCCGTGCGATGTCACCGAGATAGTAGCCGTAAAGCCGCGCAATGAAGATATGTCAAAGACCGAGGCAGAGGCGGACTATGTCGCGTACCGCATACGCGGTATGATAGACAGCGGCTATAAGGTGTTTGGCAGACCGTGTACCGAGGACGATTTTGCGATACTGCTCCGTTCGCCGAAGTCAAAGCTTGCGGCATTTACCGCGGCACTCGAAAAATACGGGCTTAATGCCTGCGCCGAGCAGTCGGAGGAGTATTTAAAGACCCGCGAAATATCCATAATGACCGATTATCTCACGGCGCTTGACAATCCGTACAACGACGAGGCGCTCGCCAGACTTCTGATGTCGGTTGTGTTCGGCTTTGACGCGGACAGAATGTCGCGTATCAGGACAGGTACCTGCGGCTTTGATATTCCAAAGCTCCGCGAGAGCTGTCCCGATGAGCTTATGCGCTACAGCAGGGAGTGGAGCAAAAAGCCGCTTTACACCTGCGTGCTGTACGCCGCTGCTGAACGAACAATCGACAGCGAAAAATATCCTGCCCTGAGCAAAAGCGAATACATAAGCACCGCGGCAGACCCCGCCTGCCTTGATTTTATAAATGAGCTGAACAGGCTCAGGAGCGTGCTTGCGGCAAGCTCGCCCGCAGACACGATACAGAAAATATACGACACTACAAACACGGTAAATCTGCTGACGCTTTGCGACAACCCCGCACAATGCCTTGCAAATCTCGAAATGCTTACCGAATACGCAAAGTATTACAGCGGCACGGGCGGCGGAATAATGAGCGATTTTCTGCACAACTTCAAAAGCACGGAGAATCAGAACAGTCCCATTATGTCTGTACAGAAATCCGCAGGCAGGGGCGTGAAAATAATGTCTATACACGGCTCGAAGGGACTGCAGTTCCCTGTGTGCTTTGTAAGCGACTGCTCAAAAGTATTCAACTCTGAGGACATCAGGAAAAACGTAATAGTCAGCAAGACCTACGGTATCTGCGGAAAAATAATCGACAAAAAGCAGATGTCGCGTATACCATCGCCGACCTATGCTTTTGCCGCAGAAGAGCTGAGAAGAAAAATGCGGAGCGAGGAGATGCGCCTGCTGTACGTTGCGGCTACCCGAGCAGAGGAAAAGCTGATTTTCACGGGAAGCACCGCAAAAGAACCGGACAAGCTTTTTGAAAAGGCGTTTACCTCTTACAGTGCCGACACCGGCGGAAGCTCGTATATGGCGTGGCTTTTGTCGGTCATGGATTTAAGGGACGAGGGCGGCGTGCTTGATATGGATAGGCGCGAGGCGTACTGCCACGGCGGCGCGCTTAAATTCTCCCATGTGTATGCACCTGCGGACGAATATGAGGTGATAAAGGCGGGCACAGCCGATAAGCCGGCAGAGGATAAAATGGATAACGACCTTATCCGCAAAGCTGAGGAAATCGAGGATAATATAAAGTACCGATACAAGTATGAAGCGCTTACCAGAACCGCCGCAAAATACACCGCGACCGAGCTTGTACGCAACCGGAAAATAAATCACGGAAGCAGTAAAAACTGCGAGCTTTATATCTCAATGCCCGCGTTTATGAACGACGGGGATAAAATGCTAAGCGGAAAGCGGCGCGGTGACGCATATCACAAGGTTATGGAGCATATTCCTTTTGAAAAAGCGCTGAGCGCAGGAGAGATCGCGGACTTTATCAGAAACGATACCACAGATTATATGACCGATAAGGAGCGCGAGTGCGTAGACCCTGAGGATATTGCTGCATTTTTTAATACCGATGTCGCGCAGAGAATGCTGAAATCGGACAGGGTGTACCGCGAGTACCCGATATTCCACAAGCTCGATGTAAGCTGTCTTACTGCGGCGGAGCTGGGATTGCCAGAGGGCACGGATTTTTCCGATGCCGAGCCGTATATGCAGGGTATCGCCGATATGCTGTTTATAGAAAACGGCAGGATAATACTTGTCGATTATAAAAGCGACAGCTTTTCGGATGAGGAGCATCTCATATCCGACTATGCCTTTCAGCTTGACCTTTACACAAGGGCGCTGGAGCAGGCGTTTTCTCTCCCCGTTTCCGAGCGGTATATCTACTCTTTTAAGCTCGGGAAAATGATAGACGCCGATAAAAACTATCGGAAGGAGAATGAGCCATGATTTATACAAAAAGTCCTGCCACGATAAAACAGCAGATAGAAAAGCTGGAGGAGCGCGGCTGTCGGTTTGAGGACAAGGAGTATGCGGCGCGGTGCCTCACAAATATAAATTACTACCGCCTTGCCTATTATTTCGCGCCCTTTTTAAAAGAAAAGGGAAAGTATAAGGAGGGCACGACCTTTGAGGCGGTAATGAATATCTATGAGTTTGACAGGCTTCTGCGCAGGCTTATCATGACCTATCTGGAGGAGATTGAAATTTCTTTTAGGGCGCTTATATCAAACTATCACGCGATGAAATACGGCGCGCTCGGCTATCTCAACGCCTCAAGCTTTGATGTAAAGCACAATCATCAGGCGTTTTTGTCAAAAATCGACCGGTTGATTGAGCTTAACGAAAAAGAGGATTTTGTAATACACCATAAGAAAAAGTACGGCGGCATCATGCCGATATGGGCGGCTATGGAGCTTTTCAGCTTCGGCACACTCAGCTATTTCTTTGCGGATATGAAAACACCCGACAAAAAAGAGCTGGTATCAATGTATTTTGACATAAATTACCGCTGTATTGAGGACAGACTCATGTGTATGTCGGATCTGCGCAACGCCTGCGCGCACTATACAAGGCTGTATGAAAATCCGTTTTCCTGTGCACCGCGTGACGGCGAGGACTTCGGCTTTACACCCGACTGTACATTAAAATCCTATCTTGCCGCCGCACGCAGCCTTTATCCCGACAGAGAAAAATGGGATAACGAATTTGTCCCCGCACTGATTAGCCTTATAGACAGATACAACATGGAAGACAACATGAAAAGCTATGGTTTTTAGAAATGCCCTATAGACAAACCTACTTGGTTGTGGTACAATTAGGTTAATAACTTTTCGAAAGGATTTGATACTGATGAACAAGTACAGCATAGACACGCTTGCGGTACACGCAGGCTATGAGACAGACGAAGCGACCATGTCGGTCACACCTCCGCTTTATCAGACAAACGCGTATGTGTTCAGGGATGCAGAGCACGCGCGCACGCTTTTTGAGCTGAAAGAGCCGGGAAATATCTATTCCAGACTGCAAAACCCCACCTGTGAGATGTTCGAGCGCCGTGTGGCGGAGCTTGACGGCGGAGTTGCCGCACTGTCGTTTTCTTCGGGTCACGCCGCTATCTTCAACGTGATTGCAAACCTCTGCACCGAGGGTGACGAGCTGGTATCCTCGATAAATATCTACGGCGGAGCGATAAACCTGCTCGGCATCACGCTTAAAAGAATGGGCGTGACGGTAAAATTCGTAAATCCCGACAATCTTGACGAGTGGGAAAATGCGATTACCGACAAGACAAAGCTGTTCTTCACCGAGCTTATCGGCAACCCCAACGCAAACGTATCGGATATCGAGGCTATCGCAAAAATCGCCCACAGCCACGGCATACCCTTTATGGTAGACAGCACCTTTACTACCCCCTATCTGTCAAGGCCTATCGAGTGGGGCGCGGATTTTGTAATACATTCGGCGACCAAGTTCCTTTCGGGTCACGGACAGGTTATGGCGGGTGTGGTTGTTGACA
>CAMEKZ010000123.1 GCA_945921635.1 uncultured Clostridia bacterium
CGCATTGCACTCCGCACATATTGTGCTGACCTTTGCCAGAATACCTACCGTATCCTTACCGATAACCGCTACTACTGCTCTCATAATAAAATCCTTTCTTTCTTAAGCTGTAAAATAAGCTGTTTTTCACATCTGCATTCTATTATACACAAATTTTGAGAAAATGTAAAGAAGTAATAGACAAAATTTTAATTTTGTGATAAAATAACAACAGAAGAAATAAAGAAAGACAAGGAAGGGACAACAAAATGGCAGAAAAAATCCTGATGGACTGTCACAACCACTCAAATCTCTCGCCCGACGGCAGCAATACACCCGAAGAGATGGTGAGACGAGCCTGTGAGCTTGGTATTTCATATTATGCACTTACTGACCATCTTGAGATAAATAAATTCTATGATGAAGAATATCTTTATGAAGAGCCGGTAAAAAAGGCGTCGGAGATTTCTCCCGTGCTGATAGAAAAATATGCTGACAAAATAACAATGAGCTACGGTGTGGAGCTTGGTCAGCCGTTACAGGACATCGAGCTTACAAACCGTATGCTGTCAAGCTATAAATATGATTTTATCATAGGCTCTTTGCATATGTGCCGCGGCTGGGACGACTTCTATCTGCTTGACTACAGCAAGGTATCGCCCGATTATCTGCTAGGACTGTATTTTGAGGAGCTGCTCGATATGGCACGCTGGGGCGAATTTGACGTAATGGGACACATCACCTATCCGCTGAGATACATAGTCGGTGGGTCTGGTATAAATGTAGATATGAAAAAATACCTGCCTATAATAAAGGAGATTTTCTCTACTCTTATCAAAAACGGTAAGGGTATCGAGATAAACTCCAGCGGTCTGCGCCAGAAAATCGGCGTGCCAATGCCTGATGAGCATTATATCGCGCTGTATAAGAAGCTTGGCGGCAGGATACTCACGGTAGGCTCTGACGCGCACTGCACCGAGGATCTTGGCAAAGGCATAGCCGAGTGCATAGAGCTTGCGAGAAAAATCGGCTTTGAGGAGCTTACGTTTTTCAAAAACAGAAAGCCTGTGTTTATAAGCATAAAATAAATTTAAGGAGAAAAGCTATGAATAAAAAAGAACAGCTGGTAAACATTTTACGACAGGACGCCCGTCTTGCAAACAAGCAGATAGCCGCCATGATGAGCATTTCCGAGCAGGAAGTGGCGAAGCTTATTTCCGAGCTTGAAGAAAGCGGACTTATTATCGGTTATACGGCAATTATTAACGAAGAAGAATTTGACAGAAACTCCGTCACCGCCTACATTGAGGTGCGTGTTTCTCCTGAGGTAAACTGCGGTTATGACGACGTTGCCGCTGTAATAGCACAGTACCCCGAGGTTTCATCGGTTTATCTCATGAGCGGCGGCTATGACCTTGCCGTTACGATAAAAGGTACAAATCTGCGCGACGTGGCTATGTTTGTCACCGACCGTCTTGCTCCGCTTGACGGAGTGCTCAGCACTACCACGCACTTTATCCTGCACAGATATAAAGAAAAGGATAAAATGTTCTTAAGGGATACAGATGAAAGGGGCTTGGTTTCTCCGTGATGGATTATGAAAATATACTTTCAAAAAAGGTTCAGGAGCTTGAATTTTCGGGTATAAGAAAGTTTTTTGATATTGCCGCGACGGTAAAGGACGTAATTTCCCTGTCCGTAGGCGAGCCTGATTTCAAAACCCCGTGGGCAATACGAAAAGAAGCGATAAGGACACTTGAAAAGGGCAAGACAACCTATACTGCAAACTCCGGACTTGAACAGCTCAGAGTAGCTTTGTCCGACTATCTGCTTGACAGAATAAAGATAAAGTACGACCCTTATCATCAGATAATAGTCACCGTAGGCGGGTCGGAGGCTATCGACCTTGCGGTGCGCGCGCTTGTTGACAACGGCGATGAGGTGCTTATTCCTCAGCCGAGCTTTGTCTGCTATGCGCCGATAGTAAAGCTTGCAAACGGCGTGGCTGTACCAATTGAGACAAAAGCTGAGGACGGCTTCAAGCTGACACCCGAGGCACTGAAAGCGCATATTACGCCGAAAACAAAGGCGCTTGTGCTCCCCTACCCCAACAATCCGACCGGTGCAGTTATGCGCCGCACTGACCTTGAGGCGATTGCGGAAGTACTTAGAGATACAAACATTATGATTATCTCCGATGAAATATACAGCGAGCTTACATACGGAAGCGAGCCTCATGTTTCTATCGCGCAGATTGACGGAATGCAGGAGCGCACGGTTGTTATAAACGGATTTTCAAAGGCGTTTTCGATGACAGGCTGGCGACTTGGCTTTGTTGCCGCACCCGCACCTGTTATTACTCAGATGCTGAAAATCCACCAGTACGCGATTATGTGCTCTCCTACAATGAGTCAGTACGCGGCGGTTGTCGCGCTTACAGAGTGCAAAAAGGATATCGAGTACATGAAAAATGAGTACGATATCCGCAGAAAGCTTATCGTAAAGGGTTTTAATGAGCTTGGACTGGAATGCTTTGAGCCTGAGGGAGCGTTTTATATCTTCCCGTCTATAAAAAGCACGGGACTTACCTCGCAGGAGTTCTGCGAAAGGCTGATAAAATCGCACAAAGTTGCGGTGGTACCCGGCGACGCCTTCGGCAAGAGCGGCGAGGGATATATAAGAGTATCGTATGCATACTCGCTTAATCACATCACAACGGCTCTGGGACGTATTGAAGAATTTTTAAAGGATATAAAACAATGACCGAAACGGTAAACGCCTATGCAAAGCTCAATCTTTTTCTTGATATAACCGGTATAATGCCGAACGGCTATCATTATCTGACTAACGTGACGCAAAGCGTGAGCCTTTATGATACCGTGACGATAACCGCTGAGAAAAGTGAGGATTTTGCATATAATATCTACTGCGACAACAGCGAAATTCCTTGTGATAAAAGCAATATTGCGTACAAGGCGGCGAGAGTGTTTTTTGACGAGGTCGGATTTGATTCGAAGGTCGACGTAGCTATAACAAAGCGCATACCTATCATGGGCGGTATGGGCGGCTCGTCGGTGGATGGCGCGGCGGTGCTTGCCGGACTGAACAGGATATTCGGAAATCCGCTGTCAAAAGAATCGCTTTGTGCGCTCGGCGAAAAAATCGGCGCAGATGTTCCGCTTTGCCTTATCGGAGGAACGCTACTGTCCGACAAGGACGGTATCAGGTCTTTGAATACAGCACAAAACGATGAGTGTTTTTTTGTCTGTGTACAACCGGATTTTAAGTCCAGTACCGCGGCGGCGTATTCGCTTTACGACAGACAGCCGATAGAGGAAAATAAGGCTGTGGAGAATTTTCTGACAGTTCTCAGTCAAAAAGGCATGGCAGGCAGCGCAAAGCAGCTGTATAACATTTTTACCGTGCTTTACGGCGATAACCGTATCGGAGAAATAAAAGATGAGCTTTTGGCACTTGGTGCTGCAGGTGCGGAGATGACAGGCAGCGGAAGCGTTGTATACGGCGTATTCAGTGATAAAAGCAGAGCAAAAAGCGCCGAAATCGCGCTCAGGAACAAATACCCGCGGGTTTTTATCTGCACACCTGTAAAATGCGGAATTGATATACTTTAAGATTATATTGCACGGCTGTTGTTATAGCCTATAAGCCTTGAAATCCGATGAAAAATATAGTATAATGAAAAGAGTATTATTTTCGGGAGGTCACGCAAATGATTGATATTCATAACCATCTTGGCACAATAAATTTTTCCAAGCAGTTTTTTTATACGCTTATCGGCGGCACGGTTACAAGCTGTTTCGGTGTAGTTGATATGAATGCGGGTGACGCAAAGCAAACCTTTGTTGAGAGAGTCCCCATTCCGATAGTAAAAAAATTTGCCGAAAAAACCGTCCTTTCCGAAAAAGGCGTAACTGTGCGCTATAAAAAGGAAAAGCTGTACATCGACCTGCACATTTCCGTAATGTACGGCGTCAATGTTTCGACAATTGTCAAAAGCATAATCCACAAGGTAAGATATGCGGTCGAGGAAGAAACCGATCTGACCGTTGATAAAGTAAATGTCTTTGTGGATTCTATACGAGTATAAAATTGGAGAGGTATTTGCAGATGATAAGCGGAAAAGTATTGAGAGACGCCATAATTTCGGGCGCTAACAATATCAGCAACAATAAGGAGAGCGTGGACGAGCTGAACGTATTCCCCGTACCGGACGGCGACACGGGCACGAATATGTCCATGACAATAAAAAACGCGCTCCCCGAGCTTATGAAAATGAACGACAGCGTGACGGTCGAGACGGTTGCTCAGACTGCCGCGTCAGCTATGCTGAGAGGCGCAAGAGGAAACTCGGGTGTTATCCTTTCCCTGCTGTTCAGAGGTTTGTCAAAGGGTCTTATAGGTAAAAAGGAAGCATCTGTGGAGGACTATTGCAAGGCGCTGAGTCTCGGCGTTGAGGCGGCGTATAAGTCGGTCATGAAGCCTACTGAGGGCACCGTGCTGACAGTAGCGAGAGTTGCCGCTGAAAGGGCAAATGAAAGCAGCTGTAAGGACTTTCCGGAGCTTTTTGATGTTTTACTGACTAACGCTAAAGAAACACTTGACAAGACCCCCGAAATGCTCCCCATACTTAAAAAGGCGGGCGTAGTAGATGCTGGCGGTATGGGATATTATGTAATCCTCAGCGGTATGGCATCGGTTATCAAAAACAACGTGATAATTGAATCTATAGGCGGCGAAAAAGCTGAAGCCGCAGTTGTCAAGAACGCCGCAGGAACCTATGAAACAGATATTGAGTTTACCTACTGTACAGAATATATCGTAGTTAAAAAGGATAACGAACAGGACTCAATGAAGCTGAGAGCTTACCTCGAATCTATCGGTGACTGCGTTGTTGTAGTAGATGATGACAGCATTATCAAGGTTCACGTTCATACCGAGCATCCGGGCAAGGCGATAGAAGAAGGTATACTTTACAGCTCGCTCAAAAATTTAAAAATAGAAAACATTAAAGTAAAGCACACAGGTGCGGCAGCAAAGGCAGATATGCAGCGCAAGCAGAAGCTTGCCCCCGTACAGCCTGAAAAGGAGTTTGGCTTTGTCTGCGTTACTTCTGGCGCAGGACTTGAGGAGCTATTTAAGGATCTCGGCGCGGACACTATAGTACGCGGCGGTCAGACTATGAACCCATCTACCGAGGATATCCTCGAAGCGATAAACGCTACCCCCGCGCATAACGTATTTGTTCTGCCCAACAATAAGAATATCATAATGGCGGCGGAGCAAGCGGTAAACCTCACCGACAGAAATGTCTGCGTGCTCCAGACAAGGACAATCCCTCAGGGAATAACAGCTATGCTTGCATTTGACGAAAGTGCGGACTTTAAGGAAAACGGTGTAGGCATGACAGCGGCTATCGATAAGGTAGGCTCCGGCTCGATAACCTTTGCCGTACGCGACAGCGACTTTGAGGGCAAGCAGATTAAAAAAGGCGAAATACTCGCGATGGAAAACGGCAAGCTGACTTTTGTCGAAAAGGACGTAACCAAGGCGCTGATCAAGCTTACCAAGAAGCTTATCAAATCTGACTCGTCCTACATTACGGTTATATACGGCAGCGATGTTACAGACGAAACCGCTCAGAGTGCTTTTGAAGCGCTCAGAGCAAAGATAAGTGATGATATAGAAATCGTACTTGTAAACGGCGGTCAGCCCGTTTACTACTACATCATATCGGTTGAATAATATGGATAAAAAGAAAAATCCCGATGACTTTGACGTATGCTATGTAAAGGGTGTTGGAGAAAAGCGCGCAAAGCTTCTCTCCAGGCTCGGCATAAGCACGGCGATGGATCTGGTTACGCACTATCCGCGCGGCTATATTGATTTTAACGATACAGTATCAATCGCGGACGCGCTCCCCGACGAAAGCTGTGTGATAAAGGCACGGGTAGTGAAAAAGCTCTCGCCGTATTACGGAAAAATCTCTGTGTTTAAGGTTATAGTAAATGATGGCATTGATGATATGCTTATTACCTTTTTCAACAGCGATTTTTCGTTCAGGCGGCTTTTACTTGATAAAGAATATTGCTTTTACGGCAAGGCGGCGGGAGATTTTCTGCGAAAAGAAATGAACTCGCCGGTTTTTATTGAAGCGGAAAATTCCAATATGCTTATGCCGCGCTATCCGCTTACCCAAGGGCTTTCGCACGGCATAATATCCGCGTGTGTGAAAAACGCACTGGACGAGTTTGATTTTTCGGACGGATTTTCTGACGAATTTCAAAAACAGTACGGGCTTATCGGTTTTGAGCAGGCGCTCAGGATGATACATTTCCCGAAAAACAAGGGAGAATACGAACTTGCCAAATATCGGCTGACCTTTCAGGAGTTGTTTTTGCTTCAGCTAGGGTTAAAATCCCTGAAAAGCAGAAAACAGCGGCTGACGGGCGCAGCTATGGAAGATATAGGCATCGAGCCGTATTTTGACTCTCTCCCCTTTTCGCTGACAGGCGCACAAACACGCGCTATATACGAATGTATCGG
>CAMEKZ010000124.1 GCA_945921635.1 uncultured Clostridia bacterium
AAGGGTCGGAAAGGTAAAGAATAACGCAACTACCACCTTCAGAAAATTCGAGCTTGATAAGGGCACGACCTACAAGTTCAGAGTAAAAGCCTATAAGATGAGCGGAAAGACAGCGCTTTACAGCGGATATACCAACATTTCCGGAAAGACTACAGGCTGACGAAAATTCATTAAAATTCACGGCAGGGAAATGGTATTGACTGCTTGACAGAAAGCCCCGATTTGAGAAAATCGGGGCTTTGCTGTGCCATGAAGATATAATATAATTATTTTGTCATCCGGCTTTCATATAGATTTTACAGTTTAGCAGTATCGCAATCAGATACCTCCGCAGCTTTCAAAAATATAAGAAAATTATGCTAAAATGAGTAAATCACTTGAAAAAAGCAAGAAAATATAGTATAATAATATAAATACAGGGCGTTTGGCGTTGCTTTCTGCATTGTGCCGTCCCCATAAACCATATTAAAAGAGGTGTATGATTTGCCGGAAACACAATATATAACGATAATATCAAAAAGGAAAAAAGTTGTCATTGGTATCAGCACAATTCTGTATATCATCACGGTCGGAAAATCAGTCGAGATACACGTTTCCGGCGGTGCGATATACCAGACCAGGACGCTTTTCGGAGTGCTTGCCGGTCAGCTCGGCGACAGCTTTATCCAGGTGCGCCGCGGGTGCCTTGTATCGGCTATGGCGATCCATGATATCACCGATAAGATTAACCTCAGCAACGGTGAGTCGCTCGAATATGTATCGCGAAGAAAAAAAGATATTATCATGCACCTTCGGGCAAAACAGCGCAGTATTATCGACAGCTTTGCCGCTGAGGATATACCTAAATCTGTCGAAGAATACCGCGAGCATTACGCGAGCTTTGATAATATGCCGTTTGCGTTTACCGATATTGAGATGATATTCAACGAGGATAGCCACGCTGTAGACTGGATTTTCAAATATGGCAACCCCGCGCTCGCGCGGCTTGAAAAGACGCCGCTTGAAAAGCTCATAGGCAGCTCTTTCGGAAGTCTGTTTCCTAATATGGACTCTAAATGGCTGCGAAGCTACGAGCGCGCTACGCTTTACGGCGAAACGCTGGAGATTATCGACTACAGCCCCGAAATAGATACATATTTAAAGGTTATATGCTTTCCGACATTTCATGGGCATTGCGGGTGCATACTGTTTGATATATCCGAGATAAAATTTACTAAGAACAGCAGTGACGCTGAAAAGGCACTCATGCTCTATTTTGGCAATATGCCTGATGCCAAAATATGACATATTATTCCATTATAATTAAATATTGCGCCGCATATCGGTACTTTTTCCTGATGTCAATTCATGTACGAATTGTTGAATTTATTGGAGATATTGCCAATATGTGGCTTTTATTTTTTTCGGTATTTTTATATCGAATGTCGATTCGCACCGCTTAAATGTCGATTCGCACCAAGTCTATTGACAAATAAAAAATCGAAATCTATAATAAATAATAGGTATAATTTCCTGAAAAGTAAAAAGTGATCTGTTTATCAGGATATCATGTACAATTAAGGAGGCAATATGAAGAAACTTGTAAAAAAACTTGGTGCTGTTATTTCAGCGTCTGCGGTGGCTGCTGCTGCGATAATCTTCGGCGCATCGGGGATTACTGTCGGTGCGGCAAGCAGTGAACCCACCGTAACTTCTTTTGCAACAAAAAATCAGCTTATGACGGTATTTGACCTTGACGGTAATAACGATACCGTAGGTCTGATCTATTTTGGCAATATGGATTACGCCAATCTTTCGCTGGGTTGGTACATAGCAGGCAAAGATAACGGCATATCGGGAGATAATGTGATATTGCTTGCAAAATCCTATGTAAGCACAATGTCTTATGCACAATCTATAAGCGGTTTTAAATGGTTTGATGCCGCTGAGAGCAACTTTTATACAGGCGATTCAGTTTTTACTACGACAGAGAAAAGCCTGATAAATACCACAAGGGTAGATTCCTCTACGGACAAATGGCTGTATTCACTCAAAGGAACGTATGGCGATGATACAGTTTATGCAGGTACAAACAATAATGTAAAAGTTCATCTCCCTTCTTACCCTACTGCTGCATATTGGCTTCGCACAGAATACGATACCAACTACCAATTGTGTGTAAGGTCAAGTGGTACGACCGTTGACAAGGAGAAAAAGGACGTCGGATTAAATATGCGTGCAGCGGTTGATATCAATCTGACGAATGTCCTTTTTGCTTCTTCGGCAAGAACAGATTCATCGGCTGTCAAATACGCAAAAACAAATGCGTCTACCGGAATGATTCTGAGGCTTGACGGCAGCGGCAAAAAAATCGGTACCGTAAAATACTATGATGTAAACGGTTATCAGGGAGTAGCGGCATATAAAGATAAGGACGCTTCAGGAGCTGTTTCACTCGTTATTCAAGGTAATGACGGAACAAACGACTGGTATTACAGCGCGCCCGTTAACGATTATGCCGGAGTTAAAGTTGAGGAGATTGAGTCGGCACTCGGTATTTCCAGCATCTCCCTCGATAAATGCAAAATTTGGCTTGAAACGACAGAAGGCAGAGTAGCCTACGCAACCGGTTTTGCAAGCGAGGTGCAGAGCACTACTGATATAACTACCGTAGCATTTAATATTGACGCTCCTGTTGGCGGAAGTGCGCTTGATACTGCTGCAGAAGTTAATCGTAATGTCACGACCGACCTGACCTATGATATTTTATCCGACATATGCTGGAGCCCGTCCGATACAAATGCATATTATAATACGGCATATACCGCAAGCGTTAAGGTTACGCCGAGAGTAGGCTATTCATTCAGCTCGTCTACTGTTGCAAGGGTAAATTCCAACAGCTCAAATAACGGAACGGTTACAAAGAACAGCGACGGAACGATAACGGTAAAGTATACATTCGGCAAAACCGCTTACGGAAATCCGCAGGCAAGCACCTTTACGTTTACTCCGCCGACAAATCTTGTCTATGACGGTAATGCAAAGACGGCGAGAGTACCCTCCGGCGCAAGCGGTATGGGCGCAGTAACCGTAAAGTATTATAAGAACGGCACAAGGCTCAGCTCTGCACCCGTAGATGCGGGCGAATATACCGTAAAGATTGATGTGGCTAAGGGTAATAATTATAATTCCGCTTCCGATGTTACATCATCCGAATGGAAGTTTACCATTTCAAAGGCTACGCCTGTTGCAAGCAACTTTACTTTCACACCGCCCTCAGCGCTTGTCTATGACGGTACAAAGAAGTCTGCCACAATGACAATTAAATCGGGTTTAAGCGGCATTGGCAGTATTTCGGCGGTAAAATACCGTAAAGTCGGAGAAAGTACAATATCTGCTACAGCCCCCGACTCAGCAGGAACTTATGAGGTGCTTATTGATGTATCAAGTGGAAACAACTATGCATCCGTTACCAATCTTACATCAAGCGGCTGGAAATTCACAATAGAAAAAGCAGTCCCCACATCTGACGATTTCATATTCTCACCGCCTGCAAACCTTGTTTATGACGGCAACACAAAAGTCGCAAGAGTAACATTAAAATCGGGCTTAACCGGCGTAGGCAGTATTTATTACAATTATTACCTGTGCGACGGAAGCTACTCGGGCAAAGTCTCCCCCGTCGGAGTATTTTCATATAAAGTAACAATAAAAATAGCAGAAGGTACTAATTACACTTCCACAGAAGAGATTACTGCAGATGACTGGGTATTTACCGTAACAAGAGCTACACCTACCGCAGACAAGTTTACCTTTACACCGCCTTCTTCCACCGTTTATGACGGAAATGCTAAGGTTGCTACGGTAAGTGTTAACAGTAATGTATACCGTATGGGTGATATTACTGTAAAATATTACGGCTCTGACGGTGCACAGCTTTCTTCCGCTCCGACAGATGTCGGCTCTTATACCGTGAAGATAGATGTAACGCAAGGCGGTAATTACTTTGAAAAAAGCGATATTACCCTTGACAGCTGGAAGTTCGATATAACTGCGGCTACACCGGCTGAAAACGACTTTACATTTGCGGCGCCCGAAAATCTCGTCTATGACGACAGCGCAAAGCCTGCCACAGTTAAATTGAAACCGGAGATAAACGGCATGGGCAGCTTTACCGTAAAGTATTACAAAGACGGCAGTGCAGAGGGCACCACCGAATCGCCTGTATCACCGGGTACATACAAAGTAAAGTTAGATATTGAGGCAGGAACGAATTACACCGCTTCTTCCGATTTCACATTTGAACAGTGGTCGTTCACTATTGATCCTGCAGTCCCCACAGTTGATGATTTCACTTTCACACCGCCGTCCGATCTTATCGTTAACGGCAGTGAAAAGGCTGTTTCGGTAAGCAAAAAAGCCGGCATAAAGGGAATGGGCGAATTTAACGTCAAATATTACGATGCAGGCGGAAATCTGCTTACTTCTGCACCTTCGGCTCCCGGTGCTTACACAGTTAAGGTCGATGTCGCTGTCGGCACGAATTATACGTCTGCAGTCGATCTTTCGGACAACTGGGGATTTATCATATCCGATATTACCGAAAGCGATGACTTTACTTTCACACCGCCTGCAAGTCTTGTATATGACGGTACGGTAAAGGATGTGGTCGTAGCAGTAAAAACGGGCATTTCGGGTATGGGCGACTTCGTTGTCAGTTATTATGACTCTGAAGGAAACAAGCTTTCTTCAGCACCGAAAAATGTAGGCTCATACACAGTAAAAATAGATGTAAAGGCTACGGCATATTATACCGCCGCACTGAGCCTTACAGCGGATGATTGGCGCTTTACGATAACAAAGGCTACTCCTGCGACGGAAGATTTTGAATTTACTCTTCCCGAGAGCCTTGTATATGACGATACCGTAAAGGGCGTTACAATAGCACCCAAAGCCAATATTAACGGTATTGGCGAAATTACCGTTAAATATTATAACGATGGGGAACAGCTTGACTCTGCACCGATTTTCCCTGGTACATATACCGTAAGGATAGATGTTGCGGAAGGCTCAAATTATACGGCGATAGACGATCTCACAACGCTTAGTTGGAAATACTCAATAGCGGATATTGTATCATCCACCTATTTTACTTTTATCGCACCGTCAGATCTTGCGTATGACGGCAACGGAAAGCAGGCTGTCGTAAAGGCAAAATCAGGTATAACCGGCATGGGTGCAATAACCGTGAAATACTACGACGCCGACGGCTCACAGCTTTCTTCTGCTCCTGTTGTACCCGGTACTTACTTTGTAAAGGCAGATATTGCGGCAGGCAGAAAGTATGCCGCCGCAACAGATATTACTTCTGACAGCTGGAAATTTACCATAACTAAGGGCAATCTCACCGCAGAGGGAACAGGAAAGGCGACGGGAAAATACGGCGATAAGCTGAGCGATCTTGTTATAAGCGGTCTTACCGTAAAGTTCGGCACAGCCGAGATTGAGGGCGAGTGGTCACTTACAGGCAGTACGATAGTGAATGTAGGGGATAACGGCAGATACACAGCGACATTCGCTCCGCAGGAAAACCCAGAATATTACAACCCTCTTACCGCAGAAGTAACGCTTGATATAGCAAAAGCAGACGCTCCCGAAGTGTCGGACGCTTCAGTAAATTATAACTGGGCGGCTGTCGGCGAAAAATCCGTTGTGATAGAGGGACTGCCGTCGGATACGGGCGCTTACGGTACAGCTGACTTTGATATAACCGATACAGACGGAATCCTCACAGAAGACTCGGTTCGCTTTGACGAAGGCAAGGTTTACTTCACTTTGGATACTAATACAAAGGAGAATATCGGCTCGACTGCGACAATAAATGTCACTCTCCCGACTCAGAATTACAGCGATATAACCTTTAAAGTTACAATAAATATTGTAGCAAAGAAGAATCAGAACGCTCCGTCTGCCTGTGAGCTTGTACTCGAACTTCAGAGCGACGGTACTTACACCGCAACAATTACCGCTGTTGAGGGTGCGGAGTATAAGTTTAACGACGGTGAGTGGGGGACTGAAAACACCCTCACCGGAATAGGTCATACGGCAACGGTAACGGCGCAGATACGCATGGCGGAAACAGTTGATTATAATGCAAGCGCTGCTGTTTCGGCAAGCAAGACTTTAGACCATATCTACTCGGCAGAATGGACTGTAGACACCAAGCCTACCTGCACATTAGAGGGAAGCAAGTCGCGTCATTGTACAATATGTGATGAAAAGACCGATATAACACCTATCAATGCAAAGGGTCATACACCGGTCACCGACTCCGCGGTAGCTCCTACCTGTACCGATGACGGTCTTACAGCGGGTTCTCACTGCTCGGTATGCCAAGCGGTAATCACTGCACAGACAGTAGAACCTGCAAAGGGTCACACCGCCGGTGAAGCTGTAAGTGAAAACAAAGTTCCTGCAACCTGCACAGCTGACGGCACTTACGATGAGGTTGTATATTGTAC
>CAMEKZ010000125.1 GCA_945921635.1 uncultured Clostridia bacterium
GGTATGTTCAACTACCGCCTGAAATTCTACGGTCAGACCACCCATGCGGGCACCTTCCCGATGCCTAAGCGTAAGGACGCATTCTTTGCAGCGTCGCAGGCACTTTGCTATCTGCATGAAGAGATAGACAAATTAGGCTACAGCGATCTTGTATATACCACCGGCGAGGTTGTATGTCACCCGTGCGTACATACCTGCGTGCCCGATTTCTTCGACTTCTCGTTTGACGCTAGACACGAAAACCCCGAGGTACTCGAAAAGGTACTCGCTATCGTAAAATCCTGCGCCGACAAGACATGGGCAGGCTGCACCTGCGAGGCTGTAAAGGCATGGAATCGCGACACCGTTTACTGGGACAAGAAGCTTGTCGGCTATGTAAAGGCGGCGGCTGAGGAGCTTGGTGTAAAGCACCAGTATATTCACTCCGGCGCGGGACATGATGCACAGTTTGCGGCGTATATGCTGCCAACTACCATGATATTTGTACAGTCAAAGGACGGACTGTCGCACTGCGAGCCGGAATACTCGACCCCAGAGCACTGCACGGAGGGCGCGTCGGTTATGCTGAACGCCGTACTCAAGGCAGATAATGACTGATTGTAAATTCTACACGTTGTGTGTACTTCATTTGATAATTCCCCAATGATTTTGTATATTTCCTGACTGTTTTTTGATTTGATTTTTTCCGCGCCGCAAAGGCGCGGCTTTTTTTAGAGCCGACTTTTCGGTTTACAAAATTTTTGGCAACACCGCACAAAGACCGCCTTACGGCTTTGCGTACACCTTGCTTGCATTTTTCTGTTATATTGCACAGTAATTTCTTGACATACGCCGGTATGCCTGCTAAATTTCTATACAATCTGACGAAAATCTGTCGGCGCAATACGCACGCAACTTTGTGCGGTATTTCCTTTACTTTTTAAGGGGCAAAATAGTACAATATTAAGTTAAAATCTACAAACGAATTTTCTATAATTGTGCAGAGTGACGAAATTGTTTAATTTCCTTAATTATCCTTGACTTTTTACAAAATTCGTGGTAAGATAATTACGTTAAATTGCGCCGTACAACGGTAGCAGTATTAAACGCAGAAGCCTCACGGCTTCGCAGATTTTTTGCATTAAGTAGGAGGATTTTATTATGCAGGGAAATAGTAAGGGAATTTCAATTGCAGCACTTATCTGCGGTATTCTCGGTGTTTTATCATGGGCACTTTGCTCCGTTCCGCTGATTTCGTGGATTTTATTCGTAGCAGCAATTTTAGGTATCGTTTTCGGTGCTGTAGGCATGAGCAAGTCAAAGGCTGAAAACGGCAAGGCAAGCGGTCTTGCTATTGCAGGTCTTGTACTTGGTATCATCGGTGCATTCTTCGGTCTGGTAGGCGTTATCTGCTCTTGCAGCGTATGCGTTATTGCAGGACCTATGGGCTGCATGAACCCTGATTATGCTGCACTTGTAAATGCTGCAACAAAGTACACATTAAGCCTGTAATTCTGTATATCAATTTACATAATCAAAACAGTTACATTTTAGAACCACCTGTTTTCAGGTGGTTTTGATTTTAACTATGGGTTTATTTTAAAAAAGGAAATATTATGTTAGGTAGTTTTACTTTCATGGAAAAAGAAATAGGCTGGTACGCAATAGCGGCGCTTATCGGTGCGCTTGTTGCGGGCACCTTTTCTTATCAGACGGCAAAGAAAAAAGGCATCAATGAGGTGCGTATAGTTATACTGCTGCTTTTCTGTTCGGTCGGTGTTTTTATCGGCGGACATCTTCTGTACGGTATAACTAATCTGGATAAAATCTGGATTCTCGGAAAAATTACTAATTTTGCTGATTTTATTGGTGGCATCAGTCTCATTTTCGGCGGTCAGGTGTTCTACGGAGGACTGCTTGGAGGTATCGCGGCGGGTGTGATTTACGCAAAGGTCACAAAGCTTGAGCGCTTCGGCGAGTATGCTGATGTGCTGGCGGCAGCTGTACCGCTGTTTCATTGCTTCGGCAGAATAGGCTGTTTTCTCGGCGGCTGCTGCTACGGTATAGAAAGCGACTTCGGCTTTACATTCCACAATGCCGTAATCGAATCGGCAAACGGTGTAAACCGTTTTCCCGTACAGCTTTTTGAAGCAGGCTTCAATCTTCTTTTGTTTGCATTTATTCTGACGCTGCTTGTCAAGGGCAAACTGAAAAACAGGCTGTTCCTTTTGTATATGGCTATATATGCGGTGGGCAGATTTATCCTCGAATTCTTCCGCGGCGATAGCTACAGAGGATTTTTGTTCGGGCTGTCAACCTCGCAGATTATTTCAATTCTGATACTGGTCGCACTTGGCGTGTATGCAATTGTTTGCCTTGCAAGAAAATCCGGTAAGGCTGAAAAAATATAATATTTATAAAAATCTCCCGAAAAATTCGGGGGATTTTTTTGTAAATCCTGCATAATCATGACTATTCATTTTCTATTGAGGCAGTTTGTGCCGAGAGAATCTGCCGAGGCACAAACAACGGGCTCCAAAATCTCCGATTTTTCAAACTTAGTAAATTCCACTTCAAATTCCACTGTGGAATTTACTTTGAGAATTTACTGCAGATTTTACAACAGCGTTATGTTTTAAAAACGCTTGACATAATACTTGCCGCTTGCTATAATTATCATAACTGAATATGCTTTTTACAACCGCATATTCAAATAAAAATTTCTAAACCCCAGCCTCTCGGTGTATCAGTACCCGCTTAGGTTTACGAAAGAAAAGTGAGTTAATTATGTGTGGAATAGTAGGTTTTACAGGCAGGCAGCAGGCTGCGCCGATTTTGCTTGACGGTTTGTCCAAGCTTGAATACCGCGGATATGATTCTGCGGGTCTTGCCGTGCGAAATAACGAAGAAATGGCTGAGGTCGTAAAATCAAAAGGCCGTTTATCAAATCTTATCGAGAAGACCGACAGCGGCAATGCACTTGCCGGAACCTGCGGCATCGGTCATACTCGCTGGGCTACGCACGGTGAGCCGAGCCAGACAAACGCGCATCCTCATGTGTCCGGAAATTGCACAGGCTCCGGCTCCGGTGCTGTCGAATCGGAGGTTGTAGGCGTACATAACGGTATTATCGAAAACTATGCCGAGCTGAAAGAGAAGCTGCTGAAGCACGGCTACAGCTTCTACAGTCAGACCGATACCGAGGTTGTAATAAAGCTTGTCGATTATTATTATAAAAAGTATAAATTAGGTCCCATCGATGCTATCGCCAAGACCATGGTGAGAGTAAGGGGCTCGTACGCTCTGGAACTGATGTTCAAGGATTACCCGGGCGAAATCTGGGTTGCGCGCAAGGACAGCCCCATGATTATAGGTATCTCCGACGGGGAGACTTATGTTGCGTCCGACGTCCCCGCTATCCTTAAATACACCCGAAATGTCTACTATATCGGCAACCTCGAATTTGCGAAGCTGACGCCCGGCGAGGCGCATTTCTACAACCTCGACGGTGATGAGATAAGCAAGGAAACAACCGAGATAAAATGGGACGCTGAGGCGGCTGAAAAGAGCGGCTTTGAGCATTTCATGATGAAGGAAATCCATGAACAGCCGAAGGCTGTCGCGGATACTCTCCGTTCGGTCATAAAGGACGGGGCGATAGATTTGTCGGTTGTCGGACTTACCGATGAAGCTATCAAAGAAATCAGCAGCATATATTTCGTAGCCTGCGGCTCGGCTTGGCACGTCGGAATGGCAAATCAGTATATTTTCGAGGATCTCGCGCAGATACCCGTGCGGGTCGAGCTTGCGTCCGAGTTCAGATACAGGAAAATGCCGCTTGATAAAAACGCATTGGCGATTGTTGTAAGCCAGTCGGGTGAAACCGCAGACACGCTTGCGGCGCTCAGACTTGCAAAGGAAAAGGGAATAAGGACGCTGGCGGTCGTAAATGTTGTCGGAAGCAGCATCGCGCGTGAGGCTGACAATGTGTTCTATACCCTTGCCGGCCCCGAAATTTCGGTAGCGACCACAAAGGCGTATTCGGCACAGCTTGCCGCTTGCTATTGCCTTGCGGTTCAGTTCGCAAAGGTGCGCGGGGAAATAACCGACGAGCAGTACGGCTACTACATCGAGCAGCTGCTCACTATTCCGGATAAGATTGAAAAGGTGCTTGAGGACAAGGAGCGCCTGCAGTGGTTTGCCGCAAAATATGCAAACGCGCAGGATATATTCTTTATCGGCAGGGGCATAGATTATGCAATCTGCCTGGAGGGAAGCCTGAAGCTGAAAGAAATTTCCTACATCCATTCCGAAGCGTATGCGGCTGGTGAGCTAAAGCACGGCACCATCTCGCTTATTGAGGACAACACCCTTGTAATCGGCGTACTTACGCAGAACGAGCTTTACGAAAAGACTGTTTCAAACATGGTTGAGTGCAAGAGCCGCGGCGCATATCTTATGGGACTTGCACCATACGGAAAATATGAGGTAGAAGACACCTGCGACTTTGTGACCTATGTCCCGAAGGTTGACGAGCATTTTGCGGTTTCGCTTGCCGTGGTGCCGCTGCAGCTGTTGGGATATTATGTGAGTGTAGCAAAGGGTCTGGATGTTGACAAGCCGAGAAATCTGGCTAAGAGCGTTACTGTTGAGTAAGGACGTTATCACCCGACAGTTCCGGAAAAAACAACAAATAAGCTCCGACTCGGTCGAAGCTTCAATACAATATTTAATGCCTGTCGCTTTCACAGCTACAGGCATTTATTTTTGCAGGATAGTTATAAGAGTTCTGAGTAAAGAAATCAAATCTTTTTTCGCTTCGGGAGAAAGCTTTTCGACTGCCGAAAGAAGCTGCCGCTGTGTATTGCTGAGCTCGCTTGCGGTGAGCCCGCGCTTGTTGTTGGTAAGCCCCGCGATGTAGTCAAGGCTGACATTGTAGTATTTTGCGAGCATGATAGCGCGCTCAAAGGGGATTTCCGTGCCGCCTTTTTCGTAAACTGCGTAATACTGATACGGTGTACCGAGATATTCTGCTACATCTTTTTGGGTTTTGTCATTGTCCTCACGCAGTTCTCTTATTCTTCTGTAATATGCCATTTTTGCCTCCGTAATAGCCGACAATTCCGTTTGGTATCTGAAATTATAACACATATCATGGGTTTTGCTTGACAAACCCAAGACATTATGTTATAATCGAACCGTTAATACGTCATATATCATGGGCAAAATCTCGAAATTTAACGGTATATGACGAATAATTAAGAAGGAAGTTTATGAGAAAAATCAAAAAGCTACTGCTGGGGCTTGTCACTCTTGCGGCTATGGCTGTTCTTTGTGCAGTATGCGCAGGGGCGGAAAAGTACGGAGATTATGAGTACAGCGTGCTTGCGGACGGTACGGTGGAGATTACCGATTATGTCACAGGAAGCGCTACTACACTTAGTATTCCTGCTAAGATTAACGGGAAGAGTGTGACAAGTATAAGTGAAATGGCATTTTACGGTAGCTCCGTTCTTACATCAATCACTATACCCGACAGCGTGACAAGTATAGGCGATCAGGCATTTTCCTATTGCTCCGGTCTTACTTCAATCACCATACCTAACAGTGTGACAAGTATAGGTAATTGGGCTTTTTCCCATTGCTCCGGTCTTACTTCAATCACTATATCCGACAGTTTGACAAGTATAGGTGAAGGAACGTTTTACGATTGCTCCGGCCTTACTTCAATCACTATACCCGGCAGTGTGACTAGTATAGGTGGATTGGCATTTTACGATTGCTCAGGTCTTACTTCAATCACCATGCTCGATGGTTTAACAAGTATAGGCGATCGTGCATTTGAAGGTTGCTCCGATCTTACATCAATCACTATACCCGACAGTGTGACAAGCATAGGCGATAGTGCATTTTACAATTGCTCCGGTCTTAAATCAATAACTATTCCCGACAGTGTGACTCGTATAAGCTATTGTGCATTTTTCAATTGCTCCGGTCTTACATCAATCACCATACCCGACAGTGTGACAAGCATAGGCGAATTGGCATTTTACAATTGCTACGGTCTTACATCAGTCACTATCCCCGACAGTGTGACGAGTATAGGCGACCGGGCATTTGAAGGTTGCACCGGTCTTACATCAATCACTATACCGGGAAGTGTGACGAGTATAGGCGACAATTCATTAGGTTACAAGAATATGTCTTCCATCTTGGGATATGAAAAAATCCCCGGCTTCAAAATCTACTGCTACTCCGGTACAGCCGGTGAAAAGTACGCAAAGGACAACGGCTTGAACTATGAATTGTTAGACCACACCACCCACTCATACGGCGCATGGATTACCACCAAGGCAGCCACCTGCACTGCGGCAGGTACACAAACAAGAACCTGCTCCTGCGGCGCAATCGAAACTCAGGAAATCCCCGCAACGGGTCACAAATACACAACTACCATAGTAACC
>CAMEKZ010000126.1 GCA_945921635.1 uncultured Clostridia bacterium
ATTATTTGAAAAAACTGCGTTTTTGCGGTGCGTGGGTTTATCGACAGTCTGAGCCCCGAGAGTGCCAGCTCTTGGGGCGTTATTTTGTTTTTATCAAAATATTTCTGAATATGTGCCTCCCCGATCTCTCCCTAATTATGAAAATTTTCTCTAAGCCCTTTTCTTTTATATTAAAATGTGTTAAAATATCTATATATGGATTCGGCTGTGCCGAATAACCTAGCGCAGATGTCCCCCGCCTCTTGGGCGGCGGGGGACATATACGTCTTTCAGTGGGGGCATAATCCCCCACTGAAACCCGTCGGAGCAAAGCTCCGCTACGCGGTTGCAGTCGTCGCGGCGTGATTAAGCGAGCTTATCACGCTTTGCTCTGACTTTAAGCACCCCGACCGATTTCTGAAAACATCATTACAATTCTCGGAAAGGATTTATATGAAAAAGCTGTTAAAACTTGCCGCGGCGGCTGTCTGCGCCGCGATGCTCTGCGGCTCGCTGTCGCTCGGCGCATTTGCCGAGGAAGGCGAGACCTACGATTTTGACCCCTACACCGACAAGATATGGAGCGAAGCGGTGTACATGGTGAATACCGACACAGGTGACGTGGTATTCAAAAAGAACGAAACCAAGAAGATGTACCCCGCGTCCACCACCAAGATAATGACCTGTATAGTCGCGCTGGAGCATATCTCCGACTGGGATAAGAAGGTCACCGTGCCGTACGAGTGCTTCAACGAGTTCAACGAGGACGACCCTAACAAGTGGTACCCGTCAAATGCGGATATTCAGCCGCTTCAGGACAACCTCACCTACAAGGACTGCATCTACGCGCTCATGCTCCCGTCTGCGTGCGAGGCGGCAAATATACTCGCCTATAACATCGGTGGCGGTGATATGTCGAAATTCATCGATATGATGAACGAAAAGGCGGCGGAGATAGGCTGTACCGGCACCCACTTTTCAAACGCACACGGCCTTTATGAGGATGAAAACTACACTACGGCGTACGACCTTTATCTTATGACAAAATACGCCTACGATAACCTCCCGCGGTTTATGGAGGTCTGCGACACCTACGAATATGAGATGCCCGCAAATGACAACAACCCCGAGCCGTACTACATCTACAGCACGATTTCACTTATCCGCACCACGAGCGTATACTACTATGAGTACGCCCACGGAGTCAAGACCGGTACTATAGACCAGGCGGGCAGATGCCTTGTATCGACTGCGAAAAACCAGTACAACTATATACTTGTTACGCTGAACGCCCCTATCTACGATAGCGAGGGTGAGATGTACGATGAGTGGTACTCGATGGTAGACCACCTCAATCTGTACAAGTGGGCATTCTCTAACTTCGCAATGGCCACGATAGTGAACAAGAACGAGCAGATAACTCAGGTCGGCGTAAACCTCGGAGAGAACGCATCGCACGTCGTACTCACCCCCGAAAAGGACTACACCGCCCTTATGCCCAAGGACATAGACGAAACGAGCGTGCAGAAAACCTTCAAGACCTACGAAAGCGTGGACGCGCCGGTTAAAAAGGGTGACGTACTCGGTGTAATGGACGTAAAATTCAAGGGCGAAACGATAACCACGGTAAACCTTATCGCAAGCAACAACGTTACCCGCTCCGAGGTTGAATACTACATCGAGCGCGTCAAAAACGAGCTGGGCAAGAGCTGGTTCAAGGTGTCGGTTGTCGTGGTCGTAATCCTGCTGATTTGCTATATCGTCACCAAGACCATAGAAAACAGCAAAAAGAGAAAGCTTGCCGCAAAGGAAAAGCGCCGCTTTGACAACTACGCTAAAAAACGCTGATGCAGACAATAAATATAGTATGCCTCGGACGGCTTAAAGAGGACTATCTGCGCGCCGCGTGCAAGGAGTACGAAAAAAGGCTCGGCGGGCTGTGTCGGCTCACAATCAGCGAGCTTGACCCCGTCTCCCTGCCGCAAAATCCGAGCGAAAAGCAGATAGAGGACGCTCTGCACCGCGAGGGTGAAATGATAGAGAAAAAACTGTGCAAAAACGCGGTGACCTACGCCATGTGCATAGAGGGCAAGCAGCGCACCAGCGAACAGCTCGCCGCCGAGCTTGAAAAATCCGCCCTTTCGGGAAAATCCGCGGTGAACTTCATAATAGGCAGCTCCTACGGCCTTGCACCGGAAATAAAAGCGGCTGCGGACTACAGACTGTCGATGTCGCAAATGACCTTTCCGCATCAGCTCGCAAGGGTTATGCTTTTAGAGCAGATTTACCGCGCGTATTCGATAAACGCGGGGTCAAAGTATCATAAATAGCAGTAATTTTTTTAAAAATCCCCGCATATATTCGGATAAGACTACCGAAAGCGGGGATTTACTTGATTAAAAGAAACAGCCGCACACTTACCGTGCGAAAGCTGAGACCATTTATTAAAGGAATAACCGCAGGGATAATCACCGCCGCCGTGCTGGCGATTGTTTCTGCGGTAATTTTTGTAATAGCAGGCGCGCCAGACGGCACAGACGAGATATTAGGCTACATAACAATCGGCGGCGCGTGCTTTGTCTGCGGTGTATTCATGGGTGCGGGCAAGGGCAAAAACGGCTTTTTATGGGGAGCTGTAGGCGGCGGGATTTTATTCGTGCTGTGCTGTGCCGGAGCGGTAATCACCGGAAGTTTATGCGGGGCGGCTTTTGTCGGCAAGCTTATAATCTGCGTGCTTTGCGGGTGCATCGGCGGGATAATCGGTGTAAACAAGTTCTCCGAGCGGGCATAGACATTTCTCGGTACTGCGCCGATACTATTATAATACACACCCCTATATATAGTATACCACAGAGAAACTGCATCATTTTATTGTATATGGCTGTGTGCAACAGCACAGTAAAGATAATATAGTCGCATTTTGTTATTTTTTTAATGGATTTTCTAATATAAAAAGACACAAAAAAGTTAATATAATACGATTTTTACCGAATGATTGTAAAAAATTTACCTGTATTGGATGTAATCGATTAGTTTCACCAAATTTTCGGAAAATATTTTGTACAATTTGACAATTGAAAAATACTTGAGAATAAGGTATGATTATAGTTAGCTATTAAGCTAAAAAACAAATTTTTATGGAGGACAAACAAAATGAAGTTGAAAAAGACTTTAGCTTGTGTTGCTGCTGCTGCTGTTGCAGTATCTTCACTTGCAATCAGTGCTTTTGCCGCTTGGTCAGGCACTAACCCGACTGCTTCCAGTGACGAAAAAGGAAACTGCGCAATTGATCTTGCTTCCTTGCTTCCTGACGGCAGAACAGTCGATGACATTTACGGCGCAAAAATTACACTCGATGATGCTAGCTACACTGCAGCAACAACTAAAGGTGCTGGCGGTGCAGTAATTTTCCAAAGCAAATCAAACTCTTGGAATTCAAAATCATGGTGCAACGGTTGTACCCCTACAGAAGAACACGATATTCAGCTTGACACCGCAACAAAGAGCATAATCAGACTTGAAGCTACTTCACCCTTTGCTGGCTCTGATTATGCTACATTAGTACTGCAGCAGTACTGGGGCAGCGACATGAGTTTCTCTAAGGTTGAGCTCCTTGACAAAGACGGTAATGTTTTAACTGCTAAGGTAGCAGAAACAACCACTACAGTTGCAGAAACAACTCCCGCTCCTGCTGAGACAACAACAGTTGCTGAAACAACTGCTGCTCCCGCAGAGTCTGAGAAGCCCGCAGAAACAACAGCTGCTGAAACAACAGCTGCTCCCGAAGCAGGCGACACAGAAGTTCCCGGCGGTTCTGAAGATCCCGAAGAGCCTTCCGATCCTACACCCGTTGATGTAGAAATCACAAGCACAGGCAAGACTGTTATCGACAGCGGTCTCGTTCGTACAAATATCATCAACGCTTGGACAGGCGACCCCGAGACAGTAATCGCTGAAAAGACAGCTTTCAAGGATGCTGAATTTGTAACCGTACAGTTCACAGTTACAGACTTCACAGAACCCTTCACTGCATGGATTGCACTCGCTGACAGCTCATGGAACGTTCAGTTCTGGGGCGCTGGCGACGAAGGCAACCTGAACGCTGACTGCGTACCCGTTGAAGTAACAGGCAACGGTACTTATGTATTAACAGCAGTATTTGCACAGCCTATCGAAGCTATGGAATTTATCGCTATCTGCACAGACCTCGAGGCTGAAGAAGGCGACGCTATTCCTACAATCGCTATTGATAAGGTAGTAGTTAACGGCACTATTGAATTAGATCCCGGCGAATCTGAAGATCCCGAAGAGCCTACAGACGAGCCTACAGATGAGCCTACAGATGATCCCACAGACGAGCCCAGCGATGTTGATCCCGGCGCTGAGTCCGGCGGCAACCTTCCTACAGGTACTATGCTCACAGTAATCCCTGTAGCTCTCGCAGCAGGCGCACTTGCAACAGCAGGTATCGTTCTTAAGAAGAAGAGCAAGTAATTAAATTTACTTACTTTTACTATTGAATAACAGCACATTCGGCAGTACCGCTTTACGGTACTGCCGTTTTGTTTGCCGTATAACCAAGCGCTAAGCCGGTCTTACCGCATACAGCAGAGAATTTTACCTTTTTACCGGTAAAATCAGGCAAACAATTTGTACATTTTGACAGTTGAAAAACGGTCAGGGATAAAGTATAATAATAATCACAACAGAATAAACTCCGAATTTATGGAGGGCAAACATAATGAAGATAAATAAGACTTTAGCGGGTGTTCTTACCGCCGCAGTTATGATGGCTTCGCTTTCTGTGGCGTCATCAGCAGACCCTGTCAGCACATCATATAACGAAGTGCTGGGCACGGCAATTTTTGCTGCCGATGAAGACGGTAACGTAGACGGCTCTTTTTATGTGTTAGATGCCGATGAATATGAGCTTGACCAAAACACCGTAGTGACCGCTTCGGTAAATGCGGCTGTCGGCACAGATACCTCTGAGTGGCAGCTTGCTCTGCTTGGCTACACAAAGACTTTCGGCGGCTGGGCAGGTTTATCAGGTGATAACAATGTGCTTACAGTCACCGCAACAGTCGGTGACATCATGAAAGCAAACGATATTGACAGCACCGACAGCTTAGGCGGCATTTTGTTCCGGGTATGGAATGTTACTGACGGTGATGAGCTTGAATATACCGTAACAATCAGTTACGATACTGCACAGATAGGCGATACTGAAGAACCCGATGACCCCTACGCGACCGAAGACGAACCCGAAGATATGCCGGAGTCCTCAGAAATTGCCGTTACAGGCACAGGCACAACTAAGATTGACCCTGACGACTTTGTCCGCACAACTATCGTAAACACCTTTGACAGCAACCCTGTAGACACAATCGCAGACGGTTCGCATTTTAAGGGTGCGGAGGTTATTTCCGTTCAGTTTACCGTTACGGAATTCACAGAGCCTTTCAAAGCTTGGCTAATGCTTGCTGACAAGACTTCAGGTATCTATTTCTCATACCTAGACGATAGCGGTAACGCAAACGCCGAGTCTGTACCCGCAGAAGTTACTGGCAACGGTACTTATGTCGTATACATCACGCTTGACAAGCCTGTCAAAGAGTTGAACTACCTCGCGGTCAGCACCGATATCAAGCCCGCTGAGGGTGATAATTTCCCTGCTATCGCTGTTGACAGCATCGTAATCAACGATATAATCGGAGCAGAGCCGGGTATGTCAGAATATCCCAAGGATATAATCCTTGGCGAGCCGCCCGTAAGACCCGAGGATAAAAATCCCGGTGACGAGTCGGGCAATCTCCCTACAGGCGGTATGCTCACAGTATTTCCCGCAGTACTTGCGGCAGGCGCACTGATATCTGCAGGCGTCGCTCTCAGAAAGAGAAGCAAGTAACTTAAAATCCAGCTTATACCCTTTTATTGTACTCAGCACAGACGGCAGTATCGCTTTTGCGATACTGCCGTCTGATACTGATAACCGGTTAAGCAAAGATTACCTGAGTTTAAATGGTTATTAGTATGATATATGAGAAAAGCAAACGCCCTGCGGATTATTCCGCAGGGCGTCAGACTGTCGAAAAAGTCTTTTTTTTGAAAATAGTGCAAACTCTCTAACCCCATCCCCAAACCCCTTCCCCTCGGGAAGGGGCTGTTTATCGGGGGCTATCGCCCCTCGCCCCTATTGGGGGCTGCCGCCCCTCAACCCCATTTCGAGAAAAATATAGGTTTATCGACAAGCTGTCAGACTTCGAGAAACACGCGCAGACGAGGAAAAAGCCGCCGTAGGCGTACAAAGGTACGGTAGGCGGATTTTGACAAAGTAAGCAAAAACGCTTTCGGAGAGCCGATGCGAGGCTCTCCGAAACTTATAAA
>CAMEKZ010000127.1 GCA_945921635.1 uncultured Clostridia bacterium
AAATTTATTTGAAAAAACTGCGTTTTTGCGGTGCGTGGGTTTATCGACAGTCTGACCGCATAACAATAATTGTTCGGTATTGCCTTAAACCGATTGATTTTTGCCATGAACTGTGATATACTGGAATACAGCAAATTATTTTACAAAGGAGTAATAAAAATGCCGTACACGATAAAAATGCCGGAATATGTAAATGACTTTCACTGTATCGGGGGTGCCTGCGAGCTTGACTGCTGTCAGAACTGGGATATTTTATGGTACAAATCCGAGGTGGATAAGCTGAAATCTGCCGATTGCTCGGCCGGACTTTCGGAGCTTATTGATAAATCGTTTGAGCAGGCGAAAAATGACAAATTATTCATGATAACGCTGGGTGAGGACGGCGACTGCCCGTTTCATGACAAGTCGGACAGGCTGTGCATGATACAAAAGGAGCTTGGCGAGGAATATCTGTCGCTTACCTGCCGAACATTTCCGCAGACGGGCGTAATAAACAACAAGACGGTCTGCAAGTACAGAAGTCTCGGCTGTCCCGCGGTATACGACCTTATTACCGCGTCTGCGGACGCGTGCGATATTTTTGTGTCGGCAAATAGACCGGAGAGCTTTGACGAGCGCGGATATTTCACCGATAAGGTAGACGATGTAAAGAAAAATCCGTCGCTTAAACACAGAAATATTCTGTTCGATTTTTTCTATTCAATACTCTCGGACAAGAAAAACGATATAAAAACCTCGCTTATCTTAGGCGGACTTGCCGCGTCAAAGCTGTCGGAGTTTGAGAAAAAAAGTCCTGCAAGAATCCCCGAGGTTATAAAGGCGCTTGCCCCGCAGATAAAAAATCCCGACATCGCAAAGTCGCTTCGCGAAATCAAGCCGAATTATCTGATAAAGCTCGGAGTGGTGCAGTCGCTGTTTGACAATCTGTCGGTGGGCAAAAATCTCAGAGAGCTTACCTCTTCGCTCAGAGATTATAAACCGGACGGCACAAGCAGTGTAAATATCGAGCGGTATATAGAGTCAGCCGAAAAGTTCTACTCCTGCTTTGAAAAGGACAGCTTTGCTCTCGGCAATCTGGTAAAATCTCTTTATCTCGATATGAGAATGCCGTATAACGACCGCTTGGACAATATATTTGCAAACTATGCGTATTTTGCCGTGGTGACATCATCACTGGAGTTTCTCGGAGCTGCCGCCGCCGCAAAATCGGACGATAAACAGGAAATAAGACAGCTGTTTAAATCCGCTGTATGTGCTGTTGCACGTCCTTTGTGCCATAACATGGAAACAAAAAATGTGATAATAGATTATCTGAAAAAAGCGGGCTGTTATTCTCTCGCACATATAGCGCTTATAATAAACTGACCCTAGGACTTTGTCAGAACAGGGTCAGAACAGTACCCGCGACAATCAGCACAAGTCCGCCGAACGCGGGCGCTGACAGCTTTTCTTTAAGGAAAATCCGCGAGAAGATAATGACGGGGATTATGCTGAGCTTGTCTATCGGCACGACTACCGACGCGTCGCCGATACGCAGGGCATAATAGTAGCACAGCCAGGACGCGCCGGTAGCTACACCCGACAGAATAATGAACACCGCGTTCTTTCCGCCGAGCCCCGAAAAGACGTGCTTTTTGCCCTTGGCGAACACGACAAGCCACGCCATGACAAGCACGACTATTGTGCGTATTGCGGTGCCGAGATTTGAGTTTACGTCCTGCACGCCGATTTTTCCGAGTATCGAGGTGAGCGCGGCAAATACCGCGGACAGCCACGCGTAGAAGAACCAGCGGTTGGATTTTGACTTTTTCCCTCCGTGTTTTACCGACATCATAAGAGTACCCGCCGCAATGAGCACCATTGCGGCGATTTTGTATATGCTGAGGGTTTCGCCGAGAAAAATAAACGACATAAGCATGGCAAGCACGACCGATGATTTGTCAATCGGTGCGACCTTGTTTACGTCACCGTATTTGAGCGCCTTGAAGTAAAACAGCCATGACGCGCCGGTGGCACAGCCGGACAGAATAAGAAACAGCAGGCTGTGACCGGTTATGCTCCCAATGTCATGATATGCGCCCGTGATAAATACGATAGCCCACGAAAAGACGAGAACCACCGCGGTACGGACAGCGGTAGCGGCGTCAGAATCGGCGGTTTTCAGTCCGCATTTGCAAAGTATAGAGGTTATTGCGGCAAACAGGGCGGAGAGCAGCGCAAAGATTATGTAAAGCAAAATATCACCGTGCTTTCGTAAATGTCAGGGTCAGAAGCTCTTTCTGCAATAATCCCTCGGGGTTACGCCCTTCTGGCTCTTAAACACCTTTATAAAATAGCTGTAATCGTTAAAGCCACAGTTCATCGCTATGTCAATCAGCTTTTCGTCCGTGCCTACTATCTGCTCGCAGGCGGACTCTATGCGGTAGTAGTTGAGGTACTCGACCGGCGTTTTCCGCGTGTATTCTTTAAAGGCGCGGCAGAAGTAATTTCTGTTCATGTCGCACTGCTTTGCGAGGTCTTCAAGCGTGATGGGCTCGCGGTAGTGCTGCTCTATGTAGCTGAGCACCTTTTTGAATTTGCGTATCTTCTTTATATCGCTTGCCGGAATATCGTTTTCGGTGTAGTAGTAATTGCTCTTTATTATGCTGCCCAGCATACACATAAGCTGACCCTGAACGAAAAACTCGTAGCCGACCGCCTTTTTCAGCATTGTGTCGATAATCTCGGCGGCATAGCGCGCAGGCTCGCTCCCGCTCTTGAATACCGAGGAGAGGCGCTTTTCGTGGTTTACTATCGGCTGCATCATCGAGGCGCAGGTCTGACTGCATTTGAGCAGGGTGCTTATGTCGAATACAAGGCAGTCGTAGGCGCAGTTTTCGGGGGTGCCGCCGTGCATCGAGCCGCCCATGATAAGTGAGCAGTCGCCGCTTTCGAGGTGCTGGTTCCTGCCGTCTACCGACAGCTCGAAGCTGCCGCTTCGTATGAGGATAAGCTCACATTCGTTATGCCAGTGGTGTATCATGTTGTAGCGGGGGTGTATATCCGTTACATGATAGCACGCACAGGGGAACTCTTTGGTGCCGTGTTCTCTTTTTTCACGGTATTCGATGTATTTCATGCAGATTACCAGCCTTTCGCAGCCGCCGCACGCCGCATTTTTACGGGCGGTGTGTCGGAAAACTGAATAATTTATGGTTTATACAAAATAATTATAACATTTTTGTGCCGAAGTGTAAAGTGTAAAATCAAGACAATATGAATTTTTTACACCTAATTGGGAGATTTGCACTAAAAGTGAGCCGCAGTTTGTGCAAAATGCAAAGATTTGGGAGCGGCGAAGAAAAAATTTTTTACTAAAACGATTACAAAGCTTGCACATTTTCGGTTAATATTATATAATAAGAACGTGGATTTTTTCTGTAACGATGTAACACGTTTCACGTTACTACAAAAATATTAGGAGGATTTTATGAAATTCGGCTATTTTGACGATAACAACAGAGAGTATGTCATTACATCTCCCAAAACACCTTATCCGTGGATAAACTATCTCGGAACACAGGGCTTTTTCTCGCTGATTTCAAACACAGCGGGCGGATATTGCTTTTACAAGGACGCGCGTCTGAGAAGAATCACGCGCTACCGCTACAACAATGTGCCCGTTGATATGGGCGGCCGTTATTTCTACATAAACGACGGCGGTCATGTCTGGAATCCCGGCTGGTCGCCCGTAAAGACCACGCTTGACAGCTACGAGTGCCGCCACGGCATGGGCTACACCAAGATTACCGGCTCGTCAATGGGCGTGAATGCCTGCGTGACATTTTTCGTACCGCAGAACTTCAACGGCGAAATCCAGAAGGTGACTCTCACAAACAACACCGACAAGGAGAAGAACTTAAAGCTGTTCAGCTTTATCGAGTGGTGTCTGTGGGACGCAAACGATGATACCACAAACTTCCAGAGAAACTTCAACACCGGCGAGGTCGAAATCGACGGCTCGGTTATTTATCACAAGACGGAGTACAAGGAAAGACGCGACCACTATGCGTTCTACTCGGTAAATGCTCCGATAAACGGCTTTGACACCGACAGAGAGAGCTTTTTAGGCCTGTACAACGGCTTTGACGCGCCGCAGACGGTATTTGCGGGCAAGCCGAATATGTCTGTTGCGGACGGCTGGTCGCCTGTAGCTTCACACTATATCGAGGTAACATTACAGCCCGGCGAGAGCAAGGACTATGTATTCTGCCTCGGATATGTTGAAAACAAGGTAGAGGAAAAGTTTGCTCCCGACCTTGACGAAAACAGCAAGATAATCACAAGCGGCGACAGAAAGAAGAATATCGTAAACAAGGCTAAGGCTAAAGCTATGATGGCTATGTGCGACACCGCAGAAAAGGCCGACAAGCTCCTTGCAGAGCTTAAAGAACACTGGAACAGCCTGCTCGGTCAGTACAGCGTAAACTCGCCCGACGAAAAGCTGAACAGAATGGTAAATATCTGGAATCAGTACCAGTGCATGGTTACCTTCAATATGTCGCGCTCGGCTTCATATTTTGAGAGCGGTATCGGCAGAGGAATGGGCTTCCGTGATTCTAACCAGGATCTGCTCGGATTTGTACATCAGATACCTGCGAGAGCGAGAGAAAGACTTATCGACCTTGCGGCTACCATGCTTGAGGACGGCGGTGCATATCACCAGTACCAGCCGCTCACGAAGATGGGTAACCACGAGCTTGGCTCGAACTTCAACGATGACCCGCTGTGGATGATTTTAGCGGTTGCGGCATATATAAAGGAAACCGGCGACGTATCTATCCTCGACGAGAAGGTTCCTTACGAGAACAAGGACGAGCTTGCGGACACGATGCTCGACCACATGAAGAGAGCGTTCTATCACGTTGTAAAGAAGGTGGGTCCTCACGGACTGCCGCTTAGCGGACGTGCGGACTGGAACGACTGCCTGAATCTCTCCTGCTTCTCGGATAAGCCGGGCGAGTCCTTCCAGACCTACAACAACAAGCAGATGTTCACCGAGCCGCCGTTCTACAGCAATGTAGCTGAGTCGGTTATGATTGCGGGTATGTTCTGCGCTATCGCTCCCGAGTATGTCGAGATGTGCAAGATGAAGGGTGACGAAGAGGGCGCAAAGAAGGCACAGGAAGAAATCGACAAGATGAGAAAGCTCACCGAAGAGTACGGCTATGACGGCGAGTGGTTCCTGCGCGCATACGACCACAACGGAAACAAGGTAGGCTCGCACGAGTGCGAGGAGGGCAAGATATTCATCGAGCCGCAGGGCTGGTGCGTAATGGCAGGCATCGGCAAGGACAAGGGATATGACATAACTACCCTTGACAGCGTAGACAAGTACTTAAACTCACAGCACGGTCTTGTGCTTAACAACCCCGCATTTACAAAGTATTACATAGAGTACGGCGAAATCTCCACCTATCCCGGCGGATATAAGGAGAACGCGGGTATATTCTGCCACAACAACGCGTGGATAATCTGCGCCGAGGCGGCTGTCGGCAGAGGTGACAAGGCGTTTGAGTACTACTCAAAGATTGCGCCCGCATACAGAGAGGAAATCTCCGACCTGCACCGCACCGAGCCTTATGTATACGCTCAGATGATTGCGGGCAAGGACGCTAAGCGCCACGGAGAGGCGAAGAACAGCTGGCTCACGGGTACGGCGGCATGGAACTTTGTGGCTGTATCGCAGTACATTTTAGGTATCAAGCCCGAGTATGACGGTCTTAAAATCGACCCGTCAATCCCGCACGAGTGGGACGGCTTTACCGCGTCAAGACTGTTCAGAGGTGCGACCTACGAAATCACGGTCAAGAACCCCGATCACGTTTGCCACGGCGTTAAGTCCGTTACAGTTGACGGCAAGGCGGCGGACGGAAACGTTGTGCCGGCGTTTGGAGAGGGTACGCATACGGTTGAGGTAGTGCTCGGCTAAGCTATCAGCAATATAATAAATCTCCCCACTAGATTTAGGTGGGGAGATTTCAGCTTGTCGAAAAAGTGATTTTTCGACAAGCTGTCAGACTTCGAGAAACACGCGCAGACGAGGAAAAAGCCGCCGTAGGCGTACAAAGGTACGGTAGGCGGCTTTTGACGAAGTAAGCAAAAACGCTTTCGGAGAGCCGATGCGAGGCTCTCCGAAACTTATAA
>CAMEKZ010000128.1 GCA_945921635.1 uncultured Clostridia bacterium
CAGCCGGGCATGAGCTTTGATGCAAAGTTCATCGCATCGGTTGTAGGTATCTTGTATGTATCGGAGGAAGAGGGGGATGTTGCGGGAGCTGCTGTTGTAGCTTCCGTAGCCTTCGTGGTTTCGGGTGCGGGAGTTGTTGCCGGAGTTGTTGCCGGAGTTGTTGCTACCGTAGTTTGAACGGTTGTGGTTTCCGGCGCGGGAGTTGTAGCCTCGGTAGTTTCTGCCGTAGTTTGCGTGGTTGTGGTTTCGGGCGCCGTGGTTGTTGTTACAGCCGTAGTTGCTGTAGTGGTTGTTTCAGGCGATTTTTCGCTGACAGTAGTGGTTGTAACAGCCGCGCTTGAAGAGCTGTCGGACTCCGGAGAACCCGAGCAAGCTGTTATGCCTGTTATCAGTATTATACCGCTCAGTAATGCGGCGATAATTCGCTTATTCATAAAAATACTCCTTCCGTGATATGTAAATACCGGGAAAAGCGTCACCAAATCCCGACATTTTACGTTTACAATAACATTGTAATGGTTTTCACCGAAAAAGTCAATAGAAAAATGCAATATACTTAAAAAGCTTAAGGCAACACCGCACAAAGACCGCCTTACGGCTTTGCGTACACCTTGCTTGCATCTTTTCCGTCATATTGCACAGAAATTTCTTGACATACGCCAGTATGCCTGCGAAATTTCTATACAATCTGACGAAAAATCTGTCGGTGCAATCCGCACGCAATCTTTGTTCGGTATTACCTTAATTATAAATCCGAAGTCAGCCGGCAAGCTGTAACCTGCCTCTTTTTATGAAAAAGCGAGAAATACAGAGAAATAAAGAGAAAATCCGCGAAATGCACAGCATTTCGCGGAGATGGGTATACTATTATAATAATATATCAGGCTTTTTCGCTTACAGGTGTGGTGTCGCCGATTACGGGTGGGTCGGTCTGCTCAGGCTTATCTGTTTCAGAAGCACTTGTATAATCTCCGTAGTCGGGGTAATCATCATAGCTGTTTTCGGTATCGATTACGGAGAAAATCTTGTTTTCAAACGCATCGCCCGATTCAACGAGATAAACCTCGGGGGTGTTCGACAGATGCTTGAAGAAGTTACCGGGGCATCTGATTTTTACAGCCGTGATATTATCCTGCTCATCCTCAAACAGCTGTTCGATATTGCTGCTGCCCGTTATTTCCGTGCCGTCGTTGCAATATACCGTGATAACCTTTATTTTGCCTGTGCTGTCCGTCTTTGCCAGAATGGACTGCATATCGCTGGGAGTTTCGCACGCCTTGAAGGTAACGTAAAGGAAAACCTCCTCGGTGTTTTCGTCCGCCTTTTCATAAGCTTCAACAGAAAGCCTGAAGCGCTCTGTCGGTGTCATGGAGGTCGGAGTAACACTCACGGGGCTGCCTGAGTTCAGTACAGCCACAGTACCTACCGTAACGGTGACAGCGGCAGCCGCTGCGGCAAAGGACGCCCATTTTATAGGGGAACGCTTTGCTTTTTTCGGCTCAACCTTACCCATAGCGGTCTTTTTTATCTTCTCGTGGTCGAATGTGTATTCGCTCATAAGCTGCTTGTAAAACTCATTCGTATTCACTTAAAAGCCCCCTTTCGTAAGATTAAAGCCTGAATTTTTTCTTTTGCCGCTCTATCGTGCGGTAAAGCTTGTTTTTTACTGTTGAAAGCTTGACATCAAGCGACTTTGCGACATCCTCAAGCTTCATATCACAGCCGAAGTGCAGATAGAATATCTGTCCGGTCAGTGCGTCCGTCTTCATGATGTCGTCGAAAATCTGCTTTGCGACAAGCTTGTTGCAGAGCACATCCTCAAGCCCCTTTTGCGGCTTTGACATCTCTGCCTCTATGTTTACCATTTCCTCCTCGGTATAATCCGCAAAGGAAGAAATCTTTTCGTTTTTCTTTTTAACCGAAAAATATGTTCGACACTCAAATTTTGCAATGTTTATCAAGAAAGCCTCTGGGCTCTCTATGTCGTCATATCCCTTTTCGGATATACGGCGAAAAAAGCGGGTGTAAACATTCTGAATAATGTCCTCGGCATCGGTTAAGCTGCCGCATTTGCTCACGACGAAACGCGAAACAGCCTTGTTTGTGTCGTCGTAAACACGGTTAAAATATTCTTCGTGACTCATGCCGCCCAAACAGGCTCACCTCATTTCGTCGCCTACTTTGTAGTAGGCTTTTCAGCGGAAAAAGTTTCACTTTATATGAAAAATTCTTAAAAATTATCTGTAAAATTTTGCGCCCTTGTTTTGTGCATAATCACAAGATATTGTGTATGCCGCAAAAAATCAGATATATATTGGGCTTACGTCCGTAAAACGTCCGGACAGCCATAAAATCAGGCTTCCGGCAAAAGCGGACAGACAGCACTCCTACGCTATATTATTTTACATTAAAAGCGCGGAATAGTCAAGCGCGGCAAAATAATTTATTTTTCGATTAAATTGGCTTGATTTTTGTGCTCAATACTGTTACAATATTACCATAGATAACGTTTACACAAAAATCAACCTAAAGGAAATGTTTGGAAAATCTTTGATTTTTCAAACCCGTTGTTTGCGCCTCGGCAAATTCTCTCGGCGCAAACTACCTCAAAAGGAAAGGAAAGATTATAAGCATGAAAAAAGGCAGACTTTTGTTCAACGACGGCTGGCAGTTCGCGCTCACCGAGCCGGACAGCGACATGGACGCGCTCAAAAATGTGCATTGGTACGATGTCGAGATACCGCACGACTGGCTGATAGGCGATACCGCAAATCTCTACAAATCCGGCTGCGGCTGGTATAGAAAAAGCTTCACGCTTGCAAAGGCGGAGCTGTCCGACGGCTTTATCCTTTGCTTTGACGGCGTATATATGGATACCACCGTTTATGTAAACGACAAAAAGGTCGGCGAGTGGAAATACGGCTATACCTCGTTTTCGTTCGATATAAGCGATTACGTTAAGGCGGGCACAAACAAAATTCTCGTGCGTGTAAATCACAAGGCTCCGAACACCCGCTGGTACAGCGGCGCGGGCATTTACAGAAGCGTATATCTGCGCCATACAAGCAGACTGCATATAGCCGAGGACGGAATATACATAACGACAAAGTGCAACCAAAAGATAACAAAGGAAAACCCCGGCAGATGGAAGGTGACAATAAACACCGAGCTTTGCGGCGAGGCAGACGGCAGTCTTGTTCATTTTATCTACGACCCGCACGGCAGATGCACCGCCGAAATCGAGCGCAGGCTCTGCGGCGACAGCGACAAGGCCGCGTACTATACGGACGCGCCTATGCTGTGGGATATTCTGTTCCCGGGACTTTATACGGTAAGAACCGTGCTGAAGGACAGCGAGGGCGATATACTGGATACCGTCGAGAATAAATTCGGCTTCAGGACGCTTGACTTTGACCCGAAGCACGGACTGTCGATTAACGGCAAGCTGGTAAAGCTGAGGGGCGTATGCCTGCACCACGACCTCGGCGCGCTCGGCGCGGCGGTAAACTATGACGCGACAAGGCGGCAGCTCGTCACGATGAAGGAGATGGGCGTAAACGCCGTAAGGACGAGCCACAACCCTCCGTCGAGAGAATTTATGGATATATGTGACGAGCTGGGACTGCTTGTAGACAGCGAGTTTCTGGATATGTGGGAGCTTCCCAAGAACGAAAACGACTACGCGCGCTTTTTTGACGAGTGGTATCAGAAAGATGTAAAGGCGTGGATATGCCGCGACCGCAACCACCCCTCAATTATTATGTGGAGCATAGGAAACGAAATACACGACACCCACAAAAGCGAGCGCGGACTTGAAGTCGCAAAGATGCTGACCGAGGAGATAAAGAAGCACGACCCCGCAGGAAATGCCGTGCCCACAATCGGCTCTAACTATATGCCGTGGGAAAACGCGCAGAAGGTAGCCGATTATCTCAAAATCGCAGGCTACAACTATGCCGAGCGGCTCTACGCCGACCACCACAAGAAGCATCCCGACTGGTGCATTTACGGAAGCGAGACCACCTCGACGGTGCGCTCACGCGGTATATACCACTTCCCCGCGGACACCGCCCTGCTCTCACATGACGATATGCAGTGCTCCGACCTCGGAAACAGCGTAGTAGGCTGGGGCGCGTCACCGATAAAATCGTATATAATGGATCGCGACAGAAAGTTCTGCATGGGTCAGTTTGTCTGGACGGGATTCGACTACATCGGCGAGCCGACGCCCTACAGCACAAAAAATTCGTATTTCGGTATAGTAGACACCGCGGGCTTTCCTAAGGACTCCTTCTGGTTCTACAAGGCTGTCTGGAACAAGACTGCCGAGCCGTTTATCCACATTTCCCCCTACTGGGATTTCAACGAGGGTCAGATAATCGATGTCATAGTTTATTCAAATCTGCCGGTGCTGAAGCTCAGATACAAGGGAGAGGAATATCCCACGGCAAAGCTCGACCTTGAAAAGGGCGAGATACTCTACGGTCACTGGCGGCTGCCCTACGATGAGAAAAAGCCGGTATTTGTAGCGGGCTACAACAGCGAGGAGGACAAGGAATATGTCCTTGAAGAGACAATAACCGCGGCTATGGATCCGGTAGCTCTTGATATACGCACAAGCAGAACAGAGATACCCGCAGACGGCAGGTCGATGATTTTTGCAGAGATTTTCAGCCGCGACTTTTTCGGTCAGCTAGTCCCCAATGCAAACAACCGCGTAAAGGTGACGGTTACAGGTGCAGGACGGCTTGTCGGCCTTGACAACGGTGACAGCACCGACTACGACAGCTATAAAGGGGATAACCGCAGGCTGTTTTCCGGACGTCTGCTTGCGATGATAGAAGCCACTTTTGAGACGGGAGAAATCACTCTGACTGTCGAAAGCGAGGGACTCGAGCCGAAAACCGTGACATTGTACGCGTCAGAGTGTGACAGACCCGAGGGAATCAGCGTTGTCACCGAAAATACCTTCCCCGCCGTGACAAACGAATACACTAATGAGATACCGATAAGGAAAATCGAGCTTTCTGCCCCCTCTGTGCGCGAGCTCAATGAAAATCAAAAGACGGTAAGGGTCGGTGTGAAAATATTCCCCGAAAACGCGACGTATAATGACATCGGATTCAAATGCTGCAGTGACAACGGCGTTGAGATAAACTTCGCCGAGGTAACCGACTTTGACGGAAAGACCGCTACCGTTACAGCAAAGGGTGACGGCGAGTTCAGGTTGCGTGCGTATGCGAAAAACGGCAGCGATATACCGAAAGTAATTTCCGAGCTTGAATATAAAGTTACGGGACTCGGCGAGGCGGTCAAAAATCCGTATATGTTCAATGCGGCGTGCCTGTTCGATTTCAGCAACGTACCCGTAAACACGATAGAGCGCGGGGCGCTCGGCGGATTTTCGGGCAGGACGGTTGTCGGCTTTTCCGCAGTGGATTTCGGCAAGAGCGGCACGGATAAGCTGATACTGAGCGTCGGCAACAGCGCGGGCGGCGAGCAGTACCCCGTAGAGCTGTACCTCGGCGACCCCGACAAGGGCGGAGAGTATATCGGTACCTTCGGCATAGATTTCAACGGCGGCTGGGACAGAGCATACCCGCAGGAGTTCGCGCTTGAAAAGCCTATTACCGGTGTGCATGACATCAGCTTTGTCATAGTAAACAGCTGCATTTTCGGCGGCTTTGAGTTTAAGAAAAACGAACGCGCGTACAAGCTGAATTACGCCGCCGCAAATGACGGGGTATACGGAGATGACTTTACCGTAAACGAAAACCGCATTGAAAAAATCGGCAACAACGTTGTAATTGAGTTTAAAGATATGGACTTCAAAGGCGGTACGGGAAAAATCAGAGTAACCGGCAGAACCCCGCTTGACTTCTGCACGATACAGCTCAGGGTCGATGACGAAAACGGTGTACAGACTACAGGGCTGCTGGAGTTCCCTCACGCGGACGAATATACGGAGGTTCAGTTTGCAATAGATAAGATAGCAGGCAAAAACGACATCAGCTTTGTTTTCCTGCCTGGCACAAAATTCGACATGGAGAGCTTTGAGTTTATTAAGGAATAATACGGCGAAGGCGGCGGACGGTTTTGTCCGCCGCCTCAGACTGTCGATAAACCCACGCACCGCAAAAACGCAGTTTTTTCAAA
>CAMEKZ010000129.1 GCA_945921635.1 uncultured Clostridia bacterium
TATCATAATCAGCTTGGATATTACATTCATCCCCTCGGATATTCCCATAGAATAGCCCGTGGTCGAGAACGCCGACACCACCTCAAATATGGTGTCCTGGAGTGACAAATCCTCACTGCAGAAGGTTATTACCGAGAACGACAGCACAACCAGCGCAAAGGAAAGTACGGTGACGGCTATTGTCTTTAAGATAGCGTCGGTTTTCAGCCTGTGCCCCATTATCTGCGTGTCCTTGTTGCCCTTCAGCACGGATATAACGGTCGCGATGATAATGGCTATCGTTGTTACCTTGATACCGCCGCCGGTCGAAGCAGGCGCCGCACCGATAAACATAAGTCCGGTCATAAACATTTTTGAAACCGGATTAAGTCCGTGCAAATCAAAGCACGGAAATCCCGCCGTGCGCGAGCTTACGCTCATAAACAGCGAGGTCGTTATCTTTTCCCAGACAGGCATATCGCCGAGCGTCTCGGGGTTGTTGAACTCCGCAAGGAAAAAGAACAGTCCACCGCCGAAAATAAGCACCGCGGTAGTCACAAGCACTACCTTTGTGTGGAGCAGCAGCCGCTTTGTCGCCTTGTAGTGGCGTATATTCTGCCATACGATAAAGCCGAGGCCGCCTATGATTATAAGCAGCATAAGCGTGATGATAACCACGGGGTTGTCGGTATAGTTGCTGACTCCGACCGCTCCGTCGGTGATGGTAAGCACGTCAAAGCCCGCGTTGCAGAACGCGGAGATAGCCATAAATATCGACATGAATACGCCGTACCCGCCGAACTGCGGGACAAACACGAACATAAGGATAAGCGCACCGCCCAGCTCCAGAGCAAAGCTGTAAAGCACGATTTCGTAGAAAAGCCGCTTAGTGCTTGCAAGCGCGCTGTCGGTAAAGTCCGACGCCGCTATTTTTACCGCCGACCAGCCGAGCTTTTTACCGAGCATCAGGTTGAAAAAGGTTACGAAAGTAAGAAAGCCGAGACCGCCGACCTGTATCAGCATGAGGATTACGCCCTGACCGAAATAGGTGAAATGACGGTATGTATCAAAAACCGTGATTCCGGTTACGCAGGTGGCGCTTGTCGCGGTAAAAAGGCAGTCAAGAAAGCTGCCGAATTTGCCGTCGGTTGACGAAAAAGGCATACACAGCAATATCGTGCCGAGCAGAATAATCGCGGAAAATCCGAGCAGCATGAGTCTTGCCGGCTGTATCTGTTTACTTTTCTTCTTTAGTACAGGCATATCTGAAATATCTCCTTAATCCTGCGTATTGCTGCCGCTGTCGCCGGAGTCGCCCGCCGTGTCATATCTGACTGCGGTATCTCCGAGCGCGTAGACATTTATATTCTCGGTACGTCCGATAAGCACGCATACGCCGTCGCTTTTCACCGAGCGGCTGCTAATAACAAAGCAGCTTTCGGGAAGCGGATTATTTTTTTCAATATATTCTACCCTTGAGCCCTGATTGAAATACTGTAAATTCATAGCAAGGCTTTTGTCGGTATCGTAAACAACAATCAGGGGTGCCCCGTTGTCGGGATTGTCGGTATAAGTATCTATAAATCCGTTTATCTGCTCTGTCACCTGTGCATATTCCCTGCTGACCGCGGTATAGCCGAACATGACAGCAACCCCCGTGTATACGGTAGAATAGCCGATAAGTGCCGCACAGATAAACGCCGTGATTCTGGACGCGTACTTTTTGGTACAGCACACTACAGGCACCATAGCCGCAAAGGCGGTGAATATAAGGCATATTGGGTATATAAGCGAGTCACCGTTAAACGGTGTATCAACTGCGATACCCGGCCTTAAGGCGCAAAGCTCCGCCATTCCGACAGCGTCAAGCGCCCTCAGCGAGCATACCTTTCCTGTGCACATGAGTATAGCCGCAAACGAGGAAATACCGACCGTGGCTATCATAGCCATGAGCCGCAGATAATTTATTCCGTATCTGAACAGATAAACAAAGAGCAGGAAAATAATCGGGGTGATTACCGTAAACGCGGCGTCAGAGGAAATTACCGCGTCCTGGGATGCTATCTCTCCCGACAGCGATAAAAACGAATTTACAAATACCATCAGCACAAACACAATCAGGCAGAATATACCCGCGAGGATATACCCCTCATCGTACAGCTGCTCCTTGCCCTTTGCCTTTCTGTGATAATAGCTTACTGCCGCGCCGACAGCCATCGCGAGCGATGCCGCGCCCAGTCCCCACGACGAGGAAATGAAGTAATAAAGCCTGCCGCCGAGCAAAACAAAAAATGAGCCGATGTCAGCCGATACAGCATCGGCACAGGCAAGCACCGTGCCGTAGATTCCGCCGCCGAAATCGTAATAGCCTACCTCTTCGGCAAGGAACGTGAAAAAAGTGTCCGCACTTACAAGAAGCAAAAAGGTCACCGCATACGCTGACAGGAAAACCGGGCGGCGCTTATGTATAAAATGAAGATACAGGCAAAATGCGATTACCGCGATAAAAAGCGCAATGCACGAAAAGCTGAGGAAGTACGCGCACGCTGTTATAAATCCTGCAAGCACGGACATGAAAAACTTGCCCGCCTTTTTTTTGCTGTCCTCATTTTCTTTTCTGAAAAGGATAAGTGCAAGCAGCCACACAAGAACCGCAGGCAAAGCGTCCGCGAGCAGGAAGTGAGAATTTATCACGACCGCCGGATAAGCACCGCACACAGATGCGATAAGTATTCTCTGCCAGAGCGTCTGTATACCGAATTTGTCGGTAAGCTTAAAGGCGCACAGCGGGATAATCGCATATACCGCGGAACAAAGCACCAGAAACAGCTTGTACTGAATTTCGGGGTCGGGGCATATAAGCATAGCCGGCACATAAATAACGCCCTGCAAAAAGCCGCCCAGACTGTTTACCGCAGGCATGACAGAAAACCAGTCCCGCCCGATAAGCATTGCGCCCGCCGCCGCGCCGGTAAACTCACCGTCAAGCGTCATGGACTGCATAAAAAGCGCGAGTATCGCGTTTAGCGAAAAAAATGTCAGATAAATAAGGAGCGATATGCCCTTATCGCCGCGCTTATTGTCAAATATGCCCGTATGCCGCATACGCTCCCCCCTTTATATTTTAGGCGTCTGTAGTTAAATGGTGAACTTGAAGAAATTCACTCCGAGATAGTTGTTAAAAAGCTGAAATGCAAGCGAAACCGCCAGAAATACGCAGACGGTAAAGGCAATGCTGTTGAAAAGGCTGGGTCTGCCCTCTGCCGATATGCGCTGAAGAGTCTCCTCACGGCTGAATGACGCACACTCGGATTTTACGGTTTTAATCTTTTTAAGAGCGGTTTTGAAATAAAAGTAATTGAAGAACATGAGCACAAACAGATTTACCGCGACCGTGACCAATAAAATCCCGAGATATATCATTTTAAGCGAGGATTCGCTCAGAGAAAGGCTGTCGGAAAAGTGATAGATAAGTGCACGCGCCTCGACCGTAAGCATTAAAATTACGGTCATTATCGTGCCGAGCAGATTCATACGGCGGTAAAAGCAATGAAGCGGGAAAAACAAAAACGCGGCAAAATTGAGCTTCAGCAGCTTGCCCTTTTTAACTATATCGCCGAACACCGGCAGATAATAGTACGAGTTTTTTCCGACAAATTTTATAAGCTCCTCGGCTGTTACACCGTCAACCTCCGGAAAATCGCTCTCCTGCTTTAAAAGGCGCTTATCCATCATCTCCTTGAACTCCTCCATGGAGTTTACGGGATAGATTTCATTGTCGGAGTAGTTTTCGGCACGCTGAATATCGCTCGCCTCTATATTTTCGTAATGCTCTTTAAGCTCCTGCTTTTCGCTCTTCCACTCAAAATCTCCGTGCTTTTCCTCGTACACGCATTTTCCGCAGTGGCGGTAGCATTCTCTGTGATAGGGTGTGCCGCACTCGGGGCATACCACGATATCGTCTTCTTCAAAAAAACGGCTGCCGCACACGGGGCACTTCTCACCGATAAAATTTTCGTGCATTTCAATTTCCTTTGCGCATTAAAAATATATTTAAAATATTATATCACATTTTACCGCAAAATTCAAGCCGTTTTAGCTACTGCGATGATTTTCCGCTGAAATAGTAAATTCTCAAAGTAAATTCCACAGTGGAATTTACTTTGAGAATTTACGTTCCGCTCAAATAGCATAGAAAAACGCCCCGTGCGAACACGGGGCGTCAGCTTGTCGAAAAAGTGATTTTTCGACAAGCTGTCAGACTTCGAGAAACACGCGCAGACGAGGAAAAAGCCGCCGTAGGCGTACAAAGGTACGGTAGGCGGCTTTTGACGAAGTAAGCAAAAACGCTTTCGGAGAGCCGATGTGAGGCTCTCCGAAACTTATAAAAAAAGCAACCTATAAATCAATCTCAATTATTTGAAAAAATTGCGTTTTTGCGGTGCGTGGGTTTATCGACAGTCTGAAACGCCCCGTGCGAACACGGGGCGTTTATAGCTATTCTTTAAAAATCAAACAGTAATGTTTAAATTACTTGCTCTTCTTCTTAAGAACGATACCAGCTGTTGCAAGAGCGCCTGCTGCTAATGCTGCAGGGATAACTGTGAGCATAGCACCTGTAGGAAGGTTGCCGCCGGACTCAGCGCCGGGATCAACGTCTGTAGGCTCATCTGTAGGCTCGTCAGTGGGCTCATCTGTAGGCTCAGACTCACCGGGCTCTTCAGAACCGCCGGGAACTTCAGAACCACCGATTTCAGCTGCATCAGAGAGAGCTTCGATTGCATTGCCGTCCTTGTCAAGAACTTCCATAGAAGCTACTGTAACATCAAGACCCCAAGCCTGGATCCAAAGCTGGCAGTATGTGTCAGCATCATCAAAGATGGGCTCGTCTTCGAGTAACTCGAGAACGCCGTCTTCACCAAGAACGATGGGCTTTTCGCCTGCTGCCTGACCCCACTCTACTGAGTACCAGCCTGTGGACTCGGAGTTAGCACCCATGCCGCCGCCGATCCAGTCTTCACCGTTTACTTCGTCAGCTGTGATGTCAAGTGTAACTCTAAAACCGTAAACATCAGAACGAGCTACGCCTGTGTCTGAGAAAAGGTCAACACTTGTTACGTCTGTCTTAGAATCATACTCATAGAGCTTGATTACTGCATCTGCAACGCCATCGGATTCTGCATCGATTGCGCTGTTAGAAGTAACAGTTGCTGCAAAAGCACTTACTGCAAGAGTAGAAGCTGCAACTGCTGTTGCTGCGATAGCAGCGAAAATCTTAGAAATTTTCATTTTTTTGTCCTCCATAAAATAAATTAGTTAAAAACAATTAAAATATTCTTAAAATTGCCTTACCATGATAATACAACATAACAGCAAAAAAATCAACTGGCAAAACTGCATAAATATTGCTCACGATTTGCGCTCTTGTTTTGTAACCGATGTCATTTATTCACAATAAAAATTCCTGAATACGCGCAAATTATGTTGAGTTTCACTAATGTTTTTGTGCCCCGATAAAATTTTTCGATGTTTTTTCGTAATTTTATTATAAAATCCCTTGCAAAAAAAGCATTGACGCCGCTTGATTTAGGTGAAACTTAACCAAACAGCGCCAATTATTCTGCATATTATTGTGCAAATTCAACAATAAAATACTTCGTATCAGTATTACTTATTATTTTTCTTTTTCTTAATAATCATGGTAATTACAAATACGACTGCTGCAACAACCAGTGCTCCGCCGCAAATAGCAATCGGGAGCCAGTTAAGCTGTACGCCTGTAGCTACGTTTCCGCTGCTGTCGCCTACATTCTCGGCAAAGCAGGGGATTGAAAACAGCATAGTCATAACCGCTGCAGTAATTATCGCTGATATTTCTTTAATTTTTTTCATTTTGAATACTTCCTTTCTCTTTATCGGTCAATGGCTTATCGGCAGGCAAAACCTGCCGATATAAATATACACCATTTTTCACAGAAATGCAATAGCTGTTACCTATTTTAGTGGAAATTGCCGCGTTTATTCATTCCGGAGCAAATTATTGATAAGCCTGCTCATTATCCGACGTTTTCGGTAACGACGAGATTCGCAC